>CAYRFI010000139.1:0-10026 GCA_964423595.1 uncultured Thermoanaerobaculia bacterium | reverse complement strand
TATCGTGCATCAGACCGGCGCGTTTTGCGACCTGAGCGTCGGCCCCGAGCTCCGCCGCCATGTGGTGACTCAGCCAGGAGACCTCCATCGAGTGTTTGAGCGCATTCTGTCCGTAAGACGACCGAAACTGCAAGCGGCCGAGAAGCTTGAGAAGCTCGGGGTGAAAATCTGGGATGCCGACCTCGAGCGCCGCTGCCTCTCCGTCAGCGAGAAGTTTCTCGTCCATCTCGCCCTGGACCTTGGTAACCAACTCCTCGATGCGACCCGGGTGGATACGGCCGTCCTGGATGAGGTTTGCCAGAGCTTGGCGGGCAATTTCTCGCCGCACCGGCTCAAAACACGACAAGATCACCGCTCCGGGAGTGTCGTCGACGATCAGGTCAACTCCGGTGGCCTGCTCGAAGGCGCGGATGTTGCGCCCCTCACGACCGATGATGCGGCCCTTCATTTCGTCGGACGGCAGGTCGACCACCGACACCGTGCTCTCGACCACGTGCTCCGAAGCGATGCGCTGGATGGCCATCGAGATCACTCGACGGGCCTTTTCCTTGGACTTTTCAGCGGTCTCGTCTTCGATCCGCTTGACCAGGTTTGCAGCGTCGATTCGCGCCTCGTTTTCCATCGAACGCAGGAGCTCTGCTTTGGCCTGCTCCACGGTCAGGCCTGCGATCTGTTCGAGTCGCGAGCGCTGCTCCGAGACCGCGCTCTCGAGCTCCTGTTCCCGCACGGAAAGGCGGCCGTCGCGTTCCCTAATCTCCGCCTCTACCGCCACCATGGCCTGGTCGCGATCGCTCAGCTCTGCCCTTTTTCCTTCGAGCTCCGTTTCCTGTTCCTCGAGTCGACTGGCGAGCCCTGAGAGCTCGACCCGCAGATCGCGGGTTTCACGTTCAAATTCGGTGCGCGCCGCTAGCAGACGTTCGCGCCCGAGGATTTCGACGTCCTTTTGGATCCGCTGTCCCTCGATCTCGCCCCTCGCCACAATTCGCTTTGCTTCCTTTTCTGCGTTGGCGATGAGGCGGGCCGCCGCGCTGCGCGAGCGCTTCCAGAGCGCCCAAACAACGACCATGGCGACAAGAGCGAGCAGCAGCAGGACCCCCGCTGCTACTTGAAGTAGTTCCACGATGCACCCCCATGTCAAGGAGCGATCAGTGCAACCAGCATCAAGATGGAGCAGACAGTGGTCTCAAGAGGATGAAATGGAGGTCCCCGCTTCGGCCGTGTGAGCAAGCCTATTTGAACCTGCGAAACCACAGGTGGGTGCCTGTCCCGCGCCCATCTCCCGCCGTAAGGCAGGCATCAGAGCGAGAGAACCCGGCAACCCCTCAAATAGGTGTTGGTTCAACGATAGTTTCACTCATCACCAACCGAGTAGGGACCTCCGAGTATTAACTTTCCTTCCCGGTTTCGCCGGGTTTCATGGCCTCTTCGATCGTTGTCACGAGACGTTTGGCCTGCTTCTCCAATCTCTTCTGCCGGGTGTCCTGATCTGATTCTCGTTCCTGAAACAATTCATCGGCAATATTCAAGGCGGTCAAGACAGCGATCTTGACCGTATCTACACTCGAGCTGCGATCGGCAACCTCCCGCATCCGGAAATCAACAAAACGCGCGATTTCCTGAACCCGCGCTTCATCGCCATCCGCACGTAAACCGAGCCGTTGGCCGAAGATCTCGACTGTGGCTCGGACGGTCGCCATCGGTTAGTTCCTCCCACCACGAGTATACAGCATCGGAAAAGGGAATCTCCCGCTCCCGAGGAGCCCTGCGAGAGCCGGCAGACCCTTGGAACGACGATCTCGCGCAACCGCTGAGATACACTCGATTACAGTCGTGAGAAATCGTTTCAGACGCTCTCATTGCATCCCCGAAAGACGCTGTCAGCATGTGCACGCGCGACGGACGGCTTCAGCCCATGAGTGATATTCATGCTTACTCCCAAGACAGCCCGAGCCGTCTACCGCGATGGTGGTTCGGGCCGCCGCTGATACTTGTCACCATCCTCTATGTTCTTCCGCTCGCAGGCTCGGCGGTTGCCACGAATCCAAACGAGGTTGCCCGTATCGAACTCTCCACCTCCATCTCTTTCTGGGCGCACTTGGACATCGGGAACGCAGCCGAGTTCTACGGTCTATCTGAAGACGTTTCGATCCGCAACGGCAAGATCTACTCCGACAAAGCACCCGGCCTGTCGCTGATTGCGGCGCCGGTAATGTGGATCGTCAATCCGCTCCTGCCACGCGCTCCGTCGTCAGATCTCCCAGCCTACTGGCCCTTGCGTCACGTCGTTACAATGCTTCTGGTGGCCTTGCCAGCCGTCGGACTGGCATTCCTCATCGGCGCGGCGGTGCCTGACCAGGACCCGAGCAAACGCACGGCTTTTGCGGTGATCGCAGCACTCGCGACACCGCTCTGGACCTACGGTACGGAGTTCTTCGGCCACGTTCCGTCGGCTCTTCTGGTGACTCTGGCGTGGTTCACCCTGCTCGGCTTCCCTGGGAGACGCGTCTCTCTCTCTGCGGGCCAGGCCGCCCTCGGCGGCGCGGCTGCGGGCTTCGCGATCTCCACCGAGTATCCAACCGTACTCATCGTTGCGGTGATCTTCGCGACTCTCCTTCTTCGCCGCACAACCTTCCCGATTCTGGCGTGCGCCATCGCTGGAGCGATCGCTGGAGCGATTCCGGCATTGGTATATCACCAACTGGCGTTCGGCGCTCCGTGGATCACCGGCTACTCCTTGAAGGCGCACGGCGATTTCCAGGCAATTCATGAACGAGGCATCCTCGGCGTATCGTTGCCGAAGCTCGAGTCCCTGTGGGGCGTTTTGTTCAGTGCGCGCCGAGGAGTGTTGTTCTACTGTCCCTTGCTCCTGCTCATGCCCTTCGGCCTGTGGCGAATGGTGAAAACGCGCGGGTGGCGTGATGCGGGCCCAATCCTGATGGCCAGCGTGGCATATGTTCTCTTTGCCGCCGGTTTCGTCGACTGGCAAGCGGGATGGTGCGCGGCCGCTCGCCACCTGATACCTATCGTGCCGCTCGCGGCAGCCATCGCTCTCTTGGGGGCGGCAGGGCTATCGGAGCACCGCTGGGGCGCCGCAATCGTCGTCATCCTGATCACTGTGTCCGGAGCCAACGCTGTACTGTCTATCGCCTTGACGCCGTCCTTCCCACCCGAGTTCGGCGCTCCGCTGGCGCAGCTCGTATTGCCGTCCCTCGCCGACGGTGCGGGTCTCTCGAACCTCCTCAGCTCGGGGATCGGAATCGCCCCGACCGTTGTCGTCATCCTGATTGGCGTGATCGTCATCGCAGCATTGATCTGGGCCACCGGGCGCCTGGTCCCAGACCTACACATCTTGCGATCAGCTCTATCGCTGACGACTGTTGCTGTCCTCGTGCTGATCTACTCTTGGCAGGGTTCCGCGCCAGCGATGGACACCGAAATTATGCGGTCCCAGGTCCTTCGACGATTGGGTCACACCGCAGTGGCGGACCGCATCGATGACTCGATCCGCTCGGCCGCAAAACCTGCGACAAATTAGGTCTTTGGGCTCAGGGTGCCGTCGATCAGGGAGAGAACCTTGGTCAGTCTCTTGCCGAGGTCGTCACGCTGCTTTTCCAACTCGGCTACGCGTTCGCCGAGCTCGGAGTCCGATTTCAGCCGGGCCTCGAGCTTCTCGACCTTCGCGGCCAGATTTGATTCACCGGTTTTCGATTTCTGGTAGGCCTTGACCAGCTCTTCGATTCTCGACTCGAGCTCTTTGAGCACCGCGTCCATCGCCATCGGTTCCTCCACGTTGTCAGGCAAAGGTGACACCGAGCCGTTTGGCCAGCCCTTCGCGCAGGTTTGTGTGTTCCGCGTTGACTTCTTCCTGGGTGAGCGACCGGTCCGGATGCCGGTACACCAGACGCTGTGTCGTTCGCACCCGTCCGCTCCCGTCCGGCAAGTGAAACCGCGTCACATAGCTCAACTCCTCGACCCACCGACCCGCATTCTCGCGGGTTACGGATTCGAGCTCTGCATAGTTCAGATCCTCGCCGTGCTCCACCGTCATGTCCATGATCACTGACGGGAAGCGCGCCAGCGTCTCGTACCGCGGCAAAGCCGGCTCCATGGCGGAGTCGATGTCAAGCTCAGCAACCATGACGTTGGCTCCGAGATCCCATCGAGCTGCGATATTCGGTGCGACCGAGCCCGCCATTCCGATGGGTCTTCCGTCCGCGAATTCGAGGATCGCGCCCACGTTTTCGGCAAACCACGGCTCACCACCACGCTTCCACTCCGGGGTCAAAAGACCAACCCTCTCGCAAATGGATACGACAATGCCTTTGAGACGCAGGAATCGGGCCTCAGCGTTGCCGCTCTCGTCAAGGAGAACGATGCCAAGCCGCTCGTGCTCGCGCGGTCCGGCGCTATCAAGATTGAAAACCCGTCCTTGCTCGAAGAAGGCGAGTGTGCGCTCGCCCTGATTGAGATTGGCCTGAGCCGCGCTCAGCAGCCCCGGCAGCAACGACCGGCGCATCATCCCCTGGGTCTTGACCAGGGGGTTTTCGAGTGCGAGGGGCTTCCCTGGACACAGAGGCTGCGAGCCAACCAGCTCGTCGGTCTCCGGGTCGATGAAGCTCCACGTCATGACCTCGACGAGCCCCGCAGCTACGGCCGCATCGCGCGCCCGGTCGATGAGCTCCCAGTTGGGGTCCCGGTGGCCCGGTGTGGTCGGCAAGACGGGAAGCGCCGATGGCACGGCACCATAACCAACGTGCCGGATCACCTCCTCAAAGAGGTCCGGCACGCGCTCGATATCGACACGGTGAGGCGGAACGGTCGCCCGCACCAGGTCGTCCTCGAGCTCGGGAAGGAACTCGAGACCGTCAAGAATCTCAGCCACCCGGTGCGGCGGAATTTCGAACCCGGCAAAGTCCGACAACGCCTGTACCGAGAAATCCATCTGCTGCGGCTCCCACCGTCGGGGGTAGACGTCGATGCGTCCGCGGCACACCCGGCCGCCGCACAGCTCGGCAATCAGCGCCGCCGCCCGGTCGCAGGCCGTCGCCGCCATCTCGGGATCGGTGCCTCGCTCGAAGCGGTGCGAGGCCTCCGTGTGCATGCCGAGGCGACGTGCAGTCCGCCGCACCGACAAGGCGCTGAAATGAGCGCTCTCCAGCAGCACGTCGGTCGTGTTGTCGTTGATCTCCGAATCCGCGCCGCCCATGATCCCGGCCAACGCCACCACGCCTTCACCGTCTGCGATCATCAGCATCGAGGGATCGAGCCTGCGTTCCTCGCCGTCGAGGGTGGTGAGTTTCTCGCCGGCGTTGGCGGGCCGGACGATGATCCGCCGCCCGCGGACCAGATCGAGATCGAAGGCGTGGAGCGGCTGGCCGAGTTCGAGGAGCACGTAGTTCGTGGCATCGACCACCGCGTTGATAGGCCGCACGCCGCAGTTGAGGAGTCGGCGACGCATCCACTCCGGCGAGGACCCGACACTGACACCGCGGATCACTCGCGCCACATATCGTGAGCACAGCACCGGGTCGGCGATCTCGACCGCGGCCAGACCAGACGCGTCTTCGTCACATTCGGAGAGCTCGAAGTCGACCGGCCGCAGCCGACTCTTTGTTGCGACCGCCGCCTCGCGGGCGAGCCCCCGGTGATTCATGGCGTCGGGGCGATTGGTGGTCACCTCGACATCCCATTTTTCGGCACCGTCACCCTTCTCGCGCAGTTCCACCAGACAACCGCAGTCGGTCAATCGTTCGGCCACCGTGTCGAGGTCGGGGGCGCCATCGAGATACTCGGTCAGCCAACCGGAGTCGAAGATCATACGAACTGCCTCGTCAACCGCTGGTCACCAGCAAAAAGCTGCCGCAGATCCGGAATGCCGTAGACCAGCATCGCGATCCGATCGAGCCCGAGCCCGAAGGCGAATCCGGTGTAGCGATCGGAGTCGACTCCCACCGCTTCGAAGACCCGCGGGTCGACCATGCCCGACCCGAGAATCTCGATCCACCCCGAGCCCGAGCACACACCGCAGCCTCTCTGGTCGCAGAAGATGCATGAGATGTCGACCTCGGCCGACGGCTCGGTAAATGGGAAGTAGCCGGGACGGAGCCGGACTTCGACGTCGTCGGAAAAAAGAGCGTGGAGGAAGGTCTCGAGCGTCGCCTTGAGGTGGCCGACCGTGATGCCCTCGTCGACCAGCAGGCCCTCGATCTGGTGGAACATCGGTGAGTGGCGGAGGTCGGAATCGCGCCGATAGACGCGCCCGGGAACAACGATCCGGATCGGCGGCTTGCGACTCTCCATCACCCGCGCCTGCACCGGCGACGTGTGGGTCCGTAGGAGAAAGCCCTGCGGTAGATAGAAGGTGTCCTGGTCGTCGCGCGCCGGGTGGTCGGGCGGGATATTGAGGGCCTCGAAGTTGTGCCAGTCGTCCTCGACCTCTGGTCCCGCCTCGACGTCGTAACCCATGCGAAGGAAGATCTCCTCGATGCGTCGCCTGACGATGTGGACCGGGTGCTGGGCGCCGCGCACGACCGGGGTCCCCGGAAGGGTTACATCGACCCGCGAAACAGCCGTCCCGACCGTTAACGTTGGCGACAACCCTTTGACTTGAATCTGACCGGTGCCAGCATGAATGGCTGTGGCCTGGGCCGCATTTTTGGCGTCAGCAAGCTTTGACTCGATCTCCTTCTTGAGCTCATTGAGGCCGCGGCCGTAATCCCGCTTCTCCTCGTTCGGAAGTTCGCGCAGATGAGCCGTCAGCTCATTGAGCAACCCCGATCTCCGGCCCGCATACTGGATCCGCACCTTTTCGACCGCTTCCGCATCGCCCCCGGCGGTCTCGAGGTCGGAGAGGAAGGCGGCACGGACTTCGTCGAGTCGCGCCGTGCTCACCGAGGCCTCAGCCCTCGACCTGTCTGGAAAGCTCGACGATCTGGGTGAAGGCCTGTGGGTCACGCACCGCGAGGTCCGCGAGGACCTTGCGGTCGAGATCGCAGCCGGCGTTCTTCAGCCCGGCGATCAGGGCCGAATAGCTGGTACCGTTCTGCCGCGCAGCAGCATTGATGCGGGTGATCCACAGCGATCGGAACTGCCGCTTGCGTTGCTTGCGATCGCGGTAGGCGTACTGCAGAGACTTGTCGACCTGGATCTTGGCGGTACGATGGAGGCGGGACTTGCCGCCCCAATAGCCCTCAGCCAGCTTGAGAATTTTCTTGCGCCGGTCCTTGCGATTGGACGATCTTTTGACGCGCATGCTGCCCCCCTATTTCTGCGCCGCGAGCATCTTCTCGAGCACCTTGGCGTCGCTTGGGGCGACGATGGTGGACGAGCGCAGCTTGCGCTTCCGCTTGGTGGATTTCTTGGTCAAGATGTGTGAATGATAGGCGTGGTGCCGCTTGAACTTGCCGCTCGCGGTTCGCTTGATCCGTTTGGCGGCGCCACGGTGAGTTTTTAACTTCGGCATGATAGCTCCTTTTTTCTGAAAGCCTCAAAGCTCTAATGAACGTGATTCGACAGCGTTGGCAATACGGTCCACAGCCTCTCCCAGAGGCAGCACGCCCTCATTCCTGCGATGCCGCAGGCGGAGGGAAACGGTTTTGTCATCGGCCTCGCGCTGCCCCACCACCAGGAGGTAGGGGACTTTCGTGGTCTCTCCATCGCGGATCTTGTAGCCGAGCTTTTCCGAACGCCGATCGACATCGGCGCGCAGACCGCGCCTCGCGAGCTCGGCGGCCACCTCGTCGGCGTAGTCATTGACGGCGTCCGTTATCGGCAGTACTCGCGCCTGCTCGGGGGCGAGCCACGGCGGCAGATCGCCGCCGAAGTGCTCGAGCATCACGCCATAGAATCGTTCCAGCGAACCCAGGATCGCCCGGTGGATCATGACCGGCCGTTTTTCGGAGCCATCCGAGTCGACGTACGTGAGCTCGAATCGCTCCGGCATCTGGAAGTCGAGCTGAATGGTCGCGAGCTGCCAGGATCGGCCGAGCGCGTCGTGGACATCGAAGTCGATCTTCGGTCCGTAGAACGCTCCCTCTCCAGGTTTGACCGTGAAATTGAGATCCTCGCGATTCTCGAGGCAGCGGGCCAGCACCGCCTCAGCGTGCTTCCACACCTCGGGGTCACCCATCGCTTTTTCGGGCCTCGTCGAGAGATAGACCGTGACGTTCTCGAATCCAAAGAGGGCGTATATTTCGAATATGAAATCGAAGAGGGCGGTAATCTCCGGTTCGATTTGATCGGGAGTACAGAAGATGTGGGCGTCGTCCTGGGAAAAGGTCCGCACCCTCGTCAGGCCGGTCACCACTCCCGAGCGCTCATAGCGATGGAGGCGCCCGAAATCGGCAATGCGCCGCGGGAGATCGCGGTAGGAGTGGGCCTTGCCGCCAAAGAGCAAGCAGTGCGATGGACAGTTCATCGGCTTGACGCTCGAACTCCGCTCCTCGACCTCATCGAAGGCGTCGGCAAAGAACATGTCGTCGCGATAATTCTCGTAGTGGCCGGATCGCTTCCACAGCTCGACATCGAAGATCTGTGGGGTGATGACCTCTTCGTATCCGTAGACAGCGTACTTCTCACGCATGAGGTCGATCAGCGCATTGTATACGAGCGTCCCGCGCGGGTGGAAAAAGGGGCTCGCGGGCGCCTCCTGATGGAACGAGAATAGGTCGAGCTCACGGCCCAGCCGGCGATGATCGCGACGTTTGAGTTCCTCGAGACGCGCAAAATAGGCGTCGAGCTCCTTCTTCGAAGCGAAGGCGGTGCCGTAAATGCGCTGGAGCATCTCGTTCCGCTCATCGCCCTTGAAATAGGCGCCGGAGGCCTCGAGCAGCCGCACCGCTCCGATCTGCGACGTGCGCTGCACGTGCGGGCCGCGACACAGATCGAGGAACGGGCCGTGCGCGTACAACGTAATGGTCTCGCCTTCCGGGATGGCATCGAGGCGTACCAGCTTGATGTCCTCACCCCGTTCGGTCATGACCCGCCGCACCTCGTCGCGATCGGCCTCCCGCCGTTCGAACTCGAGGTCCTCGGCGATAATCCGAGCCATCTCCTCTTCGATCTTTTCGAAGTCTTCGGGTTTGAAGGCGCGCGGGAAACGGAAGTCGTACTGGTACTTTTCGGAGTGGTCCTGGCGGCCAGCGTCGATCGGTGTTCCCGGCCATAGCCGTTTCACGGCGTCGGCCAGCACGTGCTCGGCCGAGTGGCGGATCACGTCTCCCGCTGCCTCGTCTTTCACCGTGATGATGCGAAGGTCAGCATCAGCGGTAAGCGGAGTCCGCAGATCAACCAGGTCCCCGTTGACCATACCCGCCACGGTGTCCCGGGCAAGCCGCTGGCCGATGGCCTCGGCCACCTCGAGGACGGTGGTCCCGACGGGAAACTCCCGCTGGCTGCCGTCCGGCAAGCTCACCCGGACTGATTCGCTCATCTCGAACTCCCGTCGAAGGCCCTTCCGGCGGCCTCGATCTGGCCTCAAAAACGCAAATACCCGACCACGGGGTCGGGCATCGAAGATGTGGTAGGCGCGCGCGGACTCGAACCGCGGACTTCATCCGTGTGAGGGATGCGCTCTAACCAACTGAGCTACGCGCCTTCACGGATCCACAAAATGGTAGGCGCGAGCGGACTCGAACCGCTGACCCCTACCGTGTCAAGGTAGTACTCTAACCAGCTGAGCTACGCGCCTATGGTTCCCGAGGCGTGCCTCCGGCGCGAGCGCCGCGAACACACACTCAGGGACTACTGACGGGTGGTCCCGTGGACGCTTTCCGACCCGTCTTCGTCTCGTGAACTGACAAAGAGCAACCCAAAAAATGGGGGATGGGAGCATAGCAACGGGTCTGCAAACTGTCAACACGACGGTGTGTTAGCGTACATATCTCACCAGCGTTCGTCGCGAGGCTGGAAGGCTGTTGTGAGATGTGGTGTTTGCGACCTGAGGGGCGCGGACGCGTACTTGATGGTACGCGGAGCACCCCGATGGGAGCAAACGCCGCAGATTGCTGCAGATTTCCGGCCGCAGCA
>CAYRFI010000138.1:0-10198 GCA_964423595.1 uncultured Thermoanaerobaculia bacterium | reverse complement strand
ATTTCCGGCCGCAGCAGAATGTTGGTGAGATATGCAGGCTGAGGTTTTTCGAGATGGAACAGGAATGGATCGTCGTCCACACCGCGCAGGGCGAGTTCGAAGAGACACAGGTGCGCTCCTTTCTGAGGGCTCACGGTATCCCGACCTCGACCCGCGGCGAAGCGCTGCGCAAGACCCACGGCCTCACCCTCGATGGGCTCGGTCAGGTTGAAGTCCTGGTTGCCCCCGAGGACGCCATCGACGCGCGAGCGCTGCTTGCGGCAGCTGAAAAGGGCGACCTCAAGATTTCTGAAGTCGATGGTCTTGAGGCGGACCCGGACTGAGGCCTTGCGCGCCGCTCGGAAGAGGCGGAAGATATAAGGTGGCTCTGCACTTTGCGGATTCCGAACCTCGGACAACGGTCTGACTCATCCCGATGGCGCTGATTCAGCTCCTGCAACGCTTCGCAGCCCTGGTCTCGGCCAAGGACGCTGTCGCGATGGTGATTTTCGCGTCAACTCTCTGCACAGCGGTGTGCGGGTTCTATCGCGCACCGTCAGGATTGCGTCGGCACCGTTTCGCGTTCGCCGCGGTGGCGCTGGGAGCGCTGGTGCTCTTTGTCGCGTCACGTGGGTGGCTGCCGATCCCGGTCATGGCCGGAATGGCCCTCACCGTGATTGCCGGCTTGACGTGGGACGCCTTCGCGCACCGCCGGAACGGAGTGGATCACGCAACTGAGGATCCGGCACCAAAGCTCGGCACAGCGCTGTGGATCGGTGTCGCCTCGATCCTGGCGGCGTTCTTCCTTCTCGCAGATCTCGGCGGCTACTCCGGCTCCCTGATGGTCTGGGAACCGGAGTCAATGAGGGGCCTGGTCGAGGCTGCGAAAAGCGATATGTCATGGCCGCGATTCGCCGCCTCTCGTCTGTTGTGGGGTGAAGGTCTCGTCAGCACCGGCCATGACAGCTTGCTCTTCGGCTCCGGCACCTATGCACTGTGGCAGCTCGTCGCCGTTTCGCCCACGACCCTACGTCTGATGTCTGTCCTTTTCGCCGTGGCTTGCCTGCCAGCAGTGTACTGGATCGGCAGGGTCGTTGGCAGCCTACACGTCGCCGCAGCGGCGCTGGTCGTCATTGCGGTCAACCCCGTGGTCCTTTTTTATGGACGGTACGGGGTTTCGCTGACGGCGACGTTTTTTGCCGTGCTGCTGCTCCTGGGAGTTTTTCTGCGGTTGCTCGACCCGACCCGGGAGGGCTGGCGACACGGCCTGGCCGCAGCAGCAGCAGCCTATCTCGCCACGCTCGGTTATGCCCCGGGGCGGGTGGTCGCGGTGGTGGTCGTGATAACGGCGCTGCTTTATGGAACGGGGCGTTGGCGACGGCTGACGCGAGACCGTCGTCACATGTTTTTCGTCATGGTGATCGTGTTGGCGGCTGTATGGCTCGTGCAGGTGGCGTTCGACAGATCGCGCGAGTTCGTCACCGTGCGTCGCGAGCACATCTTGACCACCGACCTGCCACCCAAATGGGTCGAAGAACTCCTCGGTGAAGATGCCGATCCCGAAAACCTGACTCTGCACCAACGCCTGATCATGGCCAAGATGGTCGCTGGACAAGAACTCTCGAATCTGAAGAAGGTGCTGTCGTTTCCATTCGTCCGATCTACCCACCCGTGGCTGGTCCTCGGAGGTGATCCACCGGAGTTCCCGCTTGCCCAGGGTCCAGCGCTGCTGTTTGCATGCTGGGGATTTTCGCTCTCCTTCGCGATCTGGCGGCGCCGCTGGCCGCTACTGCTGGTGGCGGCCGCAGCAGCCGCGAGCCTGCCGCTGCTGCTGACCAATCGCGTCGACATCCACCGCATGAGCCTCGTGGTGCTACCGGTGGGCGTGTGGGCGGCTATCGGACTGGTAGCCGCTTCTCAGGTGATGCGTGAGTGCCGGGTCCCGGCGGCGGCTCGCCATGGCGTTGCGGCGATCCTGCTGGTGCTCGTGGCGGCCGACAACAGCACCTTTCTTTTCTATCCTCAGCAACAGCAGCCTTCGCTTCTCGTCGCTGCGGTCGAGACCGAGATTGCCTCTATCCCGGAGCCTGTTGCCGTGGGCATCGCCAACGATCACCGATCAGAGGGCGAAATCGAGCTGTTCTTGCTCGACCGCCGGCGACTCGACCCCGGCGATCGAGGTGAGCTCCTGTGGCAGGAGACCGCCACGGCCCTGACCGAAGAAGACGGACCGGACGCCATGACGATTGTGCAAGTCGAGGGGATGCTCCACGAAGCGACCGTCCTCCTCGCGCCACGGCAGGATTTTGACGCCGCAATCAGCGACCTCCATGGACGCGGAATGAGGGCGCGGTCCATCGGTGACGAGAGAACCGGAATGTGGCGATTGGATCGGTTGCCCAGGGGAACCCTGCCGACCATCGAGATCGCAGAACCTGCGCTGGATTTGAACCCGAGACCGAGGCGGTCGCGCGCGACTCCTCCTCGGTCAGACGGGCAGCGGCTGCCCCTCACCGAGGCGGAGGTGCGCGCGGTCTATTACGGCTTCAATCCTCCGCAATTCGCTACGACACGAGACGGTGAGCCGATCTCCATCGGCGGAACGTCCTACGGATTCGGCATCCGGATGGACGCATGGACGCACATGCTCTTCGAGGTGCCTCCCGATGCGGTGGTTCTGGACAGTTTCATCGGATTCACGGACGAGGTGTCGGATTGCGACCAAGCCCTCGCCACGTTCGAGGTCTGGGGCGAGGATCATCGTCGAATCTTCGACAGCGGGCCAATCCGGGCAGGCATGCCGAGGCACATCCGCGTTCCTCTCAACCACGCCTCGACCATAACGCTGGTCGTCACCGAGGCCGGCAATGGGCATGAATGTGACCAGGTCCTTTGGGCGGAACCAGTTTTCGCCTTTGCGCGTTGACTAACGTCAGTCGAATCAACGACGGATTGCGGCCGATCAGCCTTCGTCCTCTGTTTTGAGCCCGAGCTCAGTGAGCTGCTGCGCATCCACTGGCGCCGGAGCCTTGGTCATCAGGCACGTCGCCGAGGTCGTCTTGGGGAACGCTATGACGTCACGAATCGAATCGCGACCGGCCATCAGCATCACCATCCGATCGAGCCCGAGGGCGATCCCACCGTGCGGCGGCACACCGTAACGGAAGGCCTCGAGGAGAAAGCCGAAGCGGGACTGCGCCTCGGCCTCGTCGATACCGAGGACGGAAAATACCCTCGTCTGCAGCCCGGGATCGTGAATTCTGATCGACCCGCCCCCGAGCTCGACGCCGTCCATGACCACATCGTAGGCGCGCGCGTGCGCTGCCCCGGGATCGTTGTCGAGCAACGCCGCGTCCTCGGTCCGCGGCGAGGTGAAGGGATGGTGCATGGCGTAAAAGCGTTCATCACCCTCGCTCCACTCCAGGAGCGGGAAATCCGTCACCCACAGAAAAACGTGCCGCCCTTGTGGAATGAGCCCGTGCTCGCGGCCAAGGTGGAGCCTGAGCGCGCCGAGCGCCGAGAAGACCATCGATTCTGCGCCACCCAGCGCAATCAGGAGATCTTCTTCTCCGGCGCCGGCCCCGTCGAGGAAACCCCGCACACCGTCATCGCCGAGCGCCTTTTTGGCCGGCGAGGCTACCCCGTCCGAGGTCCGTTTGAACCACAGCACGCCGGCGGCACCATGCGGACGGACAACTTCGGAAAGGCCATCGAGCTGCTTACGGGAGAGCGCCGCGCCGCCCGGCAGCACCAGGCCCTTGACTCTGCCCTCGGCCGCCGCCTGCTCGAGAATCTTGAAGCCGCACTTCTCGGCGAGGCCGCCGAGGTCAACCAACTCGAGACCGAAGCGGGCATCGGGGCGGTCGCTCCCGAACCGTTCCATGGCCTCGCGGTAGGCGAGGCGTGGAAACGGCACCTGAGGCTCGATGCCGACGAGGGGGAAGATGCGCGAGAAGAGCCCCTCGATGAGGGTGAAGATGTCTTCCTCACACACGAACGACGCCTCGACATCGACCTGAGTGAACTCGGGCTGGCGGTCCGCGCGCAGATCCTCGTCGCGGAAACAGCGGCTGATCTGCATGTAACGCCCGCAGCCTGCGACTTGGAGGAGTTGCTTGAAGAGCTGCGGTGACTGCGGCAGGGCGTAGAACGAACCCTTGTGGATCCGCGACGGCACCAGAAAGTCGCGCGCTCCCTCTGGCGTCGACCGGGTCAGAATCGGGGTCTCGACGTCGATGAAACCCATCTCGTCGAAATAGCGTCGGATCTCGGCGACGACCCGGTGGCGCAAGACCAGGTTGGAGATCATCTCCGGCCGTCTCAGGTCGAGGTAGCGATGGGTCAGGCGAAGCTCTTCGGAGGCATTGACCCTGTCCTCGACCACAAAAGGCGGGGTTTCGGCCGAATTCAAGACTTCCAGCTCCTCGACCTTGATCTCGATCTCGCCGCTCGCCAACTCACGGTTGGCCTGACCCTCAGCTCGCTCGCGGACAGCACCGATCACGCGGACGACGTCTTCGGCCGACAGCTGCTCACCCTCGGCCACCATCGCGTCTTCGAAGACCAGCTGCAGGAAACCGCTGCGATCGCGAAGATCAACAAAGACCAGGCCGCCGAGGTCACGGCGGCGCCGTACCCAACCAACAACCTCCACCCGTTCGCCGAGATTGTCGCGGCCGAGGTTCGCGCACCAGGGCCTGTCCCACGCGCTTGTCGTCATCCGTCTCTCCGTTCCCGTTACTCGCGACCTGGGGCCGCGGTGACTCACCCCCGCGAGGGAGTGGCCGATGGCCGGTCCCCACCCACCCTACCTTTCCGGCCGTCGGCCACATATCGCAGCCGGCGGCGAGTCCCCGATCCCGTTCTTGATGAACCGATCAGTCAATCGTTAGCACCCGAGGCGAGGAGCTGCGCAACATACGTCGGAACCTCCTCCAGCGCCACCGTTTCTTGTTCGCTCTTTTCGAGGTCGCGAACAATCGCCGTTTTGTCGGCAATCTCTTTCTCACCCAGAATCACCGCCACTTGGGCGTCGATCTTGCCGGCCCACTTGAAGCCAGCCTTGAGCGACCTGCCCGTGACTTCGGTCTGCGCCGAAATTCCTCGTTGCACCAAAAGACGAGTGATCGCCAACGCTGCAGCGTTCGCCGCTTCGCCGATCGGCAGGACTGCGACCGTCGGTCGGTCGAGGACTCGGCGACGGAACGGCTCCGGCAGCACCTCGATCAACCGATCTTCGCCGATCGCAAACCCTGTCGCGGGCACCTGCGAACCACCAAGATCCGAAATCAGCCGATCGTAACGACCGCCACCGCAGATCACTGTGTCCTCTCCGAGCTGCGGTGACACGACCTCGAAGACGGTCCGCAGATAGTAGTCGATGCCGCGCACCAGCCGTGGTGAACGACGCACCGGGATTTTGAGTGCCGCGAGGCCGTTTTCAACCGCCTCGACGTGGGCGCGCGCCTCCTGGCTCACGACCTCGGCGACAGGCGTCGTATCAGCCACCAGCTCGCGGCAGTGGGCCACTTTACAGTCGAGGATTCGCAGTGGGTTGGTGTCCCACCGTCGTTGACAGTCCTCGCAAAGCTCCGTTCGATTCGCTGCGAGCTCGGCCTTGAATCCCTCGATAAACCGGGGGCGATCTTCCGGATCACCGAGATTGTTGAGGACAATGACCAGGTCTTCGAACCCGAGTTCCGTCAGAAAGCTGTGGAGTGCCAGCAGAACCTCGATATCCGCCTGCGGCGTTGCGGCACCTATGAGCTCAATCCCGATCTGCGCAAACTGCCGGTAGCGGCCACGCTGCATCTTCTCGTAGCGGAACATGGGGCCGAGATAGCTCAGGCGCAGCGGCAGTGGTCGCTGCCCGAGGCCGTTTTCAATGTAAGCGCGCGCGACCCCTGCCGTTCCCTCGGGCCGGAGAGTCAGTGATCGACCCTTGCGATCGGCAAATGTGAACATCTCCTTGCTGACAATTTCGGTGTCCTCACCGACCGAACGCACGAAAAGCTCGGTCGGCTCCAGCAACGGCAGGCGAATCTCCTCGTAGCCAAAGCCGCTGAAGATCCGATTGGCAACCGCCTCCACCTCGACCCATAGCCTGGATTCAGGCGGCAAGATGTCGCGGGTCCCCTTTACCTTGCGAATCATCGATTACTCCCCAGGGTCGAGCACGGAATTTTCGAGACGCCCGCCGAGCCGATCCACAGCCGGTTGTTGACCCCGCCCGTGCCCGACCCGGAACCCACCACTTCGAGCTTGATTCGTGCCGTCGTGGACGGAGAACGCACGCTACTATACGCCATCCTGGGGCAGCATCATCCAAGCCGAAATTTCGTGCCGCAAGCGCCTGAATATCAGGAGGTTGTGGATCCATCAAAAATACACCCCTATGCCAACGATCTCAAAATGAACGACATCCAAGGAAGTTATTGAAAAAAATACAGTTAACCTGACCCGCCCCAAACAGCGTCGATAGTTCGAAGTATCTGCGTTTACATTGCCTTAACGTGTTTTCCACAGGGTTTTCCACAAGCATTTCCGCAATCACCCGCGCGACCGAAATCATTCTGCAGCAGGCGTTAACAGCTATCCGGGCAGGGTTCCTCCCAGGCACACGCCCCGCGACGCAGAATTTCAGGCTCTCCTCGGCTGAGATCGACCAGTGTGCTCACGTCGCCGCCCTCCGTGGCGCCGGCGTCGAGGGCGAGATCGGGAGGTTCAGCCAACGATGCGAGCGCTCCGTCAACGGTTGTGGACGGAGGATCGCCGTGCCGATTGGCCGAGGTTGCGGTGAGCGGACCGAGAAGATAGAGCAGTGAGCGCAGCTCGGCATGTGCGGGGATGCGCACCGCCAGGGTGCCGCTCCGAGCCGCAGGCACCTCGCCCACAGTCGGAAGAACGACAGTCAGGGCCGCCGGCCACATCCGCGCGAGCTTGACCCTGAAGGGCTCCGGAACCACCACCAACGACTCCAATTGATGCCAGTCGGCACACAGAACCGGTAGGCCCAGCTCGGCCGGCCGATCTTTCATGGTGAAGATACGCGCCACACCCGTCTCACTCCAGGGGTCGGCCCCCAGGCCGTAGAAGCTCTCTGTAGGAAGGAGAATCACGCCGCCCTGGAAAACCGCTGCACTGCTCGCATGAACGGCCTCCGCAACATCACCGGGCTCGAGAAACGGAAGGCGGATCATGGCCGGTCCAGCAATACTCGCGCGTGAGCGCGGGCCGACTCGGTCAGCTCGCCTCCTGCCAGCATTCGCGCCACCTCGGCCTCGCGTTCGCCGTCATCGAGGGCAGCGACTCGCGTTGTCGCGCGCCCCTTTTCGACCACCTTCTCGATCCGAAAATGGCTGCGGGCCATCGCCGCCACTTGCGGTAGGTGGGTCACCACCAGAACCTGGTCGTCCGCCGCAAGATCGGCGAGGAGAGCCGCCAGAGCGGCGGCAGTCGCCCCACCCAGCCCCGAGTCCACTTCATCAAAGAGAAGACTCAGGCCGCCCGCCGATCGCCGTTTCCGCAGCACGGTCCGAATGGCCAGATGGACCCGCGACAGCTCGCCACCGGAGGCTATTCGCGCCATCGGCCGCAGTTCCTCACCGGGGTTGGCTGCGATCAGGAGAACACACTCGTCGACACCATCGGCGCCAAACGCAACCGAAACGCCGTCCCTGACCAGGGGGCTCGACGCGTCGGCACGCGGTTGCCACTGGAACTCGAGCCGGGTTCCCTCCATGGCAAGACGTGCCAGAACACCCTCGATCGCGGTCGCGAGCGCCTCTCCGGCCGCGGATCGCGCAGCGTCGAGTGCTGCGGCGTTGGTGTCGAATTCGGCCAGTGCCCGATCGGCCTCGGCTTTGGCGTGATCGAGACGTTCCTCCACCGACACCAGCTCCCTCCGCTCGCGGAGCAGGCTTTCCCGATGCGCGAGAACGTCGGACAGGCTCGAACCATACTTGAGCATCAGCTTTTCGAGAGCGTGAAGCCTCGACTCGGTGGATTCCAGCTCTCCGGGATCGGCATTCACGTCGGCGCCCAGAGCCTGCACCTCACGCACGACCTCTTCGACGTGGACCCGCGCCTCTGTGAGGCGTTCGACCCCGCCGTCCAGCGGCACGCCGCACTCGGCTATGGCCGCAAGTTCGCGCTCAGCGCGTGCGAGACCGTCGACCACGGACGATTCCCCGTCACTGAGGCGATCGAGGAGGGACGACGTGAGGTCGGCAAGCCGAGAGGCGTTGCGGAGCACCAATCGGCGACGTCTCAGCTCGTCGTCCTCTCCCTCAGACGGACCGACCCCCTCGATCTCCTGGAGCTGGAAACTGATGGTGTCGAGACGATCGCGCCGTGTCGCCTGCTGCGTTCGCAGCCGTTCAAGGTCGGCGGCTGCCTCACGCCAGGCTGCGAAACTTTGTGCAGTCTCCTCGAGCAGATCCTCATGCGAGCCAAAATCGTCCACCAGCCGCCGCTGCACGTCGCCGTCCGCGAGACCATGTTGCTCGTGCTGACCGTGAATCGAGAGCAGATGCGGAGCGATACGCTGCAGGGCGCCGGCGGTGACCGCGACGTCGTTGATCCATGCGCGACCGCGACCGCCACCGGTCACTTCACGGCGGAGAACCACGGCTTCCAATCGTGGGACGCCGAGATCGTCGAGGATTGCTGCCACCGGGGTTTCGGGACTGACCGCGAAGACTCCCTCCACGTGCAGTCGATCTTCGCCGGTACGGACCATATCCGACTGAGCGCGCTGACCAGCCAACAGCTTCAGCGATTCAACGAGCAGAGATTTACCGGCGCCAGTCTCCCCGGTGAGTACCGTAAAGCCTGCATCGAGCTCGAGCTCGACGGTCGAGATGATGCCGAGGCCGCGGACAGACAGTCGTTCGAGCATTCGCACTCATCCTAGCCCGCACTCTTCATGAAGTCACTACTGCGGCTGACGATGCACCTCGCCACCCTCGCAACGACACCTCATCAATCAATAGTGCGGGCTTGTCAAGACCCGCCGAGAGGTCTACAGGCTATACCGCTCGAGCTCGGAAAGAGTACAATCGGGCACTCCCTGGAGGTCGCCATGAGCCATCCGTCCACCGCCGTGGTCCGCAACCTGGATTCCGTGGAGGCGGTTCCCGTCCCGCGGTGCCGGGGCGCCTCGCTGAAGATCCTGCTCGGCCCGGAGAGTGGGGTTCCGAACTTCATCACCCGTCAATTCACCCTCGCGCCGGGCGGTCGTATTCCGTGCCATCGTCACGATCACATCGAGCACGAACAGGTCGTTCTCGAGGGCTCGATGGTCTTGGGTCTCGACTCCCGCGAGGTGGAGGTCGGACCGGGCGACAGCGTGTTCATTCCGGCCGGCGTCCGCCACTGGTACGAGAACCGCAATACCGTTCCCGTGCGTTTTCTGTGCGTGGTTCCTCGCACCGACAACTACCAGACGGAGTGGTTGGAAGAACCTGCAGAGTGAATGAGGAATGAAGAATGCGGAATTGCCACCTACCCTCCCAATCAATCCAGACGATCCAAGACCGTGCACGGTTGGGTTGACCGGCGGTTTGGCAACCGGAAAAACGGCCGTGGCGAGGCTTCTCGCCGCGCGTGGGATTCCCGTATTCGACGCCGACGCGGCCGTCCACGATCTTTATGAACCCGGCCGGGCCGGCGCGGCCGCCGTCGCGAAACTCTTTGGAGAAGCGCCTCTCGACGCCGAGGGGGGAGTGTCAAGGGCCACGCTTTCGAAAATGGTGCTCGGCAACACATCCGCCCGTCTTCGTCTCGAAAGCGCCATCCACCCGCTCGTTCGCAAAGCGGTGCAGGAGTGGCTCGAATCCGTCAGAGATCGTCCGGTCGCCGTGGTCGAGGCATCTCTACTCGCAGAAACCGGGTCCTACCGCGATTATGACGTCCTCGTGGTGGTGTGGTGCGAGAAACACCAACAGTTGCAACGCGCACTGGCCCGTGGCGTGCCGGCCGAGCGAGCGCAAGCGCTGATCAGAGCCCAGCTCCCGATGGCGGAAAAGAAGGAGTTCGCAGATATTCTGGTGGACAACCGCGGCGATCTCGAGGACCTTTCGGTCGAGGTCGACCGGGCATGGTCACAGGTTCACCGCCTCTGTGCCGGGCGTCCTACGCGCAGAGACTAGCCCGCATATCTCACCAGGTTTCGTCGCGAGGGCGGCGAGGTGCCGTGCCCAGTGGGGTTTTCGACCCG
>CAYRFI010000137.1:5454-10361 GCA_964423595.1 uncultured Thermoanaerobaculia bacterium | reverse complement strand
TTGGGAATCGAAGAGGTCGACTGGGATCAGCCACGGGGGTCTCCCAGGGCGACAATCAAGTCGGTCAGCTCGTCAGCGAAGGTCTCGTCCAGAGCGGCGTGACCGGTGAGCAGCCGAAACCACATGGCGCCGAAGACGATGTCCACCAGCAGGTCCAGGCTCTGTTCAGGGCCGATCTGGCCACGTTCCATGGCTTGCATCAAGATCGCGTTTAGGACCGCCCGTCGCCTCGCCGTGAAGTTCTCCCGAAACCTCTCTCGAAAGGCCTCGTTCTGTTGCGCATTCGCCATCAGGAAGCGCAGATGGACGCCGGCTCCTTCGTTAATGACCTTCATGGACTGCCGCAGGAACTGACCGAGAGTCTCTCGCAAAGACGTAAACGGGGGTACAGCGATCTGTGCATCGGCCTGATGCAGGAGCACCTCCAGCACGAGATCCGGCAGCGAAGGCCACCAACGATAGATGGTGGGCTTGCCGACTCCAGCACGCTTGGCGATGGCCTCGACGGTCAACCCGGTTCCGCCCCCTTCGTGCAGGAGCTCGTTGGTCGCGTCAATGATCGCTGCCCGCGACTTCGCGCTCCTGGGACGTCCGATCTTCATCTTCGTCATGGCCCTCCTCTGTCTCTACCGCGGCAAGCACTAAGCGGGCCTAGAGGAAACACTCGGGCTGCTTGGGTTCGTTGTAGAGGGTCACGAGCCTCTTCTGCGCCTCCCTCACCGGACCGGGTTTGATGGAGCGAGCGCCCCGGGCACAGCTCTTGACGCAGGCGCAGCACGTGACGCACCTCTGGTTGTCGATCAGCGTACTGTCCTGTGGATCGATGGCGCCGACAGGACACGCCTCGGCGCAATCCCCACAGTGCGAGCACCGGTCGTTCACCGCTATGAAATCGACATCCCACAACTCAGTAATCCCGCCGTATGGCAGGGATCCGGGTACCTGCAGCTCCGGCAGCTGTGAGATCGTCGAGATCGACCGGAGCTTCTCGCGAATCTTCATTCCGAATGCTCTTGCGTGCGCGAGATCATGATCATCTGGTCGTCCCAGGGCCACCGATATTCCGTGAACTGAGAATGAGTGTTCTCCGATGTATGCCGCGCCGGCAACAGGAACGCAACCGCGGCTCGTCAACAAGTCTTTCAGCTCAAGCAGCGCATTCTCGTAGGCGCGATTTCCATAGATGACAACGCAGACAGTGGGAGTCTGGTGCGCCTCGATGGCCTGCATCCAGTCGCTCAGCAAAGCCGGAACCCTCCCCATGTAGACCGGAACTCCGACGATGAGCAGCTCTCTATGCGAGGTCCGCAGCGGCTTCTGCCTCGCGTTCTGGCTCGTGATGTCGACGAGCTCCTCGGCTTGCGGCTCGAAACCACGCGCAATGCCTTGCACGACCGCTCTCGTCGTTCCGGTGGGAGAGAAGAAGGCGAGTTTCGTTGACGACAAATTCACGGGTTTCTCCTTGTTTTTCGTTACGTTACGTAACGTAATGTTTTAATTGGCGTTTGTCAAGCCCTTGTTGCCGGCCCGGCCTTTTTTCATCCCTGCTTGGAAGCGAGTTGGAGTAGCTTCACGCTCCACCAAAGCCCGAGGCCGTAGAAGGAGTGGTTCTAAACGGTTGCCGTGCATGGGTGCCACAGGTCGCATTGACTTATTGTGCACAAAGACACGGGTGCCACGTTCACAATTACACAATTGTTGAATTTCAATTGGTGCCACCCCTCCCCATGGCATGCACATGGGTGCCACGTACCGAATTGTTGAATTGTGAGAAGAGCTGCATGCACATGGGAACCACGTTTCACATTGTTGCATTGAGAGGGCGGCACCCTCTAAATGCCGACAAATCAACAAATGTGAACGTGGCACCCTCTAAGCGCTTGCAGGCTTCCTTATGTGCAACAATAATCGATATTGAGAAATCTCAATTCGTGGTCTCAGGTGTGAATCTCAAGGTTGCGTGAGCGGGTTCGGTATCCGTGATGGGCCGATTCGACGAAAGGGTTGGGGAGATCGTGGTGCCGGTGCAGCCGAACGATTCTGAGGACTTCAGGCTTGGCCACTGGCTGGTCCAACCTCGGCTGGGTCGGATTTCGTCGGCGGACGACGAGCAGCGACTCGAACCACGAGTGATGGCGCTGCTCGTTGCCCTTGCTCGCGATCCAGGCAACCTGGTATCGAAGGAACACCTGATTGATGAGGTCTGGCAGGTCGAGGCGGTCGCCGAGGGCAGCCTGTCGCACGCAATCGCCGAGCTCCGTGGTGCCCTCGGGGACGATGCAAAAACCCCGTTCTATATCGAAACCATCTACGGGCGTGGCTACCGTCTCCTCTGCACTCCGGAGTGGGATGGGAACCGGAGCTCCCCGTTTCGGGACACCCCGTCGACGTCCGTGCGTGCGGCTGCCGGCGATCGCCGCCGTCGGCGTGCCGCCGTTGCCTGCTTCGCATTGGCGGCTGCGGCCGCAGGCCTTGTGACGTGGTTCTGGCACTCCACGCCGCCGCATCCGGATATCAGGTCTCTCGCAGTGCTCCCCCTGGCCAATCTGACCGGCGACCCGGAACAGGCCATTTTCGTGGACGGCATGCACGAGGCCCTGATCGGAGAGCTCGCATCGATCCGCTCGCTTGGTGTCACATCGCGAACGTCGGTTCTCCAGTACCGCGACACCACAGCGACGATCCTCCAGATCGCAGCCGATCTCGGAGTTGACGCCGTCATCGAGGGATCGGTGATGCGAGACGGCAATTGGGTGTCCGTGACAGTTCAGCTGATCGACGGGCACAACGACCAACACCTGTGGCACGCCTCGTTCGAGCGCGACCTGCACGACGTGCTTCGGCTTCGGTCGGAAGTGGCACGGGCCATCGCCGACGAAATCCGGGTGAGTTTGACCCCGGAAGAAGAGGCCACTCTCGCGAACGCACCGTCCGTAGAGCCGGAGGCGTATGACTTCTATCTGCGCGGGGAACACCACGCATCGCAGATCAACCTCGCAGCGGCGATTGGCGACTTCCAGAAATCAATCGACATCGATCCGAGCTTTGCGTCGGCGTGGGGGGGCCTCGCGCTGGCCACCTGTGTTCAAATCACCTGGATCGGCGGCAACGCGGAACCAGCTCTCGTGATCCCAACCGCCGAGCGGGCGGCCAGACGGGCGTTGGCTCTGGATGCGACCCAGGTCGATGCTCACCTCACACTCGCCTATATCACCGGCTACTACTACTGGCGGTGGCAGGAAGCCGAAAGCTGGTTTAGACGGACGCTCGACATCAAAAAAACCGAGAGTGCGCAAGTTATATTCGCCAACTTCCTCATCTGGATGGACCGTTGCGAAGAGGCCGAACCGATCGCTCGCGAGGCTGTTCGGTCAAACCCTCTCTCCCCGGTTGCGACCAACGAGCTTGCCTGGGTGATGATCAGACAGGGGAAGACCGCGGAGGGAGAAAGGCTCGCCAGGCGGGCCCTCGACCTCGACCCGCACTTTCCACAGTCGCGCATGCTCTACACCCGGTTTCTGGTCGAGATCGGCCGCGTCAACGAAGGACTCGCCATGGCCGAGAGCCTGGTTGAGGAGATGCCCGGTAACACAGATGCCCTGTTCTTTGCCGCAAGGGCTTTTGTGGCGGCGGGGCGCGAGGACCGCGCGCGGTCGATCCTCTCGGAGCTCGAGGCGCGGAGCGAATCCACGTACATTTCTCCGGGCATGCTCTTCGAGCTCAACCTCGTCCTCGGCGAGATCGACCGGGCGCTCGACCTGCTCGAGCGTGCGTACGAGGTCCACGATCCGTGGATGATCCGGCTCAATATGAAAAAGGGCAACCCGCCTTTCGACCCGATTCGCCACCACCCCCGGTTCATGGCGGTGATGCAAAAGATCGCCTTTCCGACACCTCGGTGATGCTCTCGCGCTGATCGGCCACAGCTCGGCTGCACCGCCCCTATCCCCGATCCCCGGGATATCCCCGGATTCTCTTCATGCTCTCTCCCCTGACAGGCGGCACATTGGGCCAGTCACTGCCTGACACAAACACCGTGGAATTCGGTGGTCGAAAAGGGGGGCTCCCGGGACGGACTCCTGCCTCGTTGTGACGAGCGTATACGGCGTCGAGATATGGACCCTCGAATATCAGAAGAAGGGAGATGAGTATGAACAGGAAATCGACAATTGTGATAGCTCTTTGTGTCGCCGGACTCTGGCTGATGCTGGCCCCGGTTCAGGCGGGCGCCCAGGCAATCAAGACGGAGGTCACCGGCTGGGTCGAGGATCCGGTCCTTGTCGAACTCGGCGAATCTTGGACTTCTGGTCCAATCCACCACGACAGGAACTATCTGTACCAGTGGACCGTTACCTCATCAGATCCACGATTGGAAGGCACGAACTTCGTCACATACAACTCGAATCTGGATACAAGGACCTTTTTCTGGGATGGAAGGATCTGGGGGAAGGGGTGGATCGAGCAGGACGGGGTCGTGGTCTGGGAAGGCCCGCTGAACGGCGAGTACCTCGAAGGTATCCAGACGATCCGTAGCGTTTTGCATGGCGCCGGTCCCTATGAGGGTCTCAAGGTGAAATTGACCCTTGTTCAGGTGCCTGGCTTACCAGTGTTCGAAATGGAGGCCGTAATATTGGATCCAGGCGGGAACTGATTCCACCGTTCGGTTCCCTAAAAACCGGGAAATCCGTCGTTCGTCCCGGAGCCCCATCCCCCCGGAGTGCCACGTACTTCAGCACAAGGGTGCTACCGACCACGAAGTCTGATCGACACACGAACCACGATGCAACACTGCCGAACCTGGTGCCGGTACTACGGGTGCCACTGATAACAACCTAACAATTCTGATGGGTGCGGTGGGTGCCACCCTTCGCATTAACTCATTGTTGTGTTCTGGGGCTCCCCAGGCA
>CAYRFI010000137.1:0-5354 GCA_964423595.1 uncultured Thermoanaerobaculia bacterium | reverse complement strand
GGTGGGTGCCACCCTTCGCATTAACTCATTGTTGTGTTCTGGGGCTCCCCAGGCATAATCGTTGTGCCCGAATGGGTGCCACCCTGGCGGGCTTCATCGGCCGATTCCGGTTCGTCGCCCGCGTTTGAAGCGAGGTAGACTCTCCCGATACTGGCGGCCCGCAAGGGGGACGCCCGCCGGGAAGGATGCGGCACGAAGATGGGAAGAGTCGACAGCTGGGGGCTCAACCGGACCGTCATCGCGCTGTCCGTCGCACGCTTGGGCGACGCGATCGGCAACAGCATCCTGTTCATCGCGTTGCCGCTGTACGTCGCCGAACTCCCGGCCCCGCTGATCCGGGTCGAGGAATCGGTCCGGGTGGGCCTCCTGCTCTCCCTCTACGGGCTGGTGGCCTCCGTGCTCCAGTCGTTCGCCGGCGCCTGGAGCGACCGCCTCGGGCGGCGGAAGCCGATGATCGTCGCCGGGCTGGCGGTGATGTGCGTCGGAACGTTCGGCTACCTGCTCGCCACCCGCTTTCTCGACCTGCTGCTGCTCCGCATGCTCCAGGGCATCGGTGTGGCGCTGACGATCCCCGCGTCGATGGCGCTGATGGCTGTGGCGACGCGCCGCGAGACCCGGGGCAGCTCTATGGGAATCTACTCCACGATGCGGATGGTGGGCTTCGCCGGGGGGCCGTTGATCTCCGGTTTCCTGCTGGTGACCGTCGGGTTCGCCGCCGTGTTCGTCGCCGGGGCCGCCTTCGTCCTGCTGGGGCTGATCATGGTCATGCTGTGGGTCAAGGAGCCGCCGGCGCTGGAGAACGCGGCACCCGCCGGCCGGTTTCTGATCTTCGACCCCAAGCTGCTCAGCCCGGGCATCGTCGGCGCCGGACTGGCTACCTTCCTCATGGCCAGCTCGTTTTCGATGATGACGACGCTCGAGCACCAGTTCAACGAGCGTCTCCATCAGACCGCACTCGGCTTCTCCGTCGCCTTCAGCGCGCTGATGATCAGCCGTCTGCTGTTCCAGGTGCCTTTGGGGAGGTTATCGGACAGGATCGGGCGCAAACCGCTGCTTATCGGTGGGCTGGTGCTCATGGGACCGGCCACGGCCCTCCTGGGCCTGGTCACGACCACCCTGCAGCTCACCGGCGTGCGCCTGGTGCAGGGGCTGGCGGCAGGCGCCATCGCCGCACCGGCGTTCGCGGTGGCGGCCGACCTGTCGTCCAGCGGCGGCGAGGGGCGGCAGATGAGCGTCGTCACCATCGGCTTCGGCCTCGGCCTCGCCCTCGGGCCGCTTATCGCCGGCGTTCTGGCGATGCACTCGTTCGAAATGCCATTCATGATCGGCGGCCTGATGTGCCTGTTCGGAGCATGGGTGGTGCTGCGCTGCGTCCCCGAGACCGTACGCCGCGGCAAGACCGAGTAACAAGGGTTCCCCATCGGTGCCAAGTTCACAATGCACCATTGTTCATGTGTGCGTTCACCATTTCGCCGTTGTTGAGATGTACATGGGCATGCATGGGTGCCACAGATCACTTTGATAGCTTCGATTTGCCGGGTACCATACCGACCATGCGCAGTGCCGTCCAAACCACGCCGCTCACACCGGAACGCTGGGATGATGTCGTCGTCGTGTTCGGTGCCGGGCGTGGAGTCTGCAGCAAATGCTGGTGTATGTACTGGCGACTGCCACGTCAAGAGTTCGAGCGATCACTGGGAAAGGCCAATCGGAAGCTGTTCCACCAACGCGTCGACACGGGCCCGCCGCCCGGACTCATCGCCTATCGGGACGACGAACCCGTTGGTTGGGTCCAAGTCGGGCCGCGGGCAGACGTTCCCAACTGGAACGCCCCCCGGCGGCTCACGGCACCGACGCCGGAGGCGCCCGCCGACGACCCCGGCGTGTGGGCCATATCCTGCTTTGCCGTCCGCGCGGGCCTTCGTCGACAGGGCATCGCGACAGCACTTCTCGACGGCGCTATCGACTGGGCGCGCGAGAGTGGCGCCCGGGTACTGGACGCATGCCCGGTCGATGCGAGTGAAAAACGCCAACCGATCTCGATTTATCACGGCGCCGCCTCGATGTTTCGCCGCGCCGGTTTTCGCGAGGTTGCTCGTCGCCGCCACGATCGACCCCTGATGCGCCTGCAGCTCGATGCCTAGCATGGATGGGTGCCACGTACCGCATGGGTGCCACGTACCGCATGGGTGCCACGTACCGCATGGGTGCCACGTACCGAATTGTTGCATTGTGAGGGCGGTTCTCATGGGTGCCACATGGGTGCCACGTATCACTTTATGACTTTTGGGGCTCGTGAGTTCTTGGATCCTGCTGTCGAGGTTGTCGAGATGTGTTCTGTAGCTGGGGTCGTGGAGTGACCTGCGGTTCGCTCCGGTGAGCCACCGACTGACGGTCCCCGGGTTCTTTCTGAGAAGCTTTGCGAGATCGCAAATCCGGTGGCCGAATCGTCCGACGGCGACCGCGGTCAGGTCAATTCTCCCTTTCGAGAGCACAGGGCCGCGTCTGGATGATCTGAGGTCCGAAACCGTCATGCCGGTGATCCGTTCAAGCCGTTCCATACGGAATGTTCTCTCCCGCTCACCTGGTTGCAGATATGGCAGCGATCCGGAGGAAATATGGATGACAACGACGAGCGCGGTGAGCGCTCACCCGATGACGAGGAGCTGACGGCCACGTCGGAGGCGGAGGAGACCATCTCCGTCGCGGGTGCTCTGGGGAAAAGGCCCAGGTCCGCGGCCCAGCCACCCGTGATCCCCGGCTATTGCATCGTCGGTCTTCTCGGCGAGGGGGGGATGGGTGCGGTGTGGGAGGCGGAGCAGGACCGGCCGCACCGCCGGGTGGCTCTCAAGGTGATGCGTCGCGAGCACCAGGTGGACGATCTCCACGCCCGTCTCTTCCATCGCGAGGCCGAGACGCTGGCGCGACTCAAACACCCCAACATCGCTGCCATCTACGAGACCGGTCACACCGATGACGGCCGCGACTACTTCGCCATGGAGCTCGCCCCGGGTCGGACGCTCGACCAGTGGTTGAGCAGCCGGCCACAGATGGTCACAGCCGACGAGCTCGGCCTTCGCCTGCGGGTCTTCCGCACCATCTGCACCGCCGTCAACTACGCGCACCAGCGAGGCGTCATCCATCGCGATCTCAAGCCGTCGAATATCATCCTCGGCGATAGCGATCAGGAGACATCCGGGGACTCCGCCGAGGTTGTCGGGTCTTCGATCAAGATCCTCGACTTCGGCCTGGCCAGAATCACCCACTCGGACGTGGCCGCGACCCTGGTGTCCGAGATCGGCACGATCAAGGGTACCCTGCCTTACATGAGCCCCGAGCAGGCACGGGGCGAGGTCGAGGCCATCGACGTGCGAACCGACGTCTACGCCCTCGGGGTCATCCTGTACGAGATGCTCGCCGGACGGCGCCCCTACGACATCCGTCGGGCAGCCCTGGCCGAGGCGGTCCGAGTGATCTGCTCGGAGCCGCCACTTCCGCTCGGAGACAGCTGGAGCGGGACGCGTCGGATCGACGCCGACCTGGAGACCATCGTCGGCAAGGCCCTGGAAAAGGAGGCCGATCGGCGCTACGGCAGCGCCGCTGCGCTGTCCGAGGACATCGACCGCTACCTGAGCTCGCAGCCCATCATGGCCCGCCCACCCAGCGCCCGCTACCAGCTCAAGAAGATGGTGCAGCGCAACAAGCCGACCTTTGCCGCCCTCGCGGCCGGGTTGGTGGCGCTGGTGGTCGCGGTGGCGGCCACCTCGTGGGGCTTGATCCACGCCCGCAAAGCCGAGAGGCGTGCCGCCGAGTCGGCGGCCGTGGCCCAGGCGGTGAACGACTTCCTCAACTACGACCTGTTGGCGGCTGTGGCGCCGTCTGACAAGAAGGGCAAGGGCAAGGACGTCCCGATGCGCGAGGTGCTCGACGCCGCCGCGGACAACATCGACGCAGCTTCTCGGCCCGGTGGGCGCTTCGGCGACACGCCGCTCGTCGAGGCCGCGATCCGGAGGACGTTGGGGGAGACCTACCGCCTTCTCGGCCACTACGACGCCGCCGAGCCCCAGCTGGTCCGCGCGCTCGAGATCCGCGAGAGCCTCCCTGGCGACGACCCGGATCTGGCATTGGCGTTGTTCGACCTGGGCAGCTTGTACGAGCAGCAGGGGCACTACGATCGAGCCGGGGCTTTGCTGGCGAGGGCGCTCGCGATCTCGACACGCATCCATGGAGAGGCGCACGAGAGCGCCCTGACGGCCATGAGCACGCTGGCGAGGGTGTATGGAAAGGAGGGCCGGTCGGACGAAGCGGAGCCGCTGCTCGAGCGGACCCTCGAACTCCAGAGGACCACCCTCGGCGAGGAGCACCCGGACACGATCATGACCATGAACAACCTCGCCAACTTCTACCAGGAGCGTGGGCGTTTCGCCGAAGCAGAGACGCTTCAACTGGAGCTGCTCGAGGTGCGCGAGCGGATCTTCGGTGAGGGCTCCATGGAGACCATGAGGCCGATGAACAACCTGGCGAACATCTACGCGAGCATGGGCCGATTCGACGAGGCCGTCCCGCTGTGGGACCGCGCCCTCGAGCTCAAGGTGCGATTTCTGGGCGCGGACCATCCGAGCACCCTCAACACCTTGAACAACCTGGCGGAGCTCGAGGAGATCTTCGGTCACTACGATCGGGCGGAGTCCCTGCACCAGGAGGTCGTCGAGGCTCGCGTGCGGGTTCTCGGTCCGGAACATCCGATGACCCTGCTGTCCATGGTCCAGCTCGCCTTTGTTCGTGGACGGCTCGGGCGTCTGAAGCAGGCCGAAACCCTGGCGATACAAGTTGTCGAAGCCGCTGAGAGGACCCAGGGGCCCAACAGCCCTCTCACCATCGAGGCCAGGGACGCGCTGGGCACGATTCTGCTCGAACAGGGCCGTGCCGAGCAGGCCGAAGATCTGTTCCGGCGCCTCTGCGAGATCGTCGAGCGGGAGCACCCGGACGACGAGTACACCCGCGCCGTGGTGTCGGCGCACCTCGGGATGGCCCTCGCCGCTCTGGGCGAGCGGGCGGAGGCCGAGCCACTCCTCGTCGACTCGATCCCCCGACTGACCGCCGGCGAAGCCGAGACCAACCTCATCATCGGGGTGCTCGTCGACCTCTATGACGACTGGCACCGGGCCGAGCCCGAACGTGGTTACGATGCGCGAGCGAGGAAGTGGAGACAGAGGGCGGAATCGGGAAACCCGGAAGCGGGTTGACCCGGGCCATACCCATGCATCACATGGGTGCCACGTACACATGGGTGCTACATCATGGGTGCCACGTATCACTTTATGACTTTGCGGTCGCTAATGTGACAATGTGAT
>CAYRFI010000136.1:0-10420 GCA_964423595.1 uncultured Thermoanaerobaculia bacterium | reverse complement strand
GGGCGAGAGGATTTGAACCTCCGACCCCCTGCGCCCAAGGCAGGTGCGCTACCAGGCTGCGCTACACCCCGACTGGGAGTCCACTCACTTTTTGCAAAGATCAACCACCCAAAGGCGGGGAGCGAGTATAGGTTTCGGTAGCGCAAAGTGTCAATGGCGCGACACCAGGAAGTCAATGAGGAATGAGGAATGATCCCCGCCCACCCGTGGACATCTTTGGGGAGGGAGGGTGGGAATTCCTCATTCCTCATTCCTCATTCGAAGACGACCTTCAGGGAGCCTTCAGCCCCAACGCCTCCAACCTCGGCTCCACGACCTCTCTCTGCTTGGCAAGCACCTGCTCCGCACCGTGCCATCCGATGGCGACCAACGCCTCGAGCTGTTCACGCGAGAACGGCTCACCTTCGGCGGTGCCCTGGATCTCGATCAGCCGCCCGGTTCCGGTAAAGACCAGGTTGAGATCGACATCGCAGTCGAAATCCTCACCATAATCGAGATCGACGCGAGGCTCGCCGTTCACCAAGCCCACCGCGATGGCGACGATCTGGTTTGTCAGCGGCCACTCACTGAGAATCCCCTGCTCGTGCATGCGTCCGAGCGCGAGGACCAGGGATATCCAGCCGCCGGATATGGAGGCGGTGCGGGTCGAGCCGTCGGCTTGCAGAACGTCGCAGTCGATGGCAATGGTGCGTTCGCCGATCTCCCCCCGGTTGACCGCGGCTCGCAGCGAGCGGCCGATGAGGCGCTGGACCTCTTGGGAACGCCCACTCGGCCGCCCTTTCTTGACCTCTCGTTCCGTACGAGTGTCGGTCGCCCGTGGCAGCATGGCGTACTCCGCCGTAACCCAGCCCTCGCCCGACCCACGGAGAAAGGGCGCCGTGTAGTCGAGCACACTGGCGTTACACAGCACCACCGTGTCGCCGGCGCGATAGAGGACGCTGCCCTCTGGGTAGCGAATGAAGTCGGGCTCGATGGTGATGGGGCGGATCTCGTGCGGCTGGCGTCCGTCGGGTCGCATGGGCGTCTCCTTGTTGGGGAAAGAGTATAGACCGTTGCGCATTTTGGATTCCGGATTCCGGATACCAGATCCGCCCACCCATCCGCGCAGATCACGTTCTGTTTGCCGGCATCTGGCATCTGGCGTCTGGTATCTGGTATCGGCCCTATGCCGCGCTGTCGATGTCGACGACATCGAGATGTTCAGGCTCCCGCCCGAGAATGGCGAACGCGATACGCAGGAAGTGGTCGGAGGCGTCGGTGAGCTGGATGTGGACGTCACCGGTTTCGCCGTGCGAGGTGTCTATGAGCTCGGCGTGGTCGCCGACCACCGCGTCGGTCACCGCCGTGGCCGAGTCCACGAGCTGGATATCCGGCCCCACAACCCTGCCCAGCGACGGCCGCAACAACGGGTAGTGGGTGCAGCCGAGGATCAGGGTTTCGGCGCCCCACTCGAGGATAGGCTGCAGGTAGTGGCGGGCGATCTGGTCGGTCACGGGATGATCGCCCCAACCCTCCTCAGCCAGCGGCACGAACAGCGGGCAGGCCGTTGCCCGCACCTCGATTGTGGGCCCGAGACCGGCGAGTGCCTTCTGATAGGCAGCCGAACGAATGGTGCCTTCGGTGCCAATGACACCGATGCGGCCGGCGCCGGTGAGGAGGGCGGCACGGACGCCGGGCTGGACGACCCCGACAACCGGCACCGGCGACGCGGCGGCGACGGCGTCGAGGGCGTATGAGGACGCGGTGTTGCACGCGACCACCAGCAGCTTGACGTCGTGGCGGGCGAGATGGGCAGCTGCGTTGAGTGCGTAGCGCCGCACCGTCGTCTCGGTCTTTGTCCCGTAGGGGAGGCGCGCGGTATCACCGAGGTAGAGGTACTGCTCTCCGGGCATGCGCTCGCTCAAGGCCTGCAAAACGGTCAATCCGCCAACCCCGGAGTCGAATATTCCGATGGGGCCGGAGTTAACCCGCATATCTCACCGGATTTAAACTCATGACGCGGCGATGAAGCGTTTGTTGAGGACAAGAGGCCGCGACAGGTCGAGGTGGCCGGTCAGGGTTTCGACCTCGTGGCCGCCGAAGAGGATTTGCACCGCCGAGATCTCGGGGCAGTTGAGGATGATCGAATTGACAACCCCGTAGGCGAGCATCAGCTCGGTGCTCGAACCGGAGAGCGGCTCCGGGGGTGCGGTGAGGTCGACGTAGGCGTTTCCGTTTTCGTCGACGAAGACCGCCTCCAGGGAGGCCTGGTACGGGACCAGCGGGGACAGGCGAGGGGCCGATCTCGGACCCGCGAGCAGTTCACGCATCACCACCCGAATCCGTTCGTGGACCTCGTCAGGCAGCGGCACCGACCGGAGCTCTGGGTGGAGCATGCCATCACCGCCTGTGAAGAGCAGAATGACGCGTTGTTCAGGCGCCGGCGTCGGCGTCGGCAGCTCTACGAGATCGAGAACCTCCGCCTGTTCGATCGGTGGTTTGCCTCCCTGGAGCAGCCAGGTCAGCAGCGCGACCGCGGCGACGGCCGCCAAAGCGATCAGGGCCACCCGCCAGTTCATCAGCGCCCCAGGAAATCCTCGATGCCGGCTGCGACGGCCTCAGCCAGCTGCTGTTGGTTCTCGGGCGCGGTGAGCCGCTCCGCTTCGGAGGGGTTGGAAAGGAAGCCGATCTCGACCAGAATCGCCGGCATCGTGGCCCCGGTGAGGACCACGAATGGTGCCTGTTTGACGCCGCGGTCGCGGAGGCCGAGGCGCGCATTGAGACGACCCTGGACCGCCAGCGCCAACCTGGAGCTCTCGTTGAGGACATCGGCCTGAGCCAGGTCCCAGAGGATCAGGTCGAGGGGAGAGCGGTCTTCCGACGATAATCCAGCACGGTTTTCGAGGTCCGCCGTGGCGGCGGCAGCCTCGTCGCTGGCGCCGTCGAGGCTCATGTAATAGGTTTCTGCGCCGGCAACGGACGCCACTGTGGAGGCGTTGGCGTGCAGCGAAATGAAGACCGTTGCATCGAGCCGGTTGGCGAGGGCGGTGCGGTCGGTCAGAGCTCGGCCTTGATCGCCGTCACGAGTCAGCCTCACCGCACGCCCGCGACTTTCGAGAACGCGGGCCAGACGGCGCGCAACCGCCAGAGTGACCTCCTTTTCCGTCACGCCGGCCGGTGACCGGGCTCCGACGTCGTCGCCTCCATGGCCGGGATCGATGACCACTGGTTGAGGCCCCCTGCTCGTTACGACAGGCGCGCGCGCCGGTGCGGGCGTCGGCGTCGGTCGCGCCGGCCCGAGCTCGATCGTTACCCGGGGAGGGGTCTCCAGCGGGTGCCACGAGATCAATCCGATGCCTGGGGCCAGCTTGACGAGCACGCTCTGTTCATTGCTGGTCAGAGAGCGCACCCGACCTGACCGGAAGGGCACGCTGCCGTCGAGCTGAGGCGTGGCGTCGTCGAAATGAATTGTGATCGTCCCCGGTTCGGTCTCCTCGACCTCGACGGCAGCGTCGCGGTTGAGCGAGAGCACCAGCGTGGTTGTGGTCCCGAAGTCGGCGGCCACCGGACGTACCGACACGGGATCGGCAAAGCGGGAGCCGCGAACGATACGATATCCGCGCGGGATAGGCTCGAGGTGGAAGCCGAGCGGGCTCAGGAGCCACCGTTCGAGATAGGTCAATGAGACGGCGACGCCGCCTGGCGAGGCGCTCGGGACCTCGCGCGCTTCCCGCAGCTTGCCATCAACGAGCAGGACCTTGTGGTCAACTGCGAACTGGATAGTGTGCTCGCCATAAACCACGCCGTAGGTGCCGGCGGCCGGGGAGAACCTGGCCTCGGCTCCCAGGAGCTCGAGGACTGGCAACGCCTCCACTTTTGGACCGAATTTGGGCACAACAATGGCTTGTTGATCGAAGTGGAACTCGAAGGTACGGTCGTAATCTTGGGCCGGCAGCAGACCTGCGCCGAGAGCCAGCGTGATGAAAATGAGCTGAATTGTTCGCATCAGATACCTGGAGACTCCGTCCCGGCCTGCGCCACGGCGCCCGGACCGGCCTGGGGCGTGAGCCCCAGTGGCGTTGTGAATTGTGGTGGACCTGGCTGCAGGTGTTTTGAAACCCCGCCCGAGTCCCTGTCACGGCGGTTCTATTGTACGCCACAAATCCCGTCCTCAATCCAACGGATTGAGGACGGGATTTGGTGGAGGCGGTGGGAATCGACCACGCCGAAGGGAGCGGCTGTGGCCCGAGCCAAGGGGGGTCGAAGAGGGTGGGAGGTTGGCGTAGGGCCACCCGCTCATCTCGGCGGGGCACCGGCGCCGTAGGCCGGTAGGCCGGAGGCGACGAGTAACCGAAGGTGAGATTCTTTGAGCCGGAACCAGAGACGAGAAAGGCCGCCCGGAGGGCGGCTCTTTCGAGATCTCTGGTGGAGGCGGTGGGAATCGAACCCACGTCCGAGGAACTTCGGTCGCCGGTTTCTCCGTGTGCAGCCGGCTATTTTATCTCGCCTCGTGGTCAGTTAGCTGGCAACCTTCCTCGAGGCCAGCCCGAAAAATCTCGGTCACCGCCGTCGGGCGCGACGGCAACCCAGCCCGTCTAACAACGTCCATCCCAGACCAACGGGCCGAGCCTCGGGAAGGACGTGGCTACTTACGCAGCCAGAGCGTAGTTGTTATCGGCAGTTGTAGTTGCCTCCACCCGTTTTACGAGCGGATGGCCCTCGACACGCTGCCGACGACCGAAATAGTTCCCCGTCAAACCCAGTACGCCCCCAGGTTTCGACAGTCAAGGAGATTCTACCACCAAGTGGCTTGAGCTCCCTGAAAACGACTACGCGCCGCTAATGCAATTCATTCCCGTCCCCGTTCCCGATGAATCAGGCTGTGTCGAGATCAGGGCTGCGCTTGACGAGAATCCTCGACGGTGCGATGCTGATCCCGTTCCACGCTGACAATTCAGGAGAATACTATGCTGGCGAAGGCGTATTCTGCCACGCCGCGCGGCGTGGATGCTTTGTTCGTAACGGTCGAGGTGGATCGGATCCGCTCTCAGCAGCCTTCGGTGACCGTTGTCGGGTTGCCGGACACCGCGGTTCGCGAGGCGCGTGAGCGGATCTTTGCCGCTATCCGGCATCTGGGCCGGCGTTCGGAGCCGGCCAACGTGGTGATCAATCTGGCGCCGGCCGATCAGCGCAAGGAAGGCGCCGCACTCGATCTGCCGATGGCGATGGCCTTCCTCGCCACCACCGGCGATGTCCCCCCGGAGGCTCTTGGCGACCGCCTGCTGCTCGGTGAGCTGTCCCTGGAAGGGAGACTGCAACCGGTACGCGGGGTTTTGCCCATCGTGCTTGCGGCCCGGGAGAGGGGTTTCGGCGAGGTGGTTGTACCGGCCGCGAACGCCAACGAGGGTCGGGTGGTCTCAGGGATCCGCGTAGTGGGGGCGGCGACCCTCGGCGAGGTGGTGCGTTATGTCAGGGACGGGTCCCCTCCAAAGGCATTGATCCCGACTGACCTCGATCCTCGAGCCGTGGCCGCCGGGCTTCCCGACCTCGCCGACGTGATCGGCCAGGAGCAGGCGCGAAGGGCCCTCGAGGTGGCGGCGGCCGGGGGTCACCACCTTCTCTTGATGGGACCGCCCGGAGCTGGAAAGTCGATGCTCGCGCGACGGCTGCCAGGGATCCTGCCGCCCTTGAGTTCAGAGGAAGCCCTCGAGACGACCTGCGTTTACTCGGTCTCGACCCGGGTATCGCGCCCCTCGGGCCTGCTTTCGCGGCGGCCGTTTCGTGCCCCCCACCACACCACGTCAGCGGCCGCGCTCATCGGCGGCGGTGCGAGTCCGCAGCCCGGCGAGGCCTCGCTCGCGCACAACGGCGTGCTCTTCCTCGACGAGCTAACCGAGTTTCGACGGGACGTGCTCGAGGCCCTGCGCCAACCGCTGGAGGACCGTCAGGTGACGGTGGCGCGAGCGCAAGCGACGCTGAAATTTCCGGCCAGCTTTCAGATGGTGGCGGCGGCCAACCCGTGCCCGTGCGGCTATCTGGGCGATGATCGCCGCCAGTGCGATTGCACGCCGCCGGCGGTGCAGCGCTACCGTGCCCGCCTCTCCGGACCGCTGCTCGATCGCCTCGACCTGCAGGTGATCGTGCCTGCGGTGCCATGGCGGGAACTGTCTGCCGATCGTCGCGGCGAAGCCTCCGAGGTCGTAGCCTGCAGGGTCGCGGAGGCGAGGAGGAGGCAGGCGCCGAGGTACGGGACCGCGGGCCCCCACTGCAACGGCGAGATGGAGGCGGAAGCCATTCGCCGGTGGGCGAGGCCGGATGCCGACGGTCGCCGGCTGCTCGACCACGCGAGCCGCAGACTCGGCCTGTCGGCGCGGGCCTACCACCGCATCCTGCGGGTGGCACGCACCATCGCCGACCTCGCGCGGGAGGAGCAGATCTCGTCGATCCATCTTGCCGAGGCCATTGCCTACCGCTGTCTCGACCGCGATCCTGCCGCCAGGGTCACTGCGGTGGGTGACTGGAAGGGCTCGTGAGGGATTCGCGATGGGAACAGAATCTGTCGCCCCTCTGGGGCTGAAGATCTTTTTGGGCCTCCGTTCCTGGGGCTCACGCCCCAGGCTAAACATGTGCCGCGCCTCCGGCGCTCCAATCTGCGAACAAATCGGAGCCGCGGAGCGGCGACAAACGATTAGCCCGGGGCGCAAGCCCCGGGGGTACGCGAAAGCAAGAAAAAGAGAGCCCCCGGAGGGGGCGACAGAAAAACGGAGAGTGATATGTCGGACACATTCAGCAACCTCTCGGTGCACGTGGTGTTTTCCACCAAGAATCGTATTCCGTTGCTAACCAGAAGGGTGCGCAAACGCGTTTTCCCTTTCATCGGGGGCGTCATCAAAGGGTTGGGCGCCACCGTCATCGCAATTGGGGGGATGCCGGACCATGCACACCTTGTTGTGCGACTGCCGACCGATATGTGCGTAGCGGATTTCGTGTGCAAGGTCAAAGCGAGCTCGTCGAAATGGATGAACGAGCGCGCCACGGACATGAAGTTCGGATGGCAGCGCGGGTATGGAGCGTTCTCGGTCAGCGAATCGGTCGTGTCATCGGTGGCCCAATATGTCCGGAACCAGGAGAGACATCATCGGGTCCGATCGTTCGATGACGAATTGAAGATGCTGCTCACAAGACACGGCATCGGCTTCGACGGGCGCAACCTCCTGAGTTGAATCTGTCGCCGCTCCGCGGCTGGAGATCTTGTTGGGCCTCCGTTCCTGGGGCTCACGCCCCAGGCTAAACATGTGCTGCGCCTCCGGCGCTCCAATCTGCGAACAAATCGGAGCCGCGGAGCGGCGACAGACGATTAGCCCGGGGCGCAGCCCCAGGGGTACACGAAAGCAAGAAAAAGAGAGCCCCCGGAGGGGGCGACAGATGGATAGCCCGGGGCGTGAGCCCCGGATCTGGCGTCTGGCGTCCATCATCGACGGCCAACGGGCATGAGCCCCGGATCTGGCGACCATCATCGACGGCCAACCGGCGTGAACGCCAGGCTCTGTGAAACAAATGCAAGGATCTGTTTTGGAGACTCGTTCCCAGCTTGTGAATTTATTGACAAGCGGTGCTGCACCGTTAGAATGATCGCGCCCGACTGGAGGAGGGGTATGGACCACTACGTCCCGATCCTGATCTTCGCCCTGGTCGCTATCTCCGTACCGATCATCATCTTGCTGGTTGCAAAGGTGGTGCGGTTCGGATCCTACGATCCGGTAAAGGCCGAGCCCTACGAGTGCGGGGTGAAGGCAACATCATTCGCGCTCGACAAGCGGTTTTCGATCCGTTACTACGTGATCGCGGTGCTCTTCGTGGTCTTTGACGTGGAAACGATCTTCCTGTTCCCGTGGGCGGTGATTTTCGAAAAGCTCGCGCTCTTCGGGTTCGTCGAGATGATGGTCTTCCTGGCCATCCTCCTCGTGGGCTATCTCTACGCATGGCGAAGGGGGGCTCTCGAATGGGCCTGATCGAAGAACGGTTCTCCAAGAACATCATCACCACTACCTACGACGCAGTCTTCAACTGGGCCCGGCGTTCGTCGCTGTGGCCGATGCAGTTCGGCCTCGCGTGCTGTGCCATCGAAATGATGGCGGTGCTCGACCCGCGTTACGACATGGCGCGCTTCGGTGCCGAGGTCTTCCGCGGCTCGCCGCGCCAGGCGGATATGATGATCGTCGCCGGCACGGTGACCGAAAAGATGGCGCCGATGGTCAAACGCCTCTATCAGCAGATGGCGGATCCCAAGTGGGTGCTTGCCATGGGTTCCTGTGCAACATGCGGCGGTCCCTACAAGACCTACGCGGTGACCCAGGGGGTCGACCGCATCATCCCGGTTGACGTGTATATACCGGGTTGCCCACCTCGGCCCGAGGCGCTCCTCTACGGCCTGATGCAACTGCAGCGCAAGATCGACCGCGAAACCATCGCCCGCCCCCGGGCCTCTTGAGGTGAAACGATGAGCGACGACAAGCCCACCACACCACCCGAAGAGGCCCCGGTCGGGGACCAGAAGGCACCGGATCAGGCCACCGCGCCCGAGTCGGAAGAGAAGAAAGAGAAGCAGCCCCTGTCCGATGAGGAGAAGGTGGCCAAGATCGCCGAGGCGAAGGCCAGGGCTGCCGCACGAAAACAGGAGTCCGAGGAAGCCGAGCCCAAGGACCCGTGGGAAGAAAAACCGGTTCCGCCCGCGCACGAGGACGCGTCCGACGATTCGGACGCGGTGGCATTGGGTGGCCAGGTGCCCGGCGTCGTGCTGGCGGCTGACCGTTATGCCGGTGAGGTGACCTTGTCCGTCCCCGCCGACCGCATCGTCGAAATCTGCCGGTTTTTCAAGAACACCTGCAACTACAAGTTCCTCGTCGACCTCACCGCCGTTGACTGGCCGGAGCGCGCAGAGGGCCGTTTTGACGTGTTCTACTGGATGCACCGATTCGACGACTCGAAGCGACTCCGGCTGCACACGGTCGTCGCAGAGGACGTACCGATTCAGAGCGTGACCGAGGTCTGGAAGACTGCCAACTGGATGGAGCGCGAGGTCTACGATCTTTTCGGAATTGTCTTTTCCGACCACCCCGGTCTCGAGCGCATCTTGACCTGGGAGGGTTTCAACGGCCACCCGCTGCGCAAGGACTTCCCGATCGAGGGCATCGATACCGGCGCCGCCATCTACCCCGACGTCTACCCGCCCGGAGGCGGTCCGCAGGCTGAAGAGGCGGACGAAGAAGCAGGGGGTGCGGAATGACCGATCCCGAAAGGTCCCTCTTCGACGTCGAGGAGATGGAGATTAACTTCGGTCCCCAGCACCCGGCGACTCACGGCGTGCTGCGAGTCAAGATAAAGCTCGACGGCGAGAAGATCATGGAGGCCAAACCGATCATCGGCTACCTCCACCGTGGTACCGAAAAACTTTTCGAAACCATGGACTTCCCGCAGTGCATCCCGCACACCGATCGGATGGACTATGTGGCGGCGGCGACCAACAACCAGGGTTTCTGCGTCGCCATGGAGAAGCTGCTCGGCATCACGATTCCGCCGCGCGCAGCCTACATCCGGATGATCCTCGCCGAACTGCAGCGCCTGGCGTCGCATCTGGTATGGCTCGCGACTCACGCGATCGACATCGGCGCCATTACGCCGTTCTTCTACACCTTCCGCGAGCGCGACGCGATCCTCGACCTTTTCGAGGAGTACTGTGGTGCCCGACTGACGCTGAACACAATGAAGATCGGCGGCGTTCCCTTCGAGCTCCCGGACGGATGGCTGGATCGATGCTCGGAGCTGGTGGACGGCTTCAATTCCCACATCGACGAATACGAAAACCTGCTGACCGAGAACCGGATCTGGAAGCAACGCACGATCGGCATCGGCGTCGTCTCAGCCGAGGAAGCCATCGAGTGGGGCCTCACCGGACCACCTCTCCGCGGGTCTGGTGTGCAATGGGATATCAGGAAGATCTTCCCTTACGATCGCTACGACGAAATCGACTTCAAGATCCCGATCGGCAAGACGGGCGATACCTACGATAGGTACCTGGTGCGGATGCAGGAGATGCGGCAGTCGGTACGGATCCTCCGCCAGTGTCTCGATCGCCTGCCGGACGGACCGTACATGGCCAGGGTCCCCAAAGTCCTGCGGGCGAAGGATGCGGGAATGGTCTACGGCTCGGTCGAGGCGCCCAAGGGTGAGCTCGGCTACTTCATCGTGACCACCGAAAAGGCGACCGCTCCCTACCGCTGCCGGGTGCGACCGCCGTCATTCATCAACCTGCAGATGCTGCCGGCGATGGTCGAGGGTCACCTGGTGGCCGATCTCGTGGCCGTCATAGGCACCCTCGACATCGTGCTCGGGGAGATCGACCGATGAACGCACAGATCGACACGAGCGAACTGATCAGCGC
>CAYRFI010000135.1:0-10608 GCA_964423595.1 uncultured Thermoanaerobaculia bacterium | reverse complement strand
GTCCCGTAGGCCGTCATCCCAACGATCGGCTCGCTGCTGCCCGACGTCCATCCGACAATGCCAATCTTGAGGATCGTGTCATCTGGGGTGTGCCCGAGGCCGAGCTGCGAGTCGAAGATGTCGTTGTACTGGACATGGGCTGCAGGAGGCAACGTGACGATTCTTATAACTGTGGAATCATCATCGTTCGTGTACGGCTCGCCGTTCCCCTGAAACGGTTGGATGGAAACGGTGATCGTGGTCAAGGGATCGGAGGCGTTGACGATGCCGGCATTGTACCGGTACTGATTGTCGACCTTGGCGCCGGTCAAGAGCAGAAAACTGAAGTCCCCGTTTTCGCTGACCGCAGACGGATCCGCAAGGTTGTACCAGGGTGTTCCTGGCAGCGGCATACCATAGGTGCCGTTCACCGGCAAGAACTCGCCCTCGTTGTCGGGGTCTTCCTCATAAAAGATGAAGGGAGTGTAGACGCGAGAGTTGACGATCGCGTTTTTGAACACCCGGGTCCCGTCGTCTTCGAGGGTGTCGGCCTCGTAGGCAAAGATCACCAATGCCCCAGTGTGTGGCACACCGTCAAGGGTCGCCCAGTAATCGGCGACCGGATCTCGCAGCACCACTGTGCCATCGGGCGGAATGTCCGCGAGCTCGGTGTTGATGAACCCGAATCCATCGGACTCGCGCCCTCCGAGCCACAACTCGCGGCTCTCGAAGACGCCGGTGTTGTCGGTGCCACCGGTTGGGTAATAGACAATCGCGATATCGATGTCTACATCGTCAACATTGGTGATGAACACATCGGACCGCCAACGACTCTCACCCTCACCGTTGGTGTGGGTGACCGCCGACAGATATATGAGATCTGAGGCCAGGAACTGCGCCGCAGCCTGACCTGCGCCCAGTGCGAAAACAAAAACAAGAGCTGATAGCAGCCCTTTTCGGATCATGCAAACCTCCATCTGGCGTCGGTAGAATTTATACCTCAACCGATCACCCGCTTATCTTGACAGCTTCGCGAGCGATGGGCAAGACGACCCGCGCCTCGAATCCATGAGGCTCGAGGTTGACGAGACCGATATGCCCTCCCTGGGCCTCAATAAACCGCTCCGCGATCGCGAGGCCGAGACCGCTCCCTCCCCTTCTCCGGGTATAGAATGCCTTTCTGACACGGTCCATCTCTTCAGGTGGAATGCCGTCGCCACGGTCTCTCACCACGAGTGCCACCGATTTCTGCTCCTCGTCGGCGTCGAGCTCGACGACCCTACGATCCGGCGGCAACGAGCGGACTGCCTGCACGGCGTTCAAAACGAGGTTGAGCAAGACCTGTCTCACCTGCGCTTCATCGCTCGCTACGGAAACGGTGGGAAGGCCCGGGAGAACGCGGAGGTGAACGCCCATGCTGCGAGCCTCCGCGGTCAAGAACTCACCGATATCCGCAAGCATGGTGTCGACCCGGACCGGGCCCACCTCCGGTTCGCTGGGGCGCGCGTAGGTCAGAAAATCGCTCACCAACTTCGCCAACCTACCGACCTCCGCACGCGTGCTGGCCAGAGACTGGCGAGCGCTCCGGCCTTCTTCCAATAGATCCTCGTCGAGGAGTTCGAGATTGAGGTTGATCGAGTTGAGCGGGTTGCGGATCTCATGTGCGAGATTTGCGGCCAGGGCTCCCAGCGCAGCCATTTCCTCCGCTTCGAAACGCTGCACCTCGAGCTTCCGGGTTCGCTGAATGAGGAACCACACGAAGGCGAAGGCGAAGAGGAGTGTGCCAAGAGTCAAAACGGCGATTCCGACGGTCTGACCGAGAAGATCGCCGCGTAGGTCCGCCACCCTCTCCGCGACCTCTTTGCGGTCCACATTGAGGACCACGGCTCCGACTTCGCCCAGCGGCACACTGATCCTGTATGGATTCTCCGTTTCGACGACATTCTCGTCCGACAACGTCCCCTGGAGCTGGAGGTCGTTGGCGAGCGTTTCCGGGATTTCCTCCCGCAGTTGGCTGCGAGACGAAAACACAACCTTGCCGTCGCTGTCTGTCACCTCGATGGATCGCCAGATGCGACGTTCGGGATCGCCCTCAAGGGTACGCGTGAGGATTTGGCGGCGAGTTTCGACCACGTCGAGCTCTTTGACTCCCGCGCCGCCGAGCTCGGCTGCGATCCGTTGTGCTTCTTCGCGGCCCCCGGCAAGCACATCCTCGAGATAGCGACGCGACAACGAGCCGGCGATCAGATGACCAAAGAGGAAAATGATCCCTAGCACAAGGGAGAGAAAAATCCCGGCCGCCACGGCATATTGACGCCGCAAAGGACTCCGTGTGCCGAAAATGCGTCCTGCTTTGGTCAATGTGGCCTGTCTCCGCACGCCGTTTATCGGATCCGCCCAAGATTTGTCGTTCGGAATTCCGGCCTCCTCACGGTACAAGGGCCTTCACGCAAGGTGCGTGCCATTTCTCGGTTCTGCCCTACCGAGGGACGCTCAGAGTCCGCATGCAGTCCGCAAATCGCCGGTACGATGGGTCCGCTCCCAGCTGAACTCCGGTTCATCGCGGCCAAAGTGACCGAAGGCCGCGGTCTTCTTGTAAATCGGGCGCAGCAGATCGAGATACTCGATGATTCCCAACGGTGACAATGGGAAGACCTCGCGCACCGCGGCGGTGATGCGGTCGTCGGGGACCTCACCCGTATTGAACGTGTCGACCATCACCGATACCGGATCGACCACTCCGATCGCGTAGGCGAACTGGACTTCGACACGGCCTGCGAGTCCTGACGCGACAATGTTCTTGGCCACATGGCGCGCCATGTACGAGGCCGATCGGTCAACCTTCGACGGGTCCTTGCCCGAAAACGCGCCTCCTCCGTGCGAGCCCACGCCGCCGTAGGTGTCGACGATGATCTTGCGGCCAGTCAGACCGCAATCTCCTTGAGGGCCGCCGATAACGAATCGCCCCGTCGGATTGATATGAATCTTGGTGTCGTCGTCGAGGAGTTCATTCGGCAGCGTCTGCATGATCACGGCCCTGCGAATCTCTTCTCTCAGCGTCTCGATCGCGATGTCCTCCGAGTGTTGGCACGAGATCACTACCGCTTCGATGCGTCGGGGCCGGTCGCCCTCGTACTCGATCGACACCTGCGATTTTCCATCCGGCCGAAGCCAGTCCAGCTCGCCGCTGCGGCGCGCGGTGCTCAGGCGCCTGGTAAGCTGGTGAGCCATGATCAGCGGCATCGGCATCAGCTCGGGCGTCTCTTGAGTCGCGTATCCGAACATCAGGCCCTGGTCACCCGCACCTCCCGGGTTGACACCCTGGGCGATATCCGGAGATTGAGGATCGATCGAGGAAATGACCGCGCAGGTTTCGTAGTCAAATCCGAACTTCGCCCGCGTGTAGCCGATTTCGCGAATGGTCTCGCGGACGATTGCCGGGAAATCGACATAGGTCTCGGTCGTGATTTCGCCAGCGATAAAGGCGAGGCCCGTCGTCACGAGCGTCTCGCAGGCCACTCTGCCGTTCTTATCCTCGGCCAACACGGCGTCCAGAATCGAGTCCGAGATTTGATCAGCGATTTTGTCCGGATGACCCTCGGTCACTGACTCCGAGGTAAAGACGTAGGTTCCATTGGGTGCCATCGTTCCTCCTACTGTCAACGCGTCCACGTCCTCGCCCGCGCCCGAAATCGGATACGGGGAGAATTGGCGAGCTGCAGAACGCCTACCGTACCACCGTGTTTTCCACCTGGTCAATCTCCCTGTTGACCTCTCCGGCACGGCGCTCCATGATGAGCGATGGCCCGCTGGTCGAACAAACGCATCCGCGAACTTGTCAGGCGCCTCGAGACCTTTCGTCGCGAGTGTCGGGTCACGACTCTTGCCGAAGAAGAAAAATCGCGATCACCGTTCCGACTTCTGGTCGCCTGTCTGATCTCCCTGCGGACAAAGGATGACGTGACGGCTGAGGCAAGCCAGCGACTCATTGCGATCGCGCCCGATGCGGAGAGGCTCGCAGAGATCGACGTCGACCGCATTGCGAAGGCAATCTACCCTGCCGGCTTTTTTAACACCAAGGCCCGTCAACTGAACGCGATCGGCCGGATTCTGCGCGACGAGTACGGCGGTGAGGTACCGCCTGACGAATCGGCTCTGCTCGCGCTGCCCGGGGTCGGACGCAAAACGGCAAACCTCGTCCTTGGCCTCGGTTTTGGAGTTCCTGCGATCTGCGTCGACACCCACGTCCATCGCATCTCCAACCGTCTCGGGCTGGTGAAGACGAAAACGCCGGAGCAGACAGAACGGGCGCTCATCGAGGTACTGCCCGGGGACCTCTGGATTCCCATCAACGATTTGTTGGTGACCTTCGGTCAGAATCGCTGTCACCCTACGTCGCCCCGTTGTACCGACTGCCCACTCGATGATCTCTGCCCCCGCATCGGAGTAACGAGGCATCGATGACCTTTTGAGCCGGTAAGCGCTTCTCGCTTCGGTGAGCCGGGTGCCACTCCTGATGCCTAGCGCTTCCCGCTTCGACGTGCGAGGTGCCACCCCCCACATTGTCTGACGAACCGCGCTCACGACAGGAAAGACCTCGGGCAGACAATGTGAGGAGTGGCACCGGTGTCAACGACGCGGTCGGCGCTTCTCAGAGGAGTTGAGAAAGGCACCTGCGTCGTCGATGCCCCAAGGCGCGCCTGACTGCCTGTCAGTTTGCCTGGCGCTGCTGACCGAGATTTGCAAGGCGATTGGCTACATCCCTATAGGAGGAGTTGACGGCCGCGATTTCCTCGAAGATACCGACCGCCTGCTCCACGTCGCCTGCTGATTGGTACGCCGCCGCGAGGTCGTATCGAAGACCGACGCGTGCTTCGGGTGTGATGTCAGGTGCTACGAGGGCCTTCTGGTACCACTCGGCCGCCTCGGTCCACATACCCTGCTCCTGATAGCAGACCCCGATGTTCGAGCAGCTCTCGACAAAATAGGCGGTGTCTCGCGAGGCAACCTGGAATTCGCGGATGGCCTCAGGAAGAAGCCCCATTTCCCGGTATGCGATGCCGAGATTGAAATGGGTGTCTGCATCCTCTTCGGAGAGCTGCTCCTCGACGCCCTTCTGGAACTCCTTGAAGACCTCTTCGAGGATCGCCTCGCCCTTGCCTCGCCCTGTCGCTTCCTCGACCATGGCTTCCTCGGCCGCAAGCTCCGCCTCGAGCTCCTTCGCGAGATCAATGTATTGCTCCTCATCAGCGAAGAGCTCTTCGGACCCCTCTTCGACCGTCTCCACCTGATCGAGCAGAACCCCGACCTCTTTCAGCTTGCGCCGGCGCTCCAGGACTTCGGCATCCTCGCCGTGTTTTTCTTCAAGGTCGGCCAGGACCCTCGCGGCGTCCTCATACAGCTCCTGATCAATGAAAAAATCGATCTGCTCGAGATCCCCCATCGAGGGTCCAACAAAGGAGTCGCTGATCTCCACGAGCTCGTCGGCCACCTCTTCCACCACCGGTTCGGCTCGCACCACCGGCACGGGCTCGGGCTGAACCTCCGCAACAGGTGCGGGGGCCTCTTCTGCGGGCGGGAGCTCAGGCGCGATTTCGCCTTTGGTCTCGGCGGCAACCGGCTCGGCCTCCTCCGTCGCGGCGGCTTCCTCCGGGATCCCGCCGATGGCGGATTCGAAGTCAACCCGGTACTCTTCGACCTCCAGCGCCGCTTCATCGGCCTGCGAGGCCGCCAGATCACCTTCGATGTCGACCACCTCGATGAGGTCACTTTCCTCGTCCACGAATTCCACCGGGACCATGGGTTCTTTGGCAGCCGGCTCATGCACCGCCTCTGCGGCGGCGGCAGAAGCGGCGGGTGCGGCGCTCGCGGCTTCACCGAGCTCAGGAATCGCGGTCATCAGCTCGCTCAGCTCATCAATGGTGCCTTTGGATCGATGGTACTCCACCACCGGCATCGCCATGGCTACCGCCTCTTCCGTATCTCCGTGCTCGGCATAGAGAAGGGCAAGACGCCGCCGCGGCTCGGTCTCCTCCGGGCAGAAGAGAACGACGTCCTCGAGATGGCTGATCGCCTTCTCGACCAGACCGTACTTTGCGAATACCGAGGCCTCAGCCATGCGTTCCTCGAGGTCGAAGCCCTCAGGAACTGTTCCCTCGCCCTTTCGTGGCGTCTTGGGCAGCTCGATCTCCACCTCATCGACAGCGACATCCTCCTCGACGTCGATGACGATCTCTTCCTCAGAGATTTCGATCACCTCGTCGTCATCAGGCTTGCCGATGTCAACACCGTCCAGCTCCGCCAGCCGCTGGCGAAACTGTTGGTTTTCGGGTTCGCGTTCCAGGAGGGTAATATAGAGACGCTTCGCTCCTTCCTGATGACCCGACTGGAAGTAGCTCTCGGCCAGCGCCGCCTGCAAGGTAAAAAGCGTTTCGTCGTCGCCCGAGGGACGGTAGGCCCGAACCGCAAGCTTCAGGACCTCTTGATCGTCAGGCATCTCCTGCAACAAATCCTTGAGCGCGGCCTGGGCTTGCTTGTGATCGCCTCTCTCGAGCAGATCGGTCACCGCGGGAACCAACATCTCGCGCGCATCGCTGATTTCGCCCGAAGTCAGCAATGCGCCGCCGACCAGGCTCCGCACTTCGGCGTTGTCGGGTTCGGTTTCAAGGATTTTGCGGGCGGTCTCCAAGGCCGCCTTCGACTCGCCGTGCGCCAGGTGTGTGCGCACAAGGAGGATCTTGAGCTCCGAGTTGCCAGGCGATCGTTCAACCCCGAAGCTCAGGAATTCGAGGACCACCGAAGACCGTCCCGCGTCGAGAAACGCTTTGCACACGGGCAGCAGGAAGTCGCCCTCCGACGGGTTTTGTTCGAGAACATGACGATAGAGTCGCTCGGCTTCATCGAGCTTCCCGGCGTCGAGAAGCATCTGACCCAGCCGCTCATAGACCTTGAGCGCTGAGGTCGTCTCGCCTCGCCGAAGCAGGAGATCGGCGAGGCGCAAAGCGGAGACATGGTTAGACGGATCGAGATCGACGAGTTTCTCGTGGGCCTCGATCGCCTTTTCGAGCTCTCCGTTTTTGACGTACCAGTCGGCCAGGATCTGGTACTCCCGTTTGGCCTCGATCATCAGCCCCTGATCGAAGTAGAGCCCAGCCAACCGTTCAAAGATATCGAGGCGCTGCGGGTCAAGGCGCTGGATCTTTTTGAGAATTGCGATTGCCTTGGTCGTGAAACCGTCGCGGGTGAAGTGGTCCGCGATTTCCTCGTAAAGCTCAACCGCTCGCTGGAGCTGGCCGACCCGCCCATACAGATCACCAACGCGGTTGATGATGGTCGTGTCTTCGGGAAACTTCTTCAGGACCTTCTCGTACTCACGGATCGCCTGCTCATACTTGCCCTTTTGGACAAGCTTTTCGGCATCTTTGAGGACTTTGTCCCGTTTTACCACCATTTACGACAAGCTCCCCGGACCGGACCGTCCATTGGGTGGTTGAACGACGGCGCAACCCTCCTGAACAAACCGGACAGATGTGTCCTGATCCCAGGCTTTATGGTAACACAGGCGACCACCCGAAGCTGCGGCGATGAAGTATGCCCGGGCCGGCGTTTTGAAGGGCGCGGCGATGGTCGACGGTCCCGTATCCCTTGTTCCTTTCCCATTTCCAGCGCGGTTCCAGTCGGCCGAGATCGACCATGATCCGATCTCGATGGACCTTTGCCACGATCGAGGCGGCGGCCACACTGAAGTAATCGCGATCGGCTCGTTTGGGGGACAAAATCCGACATCCGAGGTCTCCGGGGTGTACGTGATCGGTAATGATCACTGATCCCGGAACCATAAGCGTCCGAGCCGCGGCCGCCATGGCCAGCCGTGTCGCTTCGAGGATGTTGACGCGATCGATCAACTCCGGCCAGACTTCGCACACAACCCAGCGCGCTCCACAGCCACGTAGTCGAGCCGCGATCGAGTCTCTCCGCCTGGGTGGCAGGAGCTTGGAGTCCCGCACCTCGTCATCGTCGGGGATCTCGTTGAAAGCTGCGGCGCAGACAACCACCGGACCGGCAAGCGCACCCCGACCCACCTCATCGATCCCGATGATCGTATTCGCATCGAGGAGGATCTCGCGATCTCTGGAACCGAGGGCGGCGACACCCGGTTTCATATCTGCAGAGGATTAGCGGCCGCGGTCGCGCTCCTTGATGCGGGCCGCCTTACCACGCAGGTTCCGGATGTAATAAAGCTTGGCGCGGCGAACGCGGCCCCGGCGGGAGACCTCGATCTTCGCAATCGAGGGTGTGTGGAGGGGAAACGTCCTCTCGACTCCGATGCCGGAAGAGATCTTTCGCACGGTGAACGACTCGGAAACACCACCATGTTTGCGTGCAATCACCAGGCCCTCGAAGACTTGGATGCGTTCCTTCTCACCCTCCTTGAGGCGCACATGGACCTTGACGTTGTCTCCGGGACGGAAATCGGGAATGTCGGTCTTCAGGTACTCTTGCGTTACTTCGCGAATGAGGTCCATCTTCATTGCCTCCCAGGGGGATAGAGAACCGATGGGTCCGGCTCCCGGGGCGGGGAGTATACATATGTTCTCTTGAGAGGACAAGGGGTTATGGGAGGTCATAGGTCCAGTGAGGTGCGCGTCCCGCATCGACGACACAGGTACCACTCTTCACATTGTTTGCCCGAGAGGTGCTGCAACATCGTGACGCTATGATTTCAAACAATGTGAAGGGTGGCACCACACACGCCGAAGCGAGAAGCGCTCATCGTGCTTCGCCGTCGCAATCCTCCTCCTCGCCCCAACCATCCGGAGCGGGAATACCGAAGGCGAGAATCTCGTCGCCGTCCGGCACCAGGACTACTCTCCCATGGGCTTCGAGGACCCCGTTGGCCGGCCACGGCTCCCCGCTCTCGGCATCGAACGACCGGAAACCGAAGGGCACTTCAGCACCGTCCGGCGCCAACCAGTCCGGAGCAACCAGATCCCATCGCTCCTGGTCCTCTGGCACAGTTTGGAACACGAGCTCGGCGCTCGACCGCGAACCCAACTGCTGGCGTTGGGCCACCAGTTCTTCGGCTTCGGCCACCAAATCCTCGAGCATTTCCTCGGTGAACGCCTGCACGATCTCACGGTTTTCGGTCCCCGCGATCTCGGCTGAGAGGAGCAGTTGGTAGGTCTCGTCCTGCAGCTCATCGCCGGCCAGAAAGTCGAGCGCGAGCTCGGTTCCGTCTTCTAACGCCTCCACATCGAAGGAGGCGCCATGCACCAGATCCCGCACTACCAGGGCCAACAGCAGTTCATCCGCATTCGAGGCCGGAAACCCGACCTCCCAACCTGTCTCCCAGGATGCCATCCTCGTAACCCCCTTCTGATGATGGCCGAGTGTACCCGCGCCCGCGTCCCCGTCCGGTCCGACGAGCACATCAGCCGTGTTTCTCCGATTCCTCATACTGCCGCACCGCGGCCCAATAGAGCTGGCGGCGGACGAGCTGTTGGTCGCGGCCGAGGGCCGACAGCGCCTGCCGGACCCTTTCTCGTCGCGCCTCGTCCTCCTGCCGACAACGAGCGATGGGCTGCGGGAGATCCGCGAGCCGGGCGAGGCGGACCAGTTCACGTCGCTGCAGCTCGTACAACGGACGAACGATGGAGACAGCACCATCGAAGAACGTCCGGACCGGCGGGATAGCCTCAGCGTTTCCGGTGTACATCAGGCTCAACAGCCAGGTTTCCACCACATCATCGGCATGATGTCCGAGCGCGACGCAGCTCGCCGCGCGCGCCTCGGCGGCCTCGAGCAGAGTCCGTCGTCTGGCTCGAGCGCAGGCAAAACAGTCAAGAGGCAACCGTTCCGATCCATCGAACCTCCCGTCAACTTCGATCACCTCCAACCCTCGTGACTTCAACCACTCGGCCGTGCGACCTGGAAGCTCTTTGGCGGGACCGTCGGCATCCAGACAAACATGGATTGCTGACACCTTCAACGGTCGTTTCAGGCGACGGTTGTGTTCGCAAACCAGGTACGCCATGGCGAGACTGTCGATCCCGCCCGAGACCGCAAGAATCAGGCGTTCGCCTTCGGGGAGCACAGGCCATCGGCGCGCGGTTCGTCGGAGCTTTCCTAGAAGGCGTCCCGAGCAGCGTTCGAGCTGCCGACGCGTCGGGTTGTCAGTCGTCGGCATCTCGCTTTTTGCCGAAGATCGCAGCTACCGCAACCCCGAGCAGATAAAGCAGGATCATCGGTACGGCAAACACAGTCTGAGTGGCGACGTCGGGTGTCGGAGTGATGATCGCGGCGATGACAAAGATCAGGAGAACGGCCCAGCGGAACCAGCGCAACAGCTGGCCTGCGCTGACGATGCCCATCCGGGCAAGGAAAAAGATCAGCATCGGCATTTCGAAGACCAACCCGAGGCCGAGGAGAATCTTCGACATCATCGAAAAGTACGCAGTGATGGTCACAACCTGCTTGAAGCCCTCACCGACACCGAGGAGGAATTTTACGACCATCGGAAAGGCGACCAGATAGCCGAAGTAGCCGCCGGCGACGAAGAAAAGAGTCGTGAAGATGACGAATGGTACAAACAGGCGGCGTTCTCGCTTGTAAAGGCCCGGTCGCAAGAAC
>CAYRFI010000134.1:0-10763 GCA_964423595.1 uncultured Thermoanaerobaculia bacterium | reverse complement strand
AGCAGCAGGAGGTCTGCCGGTCGCAGCATGAGCCGGGCGATGTGGACGCGCGCCTGTTCGCCCCCCGAAAGCTCACTCACAGGTTGGGCGAGCTGGTCGTCGCGAAACTGGAAGCGGCGGGCCCAACTCACCACGTGCACCTCGCGGTTCCGGTAGAGCACCGTGTCTCCCTCCGGAGCCAACGCGCTGCGCAACGGCAAGGTCTGGTCGAGCTGCGCCCGGGCCTGATCGAAATACACGACCTTCAGGTGCTCGGCACGGCGGATGACGCCGCTGTCCGGTTCGAGCTCACCGGCAAGCAGCTTGAGGAGGGTGCTCTTGCCGCTGCCGTTGGCGCCGACCACGCCGAGACGCTGGCCCGGCTGCAGGATGAGGTCGAGATCCTGCAGCAGTTGATTTCCGCCGAGCGTCTTGTCAACCCCGGACGCCACCAGCAGCCGTTTGGTGCGGCGGCCCGAGCCGGTCATCTCGACGTCCGCCTGTGAGGTCGTCAGCTCGGCCTTGACCTGAGCGAGATCAGCCACCAGACGCTCGGCCTCGTCGATCCGCGACTGGGCCTTGGTGGTTCGCGCCTTGGGACCCCGTGCGAGCCATTCGAGCTCCCGCCGCACCCGGTTGGCGAGGCTGTCACGATATTGAGCGCGCGCGCGAAGGTGCTGGGCGCGACGTTCGAGGAACGTCGTGTAGCTGCCGGCGGCGGTAAACGTGCCGCCAGGGTATTGGGGCGCCACCTCGAGCACCCGGTTCGCCACCCGTTCGAGGAAGGTGCGGTCGTGGCTGATGACGACGAAGGCGAGCAGCCGACTCGAGCAGAGCAACTTCACGAGCCACAAGATGCCGTCCAGATCGAGGTGGTTGGTGGGTTCGTCGAGAAGCAATATCTCGGGGTTGCCAGCGAGTGCGGCGGCGATCGCCAGCCGCTTGCGCCAGCCGCCCGACAGCTCGCCGGTGGGCTGCTCGAGCGACTGGAAGCCAAGCTGTTCGAGGGTGATCGCGACACGAACCTGTCTTTCGGTCTCGTCCTCGATCCTCTCCGGGTCGAGCGCCGCGCCGCGCGTCGCCACCTCGACGACCGTGGCCGCCGCTTCGAAGACGTCGTCCTGCGTGACCATGGCGATCCGCAACCCGCGGCGGCGGTGGATCTCACCCTCGTCAGGCTCCTCGGCACCGGACAGGATGCGCAACATCGTGGTCTTGCCTGCGCCGTTGGGTCCTATGACGCCGATGCGATCACCCTCTGAAATGGTCAGACTCAATCCATTGAACAGGATTCGGTGCCCGTACGACCGGGCCAGCTCGCGAGCGGTGATCAGCGGCGCCATGCAGCCGAGAGTATACGGGCAAGGGTGCCGCGTTTCGCACTGATGCATTCTTGTGGGTGGCACCCACCACAATCTCGAACGCGTTACACGGACCGAAGCGAAGATGCGGGTTCGACCCGTGCGGCTCGCCTCGCCGGCAACAGCATTGCCAGCAGTGCTGCCAGGGCCAGCACGCCTGCCGCGACCACGAACACCCCGGGGTCGGTTGGTGGAACTCCGTGGAGCACGCCCCGAATCAGCTGACCGAGGAGCACCGCGAAGGTCACTCCAACCACGAGGCCCACGCCAAGCAGCCTTCCGCCGTCGCCGAGCACGAGCCCGAAGATATCTCTCTTCGTCGCCCCGATCGCCATCCGAATGCCGATTTCACGGGTCCGGGTGGCGACGGAAAAGCTCATCACCCCGTACAGACCGATTGCGGCGAGGACCATCGCCAGGCAGGCGAAGATGCCGACCAACCTGGCGCTGTCTCGGCGCCTCACCAGGGACCTTTCCATCAGCTGGTCCATCGACGCGATTCCGGCCACCGGCTGATTGGGGTCGACCTCCATGACCACCTGGCGTAGGGGGTCGGCGAGAGTCGTCGGTTCCACCGACGACCGCAGGACCAGGGTCATATAGGGCCATGGCGCCTGCGCGAAAGGCTGGTATGCCTCGGACCGGGGCTGGTCGTCGAGCCCGTCGTACAGGGTATCGCCCACGACTCCGACCACGGTGAGCCATTCAAAGCCGTCTTCCTCGGGACTGCCGGCGCCGATTCTGCGGCCGATCGGGTCTTCATCGGCAAAGATCTGTTTGGCAAAGGTCTCGCTGACCACAGCGACCGGCGGGCTGTCCGCCCGGTCCTCGGCCGTGAAACCGCGACCACGCAGCACCGGAAGGCCGATGGATTCGAAGTAGCCCGGGCTGGCTGCCTGGAGGCCGGCATTGGGCTCGGTGCCGCGCTCGACAACTCTCCCCTCGACCGAGTAGTTGGTGCGTGCGGAGACGCCGACGCCAATGGGGAGGCTGAGCACGGCACCCGCGCTGATGACCCCGGGTAGGTGACGGCTCCGATCGAGGATTTCGTCCTGAAAGACGCGAATCTCGTCGTCGCTCAATTCGGTGCTCGATGCCAGCCAGACATCGGCGGTCAAGACGTTCGTGGCCGAGAACCCGGGATCGGTGTTGCTCAGGACCGAATATGTGCGTATCAACAGTCCGGCACCGACCAGCAGCGTCAAGGACAACGCGATCTCGATCGTCACCAGGGCCGCACGAAGCCTGGCGTAGCCGGATCCCGAGAGGATTCGGCCTCCTGCCTCGCGCAGCGCCTGCGCCGGATCCCGCCCGCTCAACCACAGCGCGGGGGCGAGACCGAAGAACAGCCCGGAGAGGATGGAGACCGAGAGAGCGAAGAGCAGGACCTGAAAATTGACCGAAATTTCGCCGGCACGCGGCACCCCCTGGTCAGCCATTGCAACCAAAACGCCGGTACCCCAATAGCTCAGGAGGACGCCTCCGATTCCTCCACAGACTCCAAGCAACGCAGATTCGACCAGGATTTGCCTGACCAGCCTCGGTCGGGTGGCGCCGAGCGCGGTATGGATCGCAATTTCGTGGGTGCGGCCGGTGGCCCGGGCGAGCAGGAGGTTGGCCACATTGGCGCAGGCGATGAGGAGGACCAGGCCGACGGCCCCGAACAGCACCATCAGGAGGGGCCGCACCTGGCCGGTGACGTCCTCATGCAGGCTTGTTGCTGCGAACCTGAAGCCGCGTTCGGTATCAGGGTACTCGTCTGCGATACGTGAGAGGATGGAGCTCCCTTCGGCTGTGGCTTCATCCAGGGTTTTCCCCTGTTTCAGCCGCGCAACCGCGTGAAAGTACCGATTGGAACGGTCAGTGGCCGGGTCGTCGTCGGGGTTTCGACGCGGCTCGGGTACCCGGTACCGCGAGGCCGCCCAGAGCTCGGCGCCGATCGGGTATTCGAAGCCTGGTGGCATGACGCCGACCACCGAGTACGTCTGGCTGTTGATCTCGATGTCCATCCCGAGAACCGGCCTCCCGGCAAAATGGGTCTGCCAGAAACCATGGCTCAGCACGACGGTTTGTTCTGATTGCCCCGGAGTGCCACTCACGACGAAGGTCCGCCCTTCGATCGGTTGCACGCCGAAGACCTCGAAGAAGTCCGCAGATACCGTCGCGCCCGTGACCGCGAAGGGGAAGCTGTCCGTGCGCATCGTGTACTCGGCATACTGAAACGCCGCAATGGTCTCGTAGACCGAGGACTGTTGCTCGAATTCAACATAGATGGCCCCGGACCATGGGGCGCGCCCGCCGCTTTCGCCGACCGGGTAAACCCGCACCAACTGCTCCGGCTGGGGATAGGGGAGGGGCTGGATGAGGACCCCATAGAGGACGCTGAAGATCGAGGTGGCGGCGCCCACACCGAGGCTCAGGGTCAGCAACGCTGCGGCCATCAGACCAGGTCGTCGCGCGAGGGAGCGGATTGCAAGATGCAGATCGTGTCGGATCAGATCCATGCCGTTCTCTCCGGTTGGCAGAAAGTTCTCACGGCAAAGAAACGTCGCAATGTCCGTGCCATCGTGGCAACCTCGTTCAAGGCCTTGGCGGGTTCATCCTGTCCGAAAGCGGAATGCAGTGCCCGCAATCGAACAGTGAGGGGGCACTGATCACAATCTCACAACTTGGTATCGTCGCCATTCGTGATGTGACATTGGAATCAGCGACTCGGAATCTCTGCCCGGGCGGGTGGCGTTGGGGTCCCCTCCTCCACCTCGTCGGCCGGTCCCGTAATGATCGTTCGTGGTAGGTTGTCTGTGCCGAACGTGAAGGGAAGCACGATGAAACGCACCATTCTCTGTATCGGACTTGCACTCTTCATTCTCCCCCAAATGGCGATCGCTCAGGCCGAGAGCCCTGCGGCCGTGCTCGGTGCAGCCGAAAACCACGGCGAGCTCTTCGCCCGGGATACGTTCCGTCTCGACACGGTGGTGTGCCCGTTCAAGGGCCAGATCGAATACGAGCCCGGTGAGATCGAATGTTACCTCCTGCAGGTTCCCGAGAACCGCGAGAAGCCGGACTCGCGTTTCATCGAGCTGCACGTGGTCAAGCTCAACTCGACCTGGGATGGCGAGGAGGCGGAGAAGGACGACAACGAGAGCGGATACGAGCTGGCACCCGGCAAACGGGACGACCCGATCATCTACCTCACGGGTGGGCCGGGCGCGCTGGTGACCTATTACATCAAGCGTTTCAAGGACCATGGCATCCGCAAGCACCGCGACATGTACATCCTCGAGCAGCGAGGCATCGGATACTCCGACGATTTCTGCCCCTTCTACTTCATCCGCAAGCCGGAGGTCGGCAACGTCGCGACCTTCGAGGAGCATCTCGCGGCGTCGCTCAGCGCGGCGGTCGACTGTGCGACCAGCGCCGCGGCCCACGGCGTCGATCTCAGCGGCTACAACACCTTCGAAGACGCCCGCGACGTCAAGGCCCTGAGGATCGCCCTCGGATTCGAGAAGTGGAACGTGTGGGGCATCTCCTACGGGTCGATCCTCGGACAGGCCTACGTCAAGACCGATCCCGAGGGCATTCGGGCCGTCGTCCTCGACGCCATCGTGCCGCTCGATATCCGCAACAACACCTGGGCCTGGCGCTCTGTGCAGTGGTACGACCGGGACCTGAAGAAGCTCGACGAAATCTGTCAGGCTCAGCCCGGCTGCGCCAGGCGTTACCCGGACCTCGGCCAACGCATCCGTGAGGCCACCCTGTCGGTCAAGGACAACCCCATCGTCGTCGATGTCAAGGACACCGAGAGCTACCCGTCGGGCAAGGCCTATTTCTTCACCGACGTCGTCGCGTTTCTGCCGTTCGTCTTCATGTACGAGCAAAAGGAATACCCCGGTCTGCCGGGGCTTATCTACGCCTGGGCCGACGCCGTGGAGCGCCGCGATGAGGACCTTTTCAAGGCGCTTGCCGGTGCCGAAGGTTCGTTCGATGAAGGCAGCCAGGGCATGTTTAACGCAATCATCTGCAACGATGCCGATGCCGAGGTTCAGGCCATTGCCGGCAAGGCGGACCTCGACGAGTTCCCGGTGCTCGCCGGCGCGATCGGCACGGTGGAGTCGTACGAACGGCAGGCCGAGATGTGCCTGGAGCACGGCATGATCCCGCGGGATGAGGCCGACTACGCTCCGGTCGACACCGACCTCCCGGCTCTGCTCATCGAAGGCAACATGGACCCGATCACCCCGCCGCCGCTGGCCAAGGCCATCCTCCCCGGCTTCACACGCGGCACCTATGTCGAGTTTCCCTACGCCGGGCACGGGCCCTCGCGCTCGGTCAAGTGCGCGGGTGACATGCTCAATGCCTTTTATGACGATCCCACCGCCGATCCCAACCTGAGCTGCGTCGAAGAGATGAAGAAGCCGAAGATCTTCGCGCCCCTGTTCACGACCTCCATCGGCCCACGGCTGATGGTCAAGGCGATCGAAAACAAGAAGACTTTGATCGGCCCCGGAATCTGGGCGGGCACCGGCATCCTGATCCCGGTCATTGGTTTCCTGGTGCTGACGGTGGCACCGATCGGCCGCCGCATCGATAAGCGATCCCCCGCACCGGCAGGTTGGGCGCGGGTGACGACGTGGCTGGCCGCGTTCCTCGTCGTTCTGTCGGTTGCGGTTCTCGGCAGCGCTATCGGTGTCACCTACAAGGCGTCAGAGGTCCTGCTGTTGTTCGGACTCGTCCCATGGGCGAAGTACGGCGCCCTCGCCGGTCTGCTCGCCGGTCTCGCCGGAATCGGCGCGGTCGTGCTGACGGTGCGCGCGCAGATGAACAAAAAACTCCCGATCGGCACCCTGCTCGGTTTCCTGCTCACGGGCCTGGCCGCGATCAGCATGAGCGTGTTCTTGATCTTCTGGGGACTGGGACCTTTTTGAGCGGGTATTCATGGGCGCCACGGGTCGCTTTGACGCATTGCCACGCTCCGCACTGATGTACCACAACGGCTGGCAACCTGACACCGATCAGGAGAACTGAAAGTCGAACATCATCGACGAGGGAGGTTCCCATGCTTCACATTCGGGCCCTTTCGATCGGATTGATCGCCCTTCTGGTGGTCGGGTGCGGGGCGTCCCCTGATTTTCAATCGAGTATTCGCGAATCGGACCGCACGCCGTGGACCCATCTGGATTTCCACAACGACCCGGGCAATTTTCAGTTCGCGATCATCGGCGACCTGGCAGGGGGCTTCCGCCCGGAGGTCTTCCGAAAAGCCGTCGGACAGTTGAACACGCTTCAGCCCGAGTTCGTGATGTCGGTTGGGGATCTGATCGACACGTGGGATGAATCGGTGGATGCGCGCGTCGACGATCGCAACGAAATCGATTCTCTCTGGGCCGGGTTTTTCGACATCGTCGCGGATCTCGAGATGCCGTTCTTCTGCGTCGGCGGCAACAACGGCTTCGGCAATGAGGAATTGAAGAGAGCATGGCTCGACCGATTCGGTCATACCTACTACAGCTTCATCTATCGTAACGTCCTCTTCATCGTGCTCAGCAGCGACGATCCGCCCGGCAGCTCGGACGGGCAATTGAACGACGTCCAAATCGATTGGCTCTCCACGACTCTGGCACGCCAGCCGAATGTGCGATGGACGGTCCTTTTTCTCCACCGACCGATGTGGATCGACAACGCGTCCGAGTGGCAGCGGGTGGAGGAGGTGCTGAGAGATCGTCCCCGGACGGTCTTTGCGGGACACCACCACACGTACAAGGTCAGCACGGTAGACGGCTTTTCTTACTATTCGCTGGCGACGACCGGAGGGGAGAGTTCGCTCAGTGGTCCGGCCAATGGTCAGTTCGACCACCTCGTCTGGGTGACGATGACGGATGAAGGGCCCCGCGTTGCCAACTTGATGCAGGACGGCGTCTGGGGGGACAACCCGGTGGCGGAGGCTGTGGGCGAACACGAGTTGACGACCATGATCCGGCAGCGAGGTGTGGCGTCGGCCTTACGCGAATACGAGAGGCTGCGGCAAGAGGATCCCGGGAAAACACTTTTCAACGATGAGCCCATGAGGGAACTGGGCTGGGACCTGATGAGCCGGGGGCAGTTCGATGCCGCGGTACAGGTGCTCGCGCTGAACGTCGAGGCATACCCAATGTCCTCCGGTGCCCACAGCCTGCTGGCCGAGGCCTACGACCGCATCGGCGAGCGCGAGAAGGCGCTCGAGAGCTGCCGAACGGCTCTGGAGCTGGATCCGGACAACGCGGACGGTGCCAGCCTGATAGCGCGGATATCTTCAGAAGAAGTGGTGGCCAACCCGCATTATTCATGAAGTCTCTACTGCGGGCGACGATGCACCACACCCCGCGGTGTTTTCTCGCCTCGGGGTGCTCCACGTACCGTCGAGTACGCGTCCGCGCCCCTCAGGTCGCAAACCCCACGGGGAATGGCACCTCGCCGCCCTCGCGACGAGACCTCATGAATAATGCGGGCTAAATGAGGGCGCCACGCATCACGAAGTGACTTCCACATTGCGTGGCACCCATCCAACTTTGTGATGTTCCGGTCAGTGGCACCTGTTCTCGCGCACCTGACGGATGCCTGCGGTCAGCTTTTTCGTTTGGTCTTGGCGAAGAATCCGCTCAGGACCGGTACCACCTTGCGGCCCCTGCACTCGGGGCAGGCGGGTTTCGCCTTTTCCCTCTGCGCAACCGTCATGGTCTTCTCGAACTGCGCATTGCATTTCACACACCGAAAAACGTAGACCGGCATACCGACCTCCGCGTTCCGAACTCGGGCGACGACTCGTGATCACGGGCGCGACGTTTGCCGGCCCTTCACGAGTTACAGACCCTCAGTGAGATAATGGGTCGCCGTCGGCACGACGGCAAGCCCCCGGGTCCCTCAACAGACCGCCAGGGCGCCACCGGTCACGACCTCACGGCACCTGTCCGAAAAAACGCCCTATTCTTTGTGGAACCCGTGTTGGTAGGCTGAGGAGAGCAGGGAGGAGTTCGGTCGTGATGGAGTGGAGCGACAAAGATCTCCAGGATCTGGAAACGGCTGTGGAGCTGCTCGAAAGCCCCGGTTTCGTCGCCACGGTTTCAGGCCTCGTGGGGACGCCGATCGAGTACATGCTCGACAGGCTTCCGAAGGGCGCCGGCGACTCGATCACGAAGGCCGTGCAGGTGTCCCTGCGCGCCGCCGTCCGTGCGGCGGCGAGAACTCTGGACACGCGTGGGCGTGGAAGGCCGTGGCTGAAGAGCCACATGGCGGCGGCCGGCTTGTCGGGAGGAGTCGGCGGGGTGTTCGGTTTGGCCGCCTTGCCGATCGAGCTGCCAATCACGACCACCATCATCCTGCGATCCATAGCCGACATCGCGCGCAGCGAGGGGGAGGATCTCCTATCCCCGGAGGCGAGGCTGGCGTGTCTCGAGGTGTTTGCCATGGGCGGACCCTTAGCGGGTGACGACGCGACCGAGTCCGGCTACTTCGCCGTCCGGGCGGCGCTGGCCCACGCCGTCAGCGAAGCCGCCCGGTATGTGGCGGGGCGATCGGTGGTCGAGGACGGGGCCCCGGTCATCGTGCGCCTGCTGGCGCAGATCGCCGCCCGGTTCAACACCGTCGTCGGTGAAAAGATCATCGCCCAGGGCGTACCGGTCGTGGGCGCCCTCGGCGGGGCCACCATCAACGTCCTCTTCACCGATCACTTCCAGGACATGGCGCGCGGGCACTTCATCGTGCGCCGCCTCGAGCGAAGGTACGGGAACGGCGAAGTCAGGAAAAGGTACGACGCGCTGCTGGCCGGCCGGGATTAACAGAAGCCGCCGCTCATCACACCCTCATGAAATCAGCCCGGCCTTTCGACTCGGTTATCCTGTTGTCATCAGCGCATCACTCCGGCGCGACTGCGAACCGGATATGGTGAAGCGATTCCCCGAGAGGGCCGCGGCCGATCTCGACGGCGTTTTCGCCGGGTTGTGAAGTCGTGGTGCGTCGCACCGTTCAAGGCGAGTCGTCGGAGGCGATCGATTCCGCCAAGGGCTCGACACGCAGCGCGAGATTACTGACCGCGACGACCGTCGCCTTGTCGCCGGCCGCCAGGGGAGCGCGGCTTCTGGCTTGCCAGAGCTCGCCGTCGACCGACACCTTGCCTTCGCGCCCGGACCAGCGCCTGACCTCGACCACCTTGCCGACCATCCCCTCCGCGCCGGTCAACGCCTGCTGCCGACGGCCGGCGCGCGCCCCGACCAGCGGGATGATCACATGCTCGAAGACCTCGAACACGATGACCAAGGCGACCAGGGCGATGAGCACTTCGGTAACCATGATTCTTAGATTCTACGGCGTCACCACGCAGGTGCCACGTTTCGCTCTGTTTCATCGTGACGGCCGCCTCGCATAGTGGGTGTGACGTGAGTGCCGACTCTCACGTTGTGACGTTGTTTGTGCCACCCTGATGCCGCCGTCGCGGCCGTCGTAGAATGAACTCGGACATTTGGGGAACGAGCATTGCGCTGTGGAAGCTTTGCCGTGTCGCAGGTGCTGGTGGGACTGCACAGGGTCGGTGTCGTCGGCCTGCGTCAGGCGTGCGAGAAGGTCGCCGCCGCCGGTGTCGTCGGCCGGAAGGAGATCGTTGATCGCCTCCAGGCAGAGCTTGCGGCCGACAACTTCATTCCTGAAACGCAGGAGGAGGCCTATCGCACCGCGCTGTGGCGCGAGTTCCTGCGGTTCGTGGGTGAGGACTTCAGCGAATTCTTCTCCGAGATCCCGGTCACGGTCCGTGGTGAGCCGGGCAGGGATCGCGACCGCCTGGCCGGTCTGTGCGCCTTGGTTCTTGCCGATTTCGAACTGCGGCCGGTGGTGGAGTTCGCCGACGCCGACGACGAAGGTCCCAACCCGCAACTCTCAATCGGCGGCACGACGGTCGCGCGGGGGCTACCGTCGCGGAGATCGCTGAAGGCGACCGTCAGACATCGCCTTTCGGACTGGTGACCCGGCTGACGCTGAGAACGAGGCGCGGGCCGCCTCGCCGCATGGGTGCCACCGATCCGCAGTGATGCATTGCGCCCAGGGTGCCTCAAAAAATAGGTGCCACTGTTCAGAGGCACCTGTGAGGTGACCTGCCTTCCCGATCCATCGAGCGAAGATGCCGAGGTGGCTGGAATGCGACAATCTCATCTCCCGTTATTCATGCGACTGAATTTCAACGATTGACGACGAGCCTCGTGACCGGCTCGAACCGCACTAGGAGGTGGACAATGCCAGAAAAGAAGATCATCGCCGTCGTGGGAGCGACTGGGGCGCAGGGTAGCGGTCTGGTGCGCGCCATCATGAATGAACCGGATGGCGGTTTCACCGCGCGTGCAATCACCAGAAACGTGGATTCGCCCAAGGCGCAGGAGCTCGCCGCGTTGGGAGTCGAGGTCG
>CAYRFI010000133.1:0-10909 GCA_964423595.1 uncultured Thermoanaerobaculia bacterium | reverse complement strand
TGATCACGGTCAACAGCAGCGAGCGGGGGCCGAGCTACCTGCGCCGGATCATCCAGCAACTGGTGGCGGAGGTGCACCGCCTCGGAGGGACCAAGATCATGATCGGTGAGTGCGGCCACGCCTCGCGCTCGGCCAAGGACTTCGTGCCGGTCTTCGGCGGTCCCGACCCACCCGAGGTGGTCAACTGCATGGAGTGGACCCACCGCATGCTCACCGAGGGCCGGCTCCAGCTCAACCCCGACATCATCACCGACGTCGTCACCTACCACGACCCGTGCAACATCGCCCGCAGGGGGTGGATCGTCGATCGACCGCGCGAGATCCTCCGTTCCTTCTGCCGGAACTTCGTCGAGATGGCGCCGCGCGGAAGGCACAACTACTGCTGCGGCGGCGGCGGCGGCACAGTCTCGATCGACGAGATGCGGGAGTACCGAACTGGTATCGGCGGCAAGAAAAAGGCCGACCAGATCCGCGCTACCGGTGCGCGCTACGTGGTTGCGCCGTGCGCCAACTGCAAGAAGCAGCTGCGCGAGATCGTCGAGGACCACGAGCTCGAGAACGTCGACGTGGTAGGCCTCCACGACCTGATCTTGAGGGCGATCGAGATCCCCGGTGCGAAACCGGCGGCGGATCGCGCCGCCGCCGCCAAGACGGCGACGGACTGGAAAGGAGCGGTCGAAAATGGCTGAATGGCTGGCCCTTGCACGCGGCCCGCTGTTCCGTCTCAGCTTCGCGGTGATGGTGCTCGGCCTCGGTCGGCACCTCGTAGTGACGGTCTGGGGCCTGGTTCGCGCCTACCGACTTTCTGACGACAAGAACGTGTCGTGGCGCCGGGCTGCGCGCCAGACCTTCGACTGGTTGGTGCCGGTTCGCCACCTTCGCCAGCGGTGGTTCTACTCGTTGATGTCGGTGATCTTCCACATCTGCGTGATCGTGGTGCCGGTCTTCCTCCTGGCGCACATCCGGCTGCTGGAGAAGAGCATCGGCATCGAGTGGTGGGCGTTGCCGATGATGGCCGCTGACGTGCTGACCCTGACGACCGTGGCCGCGCTGCTGGTGCTGATCTCGGGCCGGGTCGGCAGCGGCGCCGCACGCGGGATCAGCCGTCTGCAGGATTATCTGATTCCGGCGCTGATCATGGTCCCGTTCCTATCAGGGTTCCTCGCGGCCCACCCCACGCTCAACCCGTTTCCCTACAACCCCACCCTCCTCGTCCACATCCTCGGTGCGGACCTCTGCATTCTGATGGTGCCGTTCACCAAGCTCACCCACATGGTGCTGTTGCCGCTGTCGCAGCTTCCCTCGGAGCTGGCATGGCGGTTCCCGCCGGATTACCCCGAGCGGGTAGCGAGGCAGATCGGCACGGAAGGACGTGCCATATGAGCTCCGCGATCCTCACCGACACCACCCTGTGCACCGGTTGCGACAAGTGCGTCGACGCCTGCGTCGAAATCAACCACCTCGGCGAGGACGTCCACTACCGCTGGCGGGAGGCCGACGGGCTGAACGAGAACCGTTTTTGCTCGGTGGTGCGGCCGGTGCCGGACTGCTTTGTGCGCCTGCAGTGCCGTCAATGCCTTGACCCGGCCTGCGCCTCCGCGTGTCCGGTCGGCGCCCTCCAAAAGACCGACGCGGGCCCGGTCATCTACGACACCGAGATCTGCATGGGCTGCCGTTACTGCATGATGGCATGCCCCTTCGGCATCCCGCGTTACGAGTGGGAGAGCGCCGTGCCCCACATCCGCAAGTGCAACCTGTGCTTCGAGGCGATGGCCAAGGGCGAGATCGAGCAGCCGGCCTGTACCGCCGCATGTCCGGAGCACGCTACGGTCTTTTTCAGGGATCGCGAAGAGGCACTGCGGGAGGCCAGACACCGCATCGCCAAAAACCCCGGGAAGTACTTCGAGGGCCGCATCTGGGGGGAGCACGAGGTCGGCGGCACAAGTGTGCTCTACCTGTCGAGCATCGACCTTTCGTCGGTCCTCTGGCACTCCTTCAAACCACTCGGCGAGGAGCCGTTTCCGGAGAAGACGGAACGCATCATGGTCACGGTTCCACCAACCTTCTTCGGCGTCTGCGCCGTGATGGCTGGCACCTACTGGGTCATCAACCGGCGCCGGCGACTGATGGATGGCGAGCCGCCCGAAGAAATCGAGGGGCCGCCGGAGGGAGGTGAGCCGTGAGGGTGCGGGTCACAAAAACCGTGCTGTGGAGTCTGGTTGGGGCCGCGTCAGTGGCCCTGGCAGCGCGCTTCGGCAACGGTCTCGGTGCCACCACCAACCTCAGCGACCTCACCCCCTGGGGCCTGTGGATCGGCCTCAAGCTGGCCGGCGTCGCCTTTGCCGCGGGCGGTTTCACGATTGCGGGAGCGGTGTACATCTTCCAGCTCGAGCGCTACCACAAGCTCGCCCGGCGGTCGGTGCTGCTCGGTCTGCTTGGCTACACCTTTTTCGTGGTCAGCCTCATTGTTGACCTCGGGATTCCGTGGAACATCTGGCGCCCGGTTTTCTACTGGAACCCGCAATCGCCGCTCTTCGAGGTGGCGTGGTGCGTGATGCTGTACCTGACCGTGCTGCTCCTCGAATTTGCACCGGTCGTGCTCGAAAAATACCGTCAGGTCCGGCTGATCGATACGGCCTACCACTTCCTGGTTGCGGCCAGGATCCCGATCGTGATCCTCGGGATCGCTCTGTCGGTCCTCCACCAGTCGTCACTGGGGACGCTCTTCGCGATCACCCCGCACCGGCAACACCCGCTGTTCTACAGCCCGATCGTCAACGTACTGTTCTTCGTTTCCTGCGTGGCGATGGGCCTCGGCGCCGTGATCGTGGAGTCGTACGTTGCCAACCTGCTCTACCGGCGCAAGCTCGATCATGAGCTGCTGCCGACGATCGGCCGCGTCATGGCGTGGGTCGTGTGGCTCTACATCACCATTCGCCTCACCGATCTCACGATCCGCGGCGACGGCCACTTCCTCATCGAGAGAAGCTGGAACGCCGCACTGTTCTGGTTCGAGACCCTCGCGCTCCTGCTGTTGCCATCGCTCCTCATTCAGCTCAGGCGCGTTCGCAACAGCCGCGCCCTGCTTGCGACCATGGCCTTCACCGTCGTCGGCGGATTCATGCTCAACCGGCTGACGGTGGCCGGCCTGGCAACCATCACCCCGACCGGAACCCACTACTTCCCGTCAGGGCTCGAGCTCCTGATGAGCTTCGGCCTCGTTCCGGGCATCGCCGTCCTCATCTGGATGTTCCTGGTCGAGCACTACGAGGTGTGGCAGCCGGAGCCGGTACTCGAGCGAGCCGACCCGAGCTTCGCTCCCCCAGCACGCGATCCCGCTTCGGGCGTTTGGCTTGGAGATTCCCTGCTGGCCGCATTCAAACGCAACTCGTTGGCCTTCATCGTCGCAGCGGCGGTTGTCTTCGCCTTCCTGCCACACCAGGCTCTCTACGGCGCGGGCGCCGTCCCGGCGCCGGTGCAGCGCGCCCGCGGCAGCGTGGTGATGCTGATCGATGGTGATCGAAACGGGATCTCGGTCGAGTTCAAGCACCAGATGCACATCGACAAGCTGGGAGACAAGGACTCCTGCGTGCTGTGCCATCACCTGGACGAGCCCCTGGACACCGACACGCCGTGCTGGGTCTGTCACCGTGATCAATGGTCGGCGACCGACATCTTCGACCATGACCGTCACGTCGCCGATCTGAAGAGAATGGGCAGCGGCAACCCGTGCGCAGCTTGTCACCTCGACCCCAATGGTGCGCACACTTCCGAGCACACCGCGTCGTGCACCGCCGAGGGCTGCCACCGCGACCATTTGGAGATGCGCCGCAAGGGCGCGACCGTCGAGCTCGAGGGCAAGGACCGCGCCCGACTGGCGGGCGGCTATGTGGATGCCCTGCATGGCGTCTGCATCTCGTGTCACAAAAAGAAGGCGGCCGAGCTCAACCGTCCCCACCACCCGGACTGCGTCACCTGCCATCTCGACGGGCCGGTGCCGTTCAGGAGCGCTGGGTGATGGCGGGCGCGCGCTGTCCGCCACCGGAACGGCCGCTGTCGGTGCTCGTGGTCGACGACGAGCCCGACGTGCTGACCTACCTCGCCGCCGTGCTCGAGCAGCGCGGACACCGCGCTCACGTGGCGTTGAATGCCGCCGAGGGCTTCGCTCTAATCAAGCAGGAAAGGCCGGATGTGGCCTGCATCGACATCGTGATGCCGGAGGAGACCGGCATCGCGCTCTTCAGAAGGATCCGTTCCGACCCCGAGGTCGCTGACACGCCGGTGATCTTCATCACCGCCCTCAGACCCGAGCTGATGGCGGTCGCGCCGGCGGCCGGCGAGGAAACCATGCCCGAGCCCGACGGCTATATCGAGAAGCCGCCGGACGCCAAAGCCTTCCTCGAAACCGTCGTCGAAGTGGCACGGAAAATGGGGAGGCGGTGATGGCTGAAGACCTCCTGGGCACATGGATCGGCTCCCACCTCTTCGACCAGGTGCCGCAGGCGATCGCCATCATCGACCGCAAATACCGAGTGGTCGAGACAAACCAGCGCTTCACCGAGATATTCGGCACGTGGCACGACCGCGCATGCTACGACGTGCTCAAGGGTCGCAGCGCCCGTTGCAAAGGTTGCCACGCCGCCAAAGTCTTCGTCGACGCCCAGCCGCGGACCACCGATGACGTATGGCTCAACAAGGAGGGCCGTCGCGGTCACTACGTGGTCCGTCTGGTTCCCATTCCCGGCGATCATGGACGAGTCGAGTACCTCATGCAGATGGCCACCGACGTCACCGAAAGCACGGCGCTCGAGCGCGAGCACCAGATCCTCTTCGAGCGGGCCCCCTGCTACGTGGCAGTGCTCGACCGCGACCTGCGGATCGTCCGCGCCAACAAGCTCCTGCGCTCGACCTTCGGTGATCACGAGGGCAAGCTCTGTCGCGAAGTGTACCAACACAGCGCGGAGCAATGCGACGACTGTCCGGCCCTGCGCAGCTTCGCGGACGGAAAGGTCCACACCCACGAGTCGAGTGGTGTCCGTCAGGACGGCACGCTGGCGCGCTACGTTGTGACTACCGCCCCCCTCGCCCGCGTGGGCGAGCCGATCGAGTATGTCATCGAGATCCTGCACGACATCAGCGAGGTCAAGACCCTCGAGACGGAGCTGGTTCGCGAACGCCAATTCCTCGCCAGCATGATCGATCAGTCGTTCGATGGATTCGTGGCTGCCGACGCGGAACGGCGAATTACGGTGATCAATCCGGCAGCAGAGCAGCTGCTGGAAGTGACCGCTGAGGAGCTGCGTGGCAGCACCGATCTCGTACGCGTGTACCCAACCAAATTTCTCGAACTCGGGGAGGGCGGAGGGTTGAGCTGCATCTTGCCTGAGACGACGATTCGAGTCGGCAAACATGAGATCCCGATCCGATTCGCTGGTGTCGTGGTGAGGAACGGTGACAAGGTCCTCGGCACCGCCGGCTTCCTACAGGACCTTCGGGCGGTCAAGCGGCTCGAGCAAGAGAAACTGGATGCGGAACGACTGGCTGCCGTCGGTCAGACGGTGGCTGGCCTCGCCCACGGCGTCAAAAACATCCTCACCGGTCTCGAGGGTGGCATGTTTCTGGTGCGTTGGGGAATCGAGGACGATCGGCGTGACAAGCTCGAGGAGGGGTGGAAGATGCTCGACCGCAACTTCCACAAGATAACGACCTTCGTGCGAGAGTTCCTGAGCTTTGCAAAGGGGCGGGTGGCGGTCGTCGCCCCCACCGACCCCAACCGTCTGGCGTACGAGGCGGTGGCGCTGTTCAGCGAGGCCGCCCGAGAACGGGGGGTGACGATCGACGCCCAGTTCCAGGAAGGCATCTCGGAGGCGAACCTCGACGCCGAGGGCATCCAACGCTGCCTCGCCAACCTCATCTCCAATGCGATCGACGCCTGTCTCGTGAGCGATGCGGGTGGGGACCGCGTGATCGTCCGCACCCGCGACCGGGACGGCAGCCTGGAGTACGAGGTCGAGGACAACGGTTGCGGGATGGACTATGAGATCAAGCGAAAGGTCTTCACCAGCTTCTTCACCACCAAGGGCACCGAAGGCACCGGCCTCGGGCTTCTGGTAACGAAGAAGATCGTGCAGGAACACGGGGGATCCGTGGACATCGAATCCAAGCCCGGTAGCGGCTCGACATTTCGGATCACCCTTCCCCGGCATCGGTTGCCTGCGCCGGCCGTGGGGGGTGGCGATACCACAGACGGAGGTTAGCGAGAGATGACCCGCCCCGAAGACAAGACCGTTCTCATCGTCGACGACGAGCCGGATGTCGTCACCTATTTCTCAGGCATTCTCGAGCGCGCCGGTTTTCACGTCGTCACCGCGTCCAACGGCCAGGAAGCCCTGAAGGCGGTGCGGGAGCACGAGCCCGACTTCATTTCCCTCGACCTCGTGATGCCCGAAAAATCGGGCATCAGGTTCCTATACGAACTCCGCAAGAACCGACAGTGGGCGAAGATCCCGATCATGATCGTTACCGCACACGCCCGTGACGACCTCGGCAAAGGCGACTTTGAGGAGATCTTCTCGGACAGGACCATGACCGGTCCCCTTACCTACCTCGAAAAGCCGGTCAAACCGCAGCGTTTTCTCCACAACGTAATGAAGATCCTCGGCCTTGCGCCCCTCGAGGAAGAACCGCTTCACGAGGAGGTGGACGGTCTCCGAAATCGAATCGCCTCACGCATCGAGGAGGTGGACCTGAACACGCTCAAGAGGGTGATTGAGACCCTGGGAATCGAAGATGTCGAACCCTAGCCTGCATATCTCACCAACTTTCTGCTGCTGGCGGAGTCAGCCGTTATCCCCGAGGGCCCTCTCTACTGCAGCCACAAACTCGTCCTGATCGATCGGCTTGTCGAAAATTGCAAACGGTTCCCTCACTGCCAGATGCCTTCCGGCGATACCGCTGACGACGATCACCGGAATCTCCGCAAATTCATGGTGATGAACGAGCCTCCGGTAAAACTGAGTCCCCGTCTGATTCGGCATCTGGAGGTCGAGAATCACGACTGAGGGTTTCTCCCGTTCGACAATGTCGAATGCCTCGACGCCGTCGGCGGCAACGACGGTCTCGTACCCCTCCCTTTCGAGAACACTGCTGAGGAACGTCCGCACATCTTCTTCGTCGTCAATCACGAGGATCTTACCGGCCATGTCGGCCTCCAAACATCACCACAAGTATCGCTCGCAAGGGCGCCGCTGCCAACCCGCGATCTCAACACATCTGATGGCGGGCCATCGCGCGCGTTGCTCGGCCCTCATCCTTCGCTGGCCCGGCTTGTCAGGCGGGGGCCGTGTTTTCTCGTCCTACTCCGAGGCGGGGGATTCGAGCTCCTCGATGCGCGCCCTGAGGCGCTGCAGCTCGGCTTCGAGCACAGCGGTTTCCTGCCGGAGATCGCTCCGCTCGGCAGCGACGTCCCGCGGCCGAATCGGATCCTCCCAGTCAACAGCCCGCTGCCAACCCGTTCGTCCCGTGGCCCAGAAGCGGTTCCGCCAGCCGCGACCGCCCCCGCGGCCGAAGCCGCCTTGCCGACCCCCGAAGCTACTCCGCGAGAAGCCCCGCGGGTACGAGGCGCCGCCGCAGTAGCCGAAACCACCGCCGGTCATCGGCCCTCCTCCCATCGGTCCAGTTCGATCTCCTCCTGGCATGGTCATACCCTCCTTTCAGCGCTCCGGCTCACGCTCGGCGCGACGGCTTTCGATCTCCTGGTGATGGGGCGAGCCTTCACGCACCATCGCCACGTTACAGGTGGGGCAACGCTCCTGAAGACACGGTGTCCCGGGTTGGTGAGGGACCCGTCGTCCACACTTGGGGCAGACACAAAATCCACCACCACCCATCCCGCCGCCTTCTCCACTGCCGCCACGTCCGCTTCCCTGGCCGGTTCCCCGGCCCGCCTGCATTCCCTGACCTCGTCCCTGGCCCTTGTCTCGTTTCGGCATGATCAACCTCCTTCGAGACGAGCGCGTGTTTCGCGCCCTCTCAATCGTCGTGACATCCACCGCGGCCGGGTTGAGCGTGATCGTGGCCACAGTCGTGATAACCGTGTTCGTGGCACACCTCCCCGGTCGCGTCGAGGGTGCCGTCGAGGTAGCCCCGGGCGACAGCATCGGGATCCTCTCCCCGGATACCGGTCACCACCTCGATGCCGTGCTGGGTAAGGATGCCGGCGGCGCGCGGGCCCATGCCCCCGGCCAGGACAACGGTGGCGCCCTGCTGGCGCAACCACATGGGGAAAATCCCCCGTCCGTGCTCCGGTGGAGCGCCGAGCAGCCGCTCTCCGAGCGTGCGGTTCGCCTCGTCCACGGTGTAAAAGGCGAACTCCTCGGCGCCGCCAAAATGCTCGCTGAACCGTCCCTGGTGTACTGGAATCGCGATTTTCATCTTCTCGTCTCCTCCGTTTTCTGTTTATTCAGCGCGGGCCTCGCCCGCGTCCGCTACCACCCTGCTGGTTTCGGCACCGGCAACCCTGTCCCCGCCTGCGGCCACCGTCGTGGACCGGGCAGGGGAAGGGCTCGTCGGAAGCCGCTACCACCGGCCCCTCGCCGACCACCAGCACGCGCTCCTCGATCAGCGCCCTTGCGACGGCCAACCTGGCGCGGGCGAGGATGCGGGCAAAGGTCGGCCGGGAAACGCCCATCCGTTCCGCGGCAGCTTCCTGGTAGAGCCCCTCGAGGTCGGCGAGCCGCAGAGCCTCGAGCTCATCCAGTCGCAGCTCTTCGATTCCGAGGCCGTCGACCGGACGGCCGACAGGCTTGAACGCCCTGCCTCCGGCCGCGCATCCGACCCGTCTGATCTTCTCCGGTCGTGCCACTTCGCCTCCCAATTACGAACATATGCTCATTACAGGCGAATGTCAAGAGGCGGTTCGGCTCGCGGAAAATCTGCATCGGAAGAGGTACTGCGCAAGACCCTATCGTCGAGCTTTGTTACGGTAGCGGTCGCGTGAGTGAACTCAGATCAGACCCGTCGCACGACCCGCGGACCTCCAGGGTCGTCACCATCGCCGCTGCTCACGCGGCACACGACAGCTACAGTGCGTTCCTGCCTCCCCTGCTGCCCGTGTTCATCGAAAAGCTCTCCCTCGCCAAGGCCGAGGCCGGTCTCCTCACCGTCTTCCTCCAGGGCCCGTCGCTGCTACAACCCGTCGTCGGCCACTTGGGAGACCGGTACGACCTGCGCGTCTGTGTTGTCCTGACCCCGGCGGTGACCGCGGCCTGCATGAGCCTACTCGGCGTCGCTTCGAGTTACGCAGTCATCGCCCTGCTTCTGCTAACGGCCGGGGTCTCTGCCGCGGTGTTGCACTCGCTTGCGCCGGTGATTGCAGGCCGCCTCTCCGGGCATCGTCTGGGGTCCAGCATGGGCTTCTGGATGGTTGGAGGCGAGCTCGGCCGCACCCTCGGGCCAATCATCCTGGTGAGTGCGATCGCCGTTCTCGGACTGGAAGGGACGCCTTGGCTGATGGCCGGCGGCGCCGGGGCCTCGGCGCTTCTTTATTTCGGAGTCCGCGGCACGTCACAGGTAGGCAGCGGTCAAGCGGAGGCGAGCAACTTCTCCGAGGCCGTGCGTTCCATGCGGAACCTCCTGTTTCCTCTGTCAGGTGTCGTGGTTTTTCGCTCTTTCATGATGGCAGCCTTTGCCACCTATCTTCCCGTCTTCCTGCACGAGGAGGGAGCCAGCTTGTGGTTCGCCGGAGCATCGCTGTCCGTTCTCGAAGCGGGCGGTGTGATCGGCGCCCTTGTAGGCGGTTCCGCAAGTGACGTACTGGGTCGAAAGAGGGTGCTCGTGGCCTCGTTTCTTCTGACGCCTGTTCTGATGCTCGTCCTCGTCCTTACTCCGGGCTGGTGGCGTTTGCCCCTGCTCTTACCGCTCGGATTTTTCGGTCTCATGGCGACCCCGGTCATCATGGCGTCCGTTCAGGAAAGTGCCCCCGAAAATCGAGCACTGGCCAACGGCATCTACATGGCCCTCAACTTCGTCCTGCGGGCCGTGATCGTGGTGCTCGTCGGTGCGTTCGCCGACCGTATGGGAATGCGGTCGGCCTTTCTCGCCTCCGCCGCCCTGGGGCTGCTGGGGACACCCTTCGTCTTCTTGCTGCCAGGCAGCAGGGCTGGATCCCGAGGATGAAACATTTGCCAGCTTGGATCCATCAAAGCAAAAAAAGACCGCCCGCTTTCGCGGGCGGTTCATGAACGGTCCTTTGTGGGCGGGTGGTCAGAAATTCCTAATTCCTAATTCCCAATTCAAACTAGTGCCATTCCCAATCGATATAGCCGGGCTTTGCGTCCACCATCGCGTTGACAATCAGTTCGACCAGGCCGCCGTAGTAGATGCCGGCCTTCTCCCAGGCGTCGTAGTACGTGATGATGTCGCGCATCTGGCCCTTGCAGTTGGAGCACGGCGCGCACACGTACTTGGGATGCTCGTTGTCCATCGGCTCGTCCTGGAAGGCCTCCAGAATCTGCCGGAATTTCCTGCGACCCGTCATGTGGTGACGCCACTCGGAGAAGTTGTGGCCCGACATGATGGCGAAGCCGGATCCGCCGCCGCAACAGAAGTTTTCGACGCCGTGCGGCGCCATCTCGCGGAATCGCTCCTTCGGCACGACAGCGCTGATGACCTCGCGTTGCGGTGACACGATCCCCATCAGCCGCACCATGTTGCAGGGATCGTGGAGGGTGACCGGAAAGTCGTTGCGGCTCGGGTCGAGCTTGAGCTTGCCGGAGCGGATGATGTCGCGCAGAGTCACCATCGAGCTCTCACGCGGGATATTGAGATCGCCGGTGAGGACCTTGTCGGCGATCACGGTCAGCGCCTTGTGGGCGTGGCCGCACTCGCCGAGGACGATCTTCTTGACCCC
>CAYRFI010000132.1:8198-10925 GCA_964423595.1 uncultured Thermoanaerobaculia bacterium | reverse complement strand
CCCAGCCCTTCCACGTCGCCGAGCAGTTCACTGGCATGAAGGGGCGCTATGTGAAGATCGAGGACACAGTGGCCGGCTTCAAAGGCCTGTGCGCCGGCGACTATGATCACCTGCCGGAGCAGGCCTTCCTCTATGTCGGCGGCATCGAAGAGGCGGTCGAGAAAGCCGACAAGATGAAGGCGGAGGATTGAGGTGGCCGAGTACCTCAAGCTCGAGGTGGTGACCCCCAGCCGCCGTGTCCTCTCCGGCCGCGCTCGCGAGGTGCGAATCCCCGGGGCCCTCGGCGAACTCGGCGTCCTCCCCGGCCATACTCCGCTGCTGACCTCGCTCGGCACCGGCGAAGTCACTTGGTATGATGGTGACACAACCGGCCGCCTAGTTGTCCAGGGTGGTTTCGCGGAGGTCCAGGCCGATGTGGTGACCGTTCTCGCTTCGATAGCCGAAGCGGTTGATGAGATCGATCTCGAAGCGGCGCGCGCGACCCTCGCCGAGGCCAAGGAGAAGCTGAAAACAGTGGACGCTGGCGATTTTGACGAGGTCGACAGCCAGCTGAGACTGGCCGAGGCTCGGATCAGCGCCGCTGCCGGCAGCGGTGCCTAGCGCCCGCATATCTCACCAACTTCCTGCTGCGGGCGCGCCGATGCACCGCAGCCAACGGTGTTTTCTCGCCTCGGGGTGCTCGACGTACTTTCAAGTACGCGCTCCGCGCCCTGCGAGGTCCGGCTGGGGACTCCAGCCGGACCTTTAGGTCGAAAACCCCGCTGTGCATGGCACCTCGCCGCCCTCGCAACGAAACCCGGTGAGACATGCGGGCCAGAGGCGCCTCTTACTGGTACTCGGCGCCGAGGATCACGCTGACGATGATCGCTGCGACCGCGGCGGGAGCCGCGAACCGGATCAGAAACCGCCATGCCGAGTACTTCCACGCCAGCGGCCCATGACCCGCTTCGAGTTCGTTGCGACTCTCCGCAGCGGTCAGGATCCAGCCGGCAAAGAGCGCGATGAAGAGACCGCCCACCGGCAAGAACCAATTGCTGGCCACGTAGTCGAGAGTGCCAAAGGCGCCGGCGGTTGACGATCGTCCGATGAGATTGAAATTCGACAGCATGGCGTTGCCTCCCATGCTGACCGCGCTGAGGATGCCAAAGACAAGAATCGCCATACCCGTGGTCACCGTGGCGCGCCGTCGTCCCCATCCGAGCTCGTCGATAGCGTAGCTGGAAACCACCTCGAGCAGGCTGATCGTGCTGGTCAGTGCCGCAAAGGCCACCAGTAGAAAGAACAGCGCACTGACGACCCCCCCTCCGGGCAGCTGGAAGAACACGACCGGCACGGTGGTGAAGAGGATGGTCGAGCTCTTTGTGACCTCGAAATCATAGCTGAAGATGATCGAGAACATGATGATGCAGGCCATGATCGCGATCAGGGTGTCGAGGGCGCAGATAGTCACCGCTGCGCGAGGGATCGAGTCGTCTTTCCGCATGTAGCTGCCATAGGTGAGCATCGTACCCATGCCGAGGCTCAGGGTGAAGAAGCTGTGCCCAAGCGCCTCGAGCACGCCGCCCGCCGTCAGTTCGCTGAAGTTGGGTCGAAAGAGGAACCCGACCGCCTGCTTGAATCCGGGGGTCCAGAATGAGTAGACCACGAGCAGCACCAAAATCGCCAACAGCAACGGCATCAGAAACTTTGAGGTCCGCTCGATGCCTCTGCCGACGCCGAAGTAGACAACCCCGATGGTTGCACCCATGAAGAGGGCGTGGCACAAGATCTGCTGGTAGGGGTTGGCGAGAAACTCTCCAAAAAAAGACTGCAGTGCCTCGGGGTGATGCGCGAGAGTGCCCAACTCACCCGACACGGCCATCACGATGTAGCGGAGGGTCCACCCCGCGATAACACTGTAATAGGAAAGAATGATAAAGCCGGTCATGACACCGAGGACCCCGACTGCCTGCCATGCGCGGCCCCCCGGTTTCCCCTGAGCCAGCACCCGGAATGCGCCGACAGCGTTCTTTTGGCTCCTCCGACCGAGCAGGATTTCAGCGACCATGATGGGAACCCCGACTACGGCGATCGCCGCGAGATACACGAGCACGAATGCGCCGCCGTGGTTCTCGAAGGTGATATACGGGAATTTCCAGAGGTTACCGAGACCGATAGCGCTACCGGCCGCCGCGAGAATGAATCCCAGGTGACCGCTCCACTGCGCACGCTGTTCCGACATTCAGCCTCCCTGTCTGTATACTCGCTGCGAACGGTAACGAGGCTGGGGTGCGGGTGTCAAATGTAAATATCTGTCCGGTTGATTCATATTGCCTTTGCGCCGCACTTCCGCTAGACTCCCTCCTCCTCGGGGCGTAGCTCAGTCTGGTAGAGCGCACGGTTCGGGACCGTGAGGCCGGTGGTTCAAGTCCACTCGCCCCGACCATTCGCAATTCGGGACCGACGGTGTGCCGCCGGTCCCGAATTGTATTGACTTACGCCTTATTATCACCTATGGTCGGAGTGGGGAGGACAGTGATGACGTACCTCACCGAGCGCCAACGGGACGTGCTCGACTTCATCTCCAAACGAATCGATGCCGATGGCGTGGCTCCGACCCTACAAGAAATCGCCGATGCTTTTCGATTTCGAAGCACCGCCAGCGCCCAGAAGCACATTGCTCACCTCGAGCGTAAGGGTTTCCTGCGACGCGAAAAGCATCAGAAACGGGGCCTAGTCTTACCGGAT
>CAYRFI010000132.1:0-8188 GCA_964423595.1 uncultured Thermoanaerobaculia bacterium | reverse complement strand
GGTGGAGTTACCGTTGTTTGGCGTGGTCGCCGCAGGCGCGCCGATCGAGTCGATTCCCGATGATGAGCGGATCTTCGTGCCCGCCGATTTTCTGCGTGCCGGGGATCACTACGTTTTGCGGGTGCGCGGGGACTCGATGATTGGCGATGGCGTTCACGATGGTGACCTCGTCGTCGTCCAACGCGGCCACAGCGCTACGGATGGGGAGATGGTGGTGGCTTTGGTGGGCGACGAGGTGACGCTGAAACGGATCTACCGCGAGAGCGCCTCGACAATCAGGCTCCAACCGGCCAATCCGGCCATGCCGACCATGATTGCTCCGGCAGCTGATGTCCAGGTCCAGGGTGTCGTCGTTGGCCTTTTGCGCCGCTACTGAGCGGGATGGACTTCAGTCGAGCTTCTTGACTCACCTGCAGTTCTCGGCTAGCTTTCCGCCATGACCGACCTCGAAAAAATCATGCTCGTGATGACCTCGGTAGGCACCGAACAGCAGGCTGTCGAGATTTCGGAAGAGCTGATTGCGCAAAGACTCGCCACGTGTATCAACATCGTGCCGTGTCTGCGATCGATCTATCGCTGGAAGGGAAAGGTGTGTGAGGATACCGAGTACCTGCTCCTCGTCAAGACTCCGGAAAAGCTCTTCGAGGATGTTTCCTCGGCGATTCGAGAGTTCCATTCGTACGAGCTTCCAGAAATCCTCGCATTTCCCATCTCCGCCGCGGAGGAGAACTTTCACCGGTGGGTGCTGCAGATGGTCGAACCGAGCAACGACGACGGCTCAGACGACGACTGAGATCGCAGCACCGCGTGACGTTGTTATACTTTCCCAGCTCATGAACACCAACGCCAAACTCCGGGCGAGCCTGGTGCTCGCGAGTCGCTTCGAGAACATCGAGGTCGCCGAACGAGCCCTGGTGGATCTCTGTCACCGCGCCGGTTGCGCAGAGGACGAAGAGTATTGGTTGGTCACCGCCCTCCGCGAAGCACTGGCCAACGCCGTGCGGCACGGTAACCGGCGAGATCCAGAGCGGCTCGTGCGGGTTGCCTACACAATCGACAACTCCTCGATCATTATCAGAGTCGAGGACGAGGGAGAAGGGTTCGATCCCGCGGATATTCCAGACCCCACCGACCCCGAAAATTTGCTGCGACCAAGCGGACGGGGTATCTTCTACATGCGACAGTTCATGAACAGTGTCGATTTCAGTTCGACCGCAGCCGGCGGAACGGCCGTGGTGATGGTCAGGAATCTCGCGTCAAATGACAGTGACCACTCGGGGGCTTGAGGCTGCGTTGGGCAGCCGGGGATGGTCCTCGGCAAAAGGAGAGAACTCAGATGAAAAGCAATATCCGTGACATCGGCGACACCAGAATTATCGAGCTAGGCGGCAAAATTACCATCGGAACCGGCGACGTCAAGATTCGGGAACTGGTTTCCCAGGCCCTTGCCGACGAAAAGAAGGGCATCCTTTTTGACCTCGGCGGTGTGACCGCCATCGATTCCTCGGGCATCGGCGAGATGGTGGCCTGTTACACCACCGTCACGAAGCGCGGTGGGCAGCTCAAGCTGATGCATCTGTCGCCGAAGATCAATGACATCCTACAGGTCACACAGTTGATCACGGTTTTCGACGTATTTGATGACGAAAGAGAGGCCCTCGGAAGCTTCTGACGCTGGTTTATCGATCCGGTGAGGCCCCCGAACCGCGCGGCTCGACCACAACCTCTGCAGGGAATTCGCCGTCCGCAACCTCCTCGATCTCGAGGTCGAGGATGAGCCCTGCAGCGCAGAGTCGCTGCGATGGACTGGCCGACGCCGCCCCCCCGACGGGTCTCGCCTCCCTGACAGCACCGCTGGCGACGACGATTCGAACTGGGTATCTCCCGGGTTTGCAGGTGGCCGATGGAGTGAACTCCCGCCACGCGGATTTTCCATCGATGAACACGAAGAGTTGAGCCTGCCCCATCGGGGGTGCCGCCTCCCACGACTGTAAGGCCGCACCGCGGCCGCTGTCTCGGGCATCGCCCTCGTCTTCGCGCCGCGGGGCACGATCAACTTCGCCCATTGCCGCCGCGGCCGCCGGGCGGGTGTTTTCGCCTTTCTTCGCATCCTTGTCTGCCGCCACGGCCGAGCTTTTTGCCTTGACCTGGTCAAGCGAAATACTTGTGTCTTCTTGACCCTCGGATGCCGGGACCCCACCCTTCTCGAGTGGTCCGAGGACCTCGAGTGGGAGTGGATTATCGAGCTCCACCTCCGGAGCAGGGTTTGCCAGGAGTCGATCGCTGACGCCGAGGTGCTGTTCCTCCGGCGCGAGAGAGCTGGTCGGTAGCGGTGCCAGGGTGAATCGCTCGGTAGGTTCTGCCGGAAGGCTCCGCCGCCGCAGTTTCGCCATCGACTCGAGGTTCGGCCCAGGGTTGCTGTGATTGACCTCGATGATGACTGCAGCCGCGAGAATGACCGCCGCCGCCGTCGCCAGCCACCGTGTCCACGGCCGGAGAGCTGCCGGATCCGGTTTTCCCCGAGAGAGGGGATCGACCAGGGAATCGAGCTCGGGCGGAACCCGCTCACTCGCAGCGAGTGCGGCGACCGAACGGCGGATACGACGCATGCCCTCGAGTTCGGCCGCCAGGGAAGGCTCAGCCTCGAGTCTGGCCGCTAGCTTCAGCTCCTCGTCCGAATCGAGGTCGCCGTCCAAATGCCGACTCAGAATCTCACCCCAGGCCTCATCCATCATGACTCCACCAATTCTCTGAGGGCTTCGCGAGCTCGGGCCAGTCGCGAACGCACGGTGCCGATAGGCACGTCGAGGGCATCTGCAATCTCCTGATAGCTGAGATCCTCGCCGTCCCGCAGCCATACCACGACACGGTAGTGCTCTGGGAGCTTTCCCAGCGCTTCATGGACGCGATCGAGAAGCTCTGTTGATCGAGCCCTGCGCTCCGGGTCGGGCCCGGTGTCCACGGCTGAGTCAATCGTTTCCTGAGCAGCGCTCATGTCCTCGCCAATGATCTGCAGTGTACGACCCATTTTTCTTCGGTATGCCCGCAGGTGGTTCCATGCAATTTGAAACACCCAAGTCGAGAGCTTGGCCTCGCCTCGAAAACCGGGGAGACCGCGCCACACACGAAGGAAGATTTCCTGCGTCGTGTCAAGCGCCTCCTCCTCTGTTTTGGTCAGGCGGCGCGCCAGGCGCCACACCGGCAACCGAAAACGCTCGTACACTTGATCGAAATCCACGAGCCCAGTTTGCCACACGCCGCCTCGGTCAATGAGACCGTTCAGGGAGGAAAAAGTTCCGAGCCCGACTCTTCGGAGAGGAGTTCACGGATCCGACGCTCAAGCTCGCGTCCAACCTCGAGGTACAGCGCTTCATCTTCGCCAAAGGGGTCGGCGATGACCCACGCTTCGCGGCGCGCTCCGATGTTGTGGGGGACGTAATCAAGGCCGCGATCCCCGAGGAGGGAGAGGACAATGTCGACGTCCTCGAGATCGACCTCGTCGAGGCCTTTCGACGACAGACCCTCAGCGGGATAACCGAGAGCCTGCAAAGCATCGATGGTCTGACCAGACACCCACCCGAGGGGCGAGATACCCGCGGATCGAGCATCAACCTTCGCACCGCCGAGAGCGCGGGCAATGGCTTCCGCCATGGGGGAACGGCAGCTGTTGCCGATGCAGATGAAGAGAATCGTGAGTCGTGACACCTCCTGATTGTAAAACGACTGTTAAAGCCGGCGCGCAGTGGTCCTTCCGACGCAGAATCACGCCATTGTTGATTCTCAGGGAAACTGTGCGATTGACCACAGACGCCCTTCGCGTTAGCCTTTTATGAGGAGGGGAATGACTACTGTGGTCCTGACAGGTTACAACACGGACATCCAACACTCCGGCACTACGTATCACGTGCAGACCGAGGACAAGGGGCGAGGCAATCCGCTGGTCGAATCTCTCGTCTATACGAGCGGCGAGATCCTCTACTCCCGCCGGACCCCATATGACGATCTGGTGGAGCAAGATGTCGACCGGGAGGCGATCGCATCCCTGATGGAACGGCAACATCGATCGATTGTCGATGCCGTTCAGTCAGGTGGCCTCGCTCGTCTCACGGGCAAGATCGAAATTGTGGCCGACGACGACACCACGATCACTCATCGTGATTCCGGGCCTGAGAGGAGCGAGGAACCCTCCTTGGATCAGGTGATACTCGATTACCTCGAGTCACAGCGCGACCAGGCCCACCTGATACTTCGCGCTTCGATCGAACACGAGTTTGCCTATGGCAGCCTCGCCCCGATCAGCGTATTGGCCGTTGAGTCGATTGCCCACTCCCCACAGGCCGGAGTCAAGGTATCGGTGCTCTTCAAATCGACCGCGGAACCGCGCCGCCTGGTCCTCGCTGAGGGCGAAACCGGCGAGGACGGCGTCTTCTCCGCCGAAGCCGATATGCCGCCGTTCGCGGATGGCACCTCGGCGGTCGTCATCACCGCCGAGTCCGATCTCGGGCGCTCCGAAATGAAGTATCTCGTTCACAAGTGAGCTCGATCCTCGGAGCCGCGAAACCCTGTCCACGTGCTTCCCTATCGAAGCAGCCTCACGGCCATACGGCCCTACGGCTATTCGGGCCACCCGCCCACCCACAACGCCAAAGATATACGCCGTAAAGCCGTACGGCCGCATAGCCGTTGTCTGGCTTTCAATTTCAACGCCATGGCCACTGAAAAGGGTTGCCCATCAGCGCGTTTTTCCGTATAGTGGCCGTTGGCCGTGGGCCGTTAGCTCAATTGGCAGAGCAAGTGACTCTTAATCACTAGGTTGGAGGTTCGATTCCTCCACGGCTCACCATTTTCCCGAATGCGAAAGTGGCGGAATTGGTAGACGCGCGAGACTTAGGATCTCGTGGGGGTCCCCCCATGGGGGTTCGAGTCCCCCCTTTCGCACCAACCTTTTGACTCGATCGGCACGCCGGAGCTTATGAAATGCCGTACACATTGACCCACCGAGCGAACCACACGGTCGAAATATCGGCACACCTCGAATCTGCTGCAGTTGATCGCGAGCGCGATGGGATTGTGCGCAACATTCGCCGGAAGGCCCGGGTGCCTGGATTTCGCCCAGGCAAAGCTCCGACAGCGGCGGTTCGTGCCCGCTTTGCCGACGTCATTCGAGACGAGCTCCAAGAACACCTCACCAGCCTCCTCTGGGGCGAGGTTTTCGATGGCGAGAGCGATATTGAACCGATCACGAACCCGCATTTTCGCGACCTCTCGTTTTCGGAGGATGGTGGTTTTTCATTCACCGCAGAGCTGGAGGTTCGCCCACGGTACGATCTACCCGAGCTCGGCGGACTCAGTTTGCCCGACATCTCGTTGGATGTCAGCGAGGCTGAGATCGATGAGGAGCTGGCGAAAGTTCAGGAGGAGCAGGCGGTGTGGGAGCCTGCTGAAGAAGACCAGGCCGGTGATGGGATGCTGGCCGAAGTCGATCTCCGGGGCGAGGTCGAGGACAGCGACGATGAACCCTATACCGAGGACGGGGCAAGCCTCATTATCGGAGGGGGTTCGGTGCCGCCTGAGATCAGCGAGGCACTTCAGGGGGCAAAGGTCGGTGACGAACGCCTTGCCACAAAGGTTCTTCCCGATGATCTCGAGGACAAGGTCAAGGCCGGAAAGACAGTCACCTACACGATCTCGGTCAAGGGACTCAAGCGCAAAGTCCTACCGGAGATCGACGATGACCTCGCGAAAACGATTGGTCTCGAGACCCTTGAAGAGCTTCGCCAGCGGATTCATGATGTTCTCCAGCAGCAAAAACGAGGTGACCGACGGAATAGCTGGCGTCGATTCGTTCTCGATCATCTCGAGGCGGATATCGACCACGCCGAACTCCCGTCATCACTCGTGCAATCGACGCTCAAAGAGCAGCTCGACCGCTACGCGTATACGATGGCCATGCAAGGTGTGGAATTCGACCCCGAAAAGGTTGACTGGCACGAGATATCCGCGAAGGCGGAACCGGCGGCGCGCCAGGAAGTGCTCGACACCCTGATTCTCGAACAACTCGCAGAGGCCTGGGACACGCCGGTCCCCGAGCCAGAGGTGGACGCCTACGTTGCATCGCAAGCCGCGCGCCACGGCGTGCCGCCCGCCGAGCACAAGGCGAATCTTGCGGCCGAGAGGAAATTGGAGAGGGTCCGCCACGCGGCGCGAGTCGCCGCCACGGTGGACGAGATGATCCGCCGCGCCGGCGGGGAGGTGGAGTGATGCTGGTACCGGTTGTCGTCGAGCAAACGAGTCGTGGTGAACGCGCCTATGACATTTATTCACGGCTTCTCAAAGACAATGTGATCTTCCTCGGCACCGCCATCGACGACCAGGTGGCATCGCTGGTGATTGCACAGTTGCTCTTCCTCGAAGCTGAAAAGCCCGAGAAGGACATCTACCTCTATATCAACTCGCCAGGGGGTTCGACCACCGCCGGCCTCGCCATTTACGATACGATGCAGTACGTGAAACCCGATGTCGCGACCATCGCCCTCGGCCAAGCGGCGTCGATGGGCGCGGTCCTTCTCGCGGGCGGGGCCAAAGAGAAACGGTTCGCGCTACCGCATTCCCGAGTGCTCCTTCACCAGCCGTTAATGGCCGGCCTCCAGGGCCAGGCCGCAGATATCGATATCCACGCAAAGGACATCGTGCGGGTGCGCGAACGTATCAACCAGATTCTCGCCAAACATACGGGTCAACCGATCGAAAAAATCCACGCAGATTCCGACCGTGACTTCATCCTCGAGGCCGACGCCGCCCTGGCGTACGGGCTGGTTGACAAAATCATTGTTTCCAGGGAATAGAGAAACGGCTGCCGCTGTGCCAAGCGTTCGTTTGTTATACAATGGGACGAGGAGGGTCTGATGTCCCAGCGCGACGGCGATATGCTGCGTTGCAGCTTTTGCGGCAAAAGCCAGCATGAGGTGCGCAAGCTCATCGCCGGGCCTACGGTTTATATTTGCAACGAGTGTGTTGAGGTCTGCCTGGACATCATCGCCGAGGATCGCGTTCACGAGTCCAAAACGCGCGATCAGGTGCTTCCGAAGCCCCATGAGGTCAAGAGCCACCTCGACGAGTACGTGATCGGTCAAGAGACGGCCAAGAGGAAACTCGCGGTTGCGGTCTATAATCACTACCGCCGCATCGAGTACCAGAACGGCCGCGGGCGCAATGATGTCGAGCTCGCCAAGTCAAACATTCTCCTCATTGGTCCCACCGGTACCGGCAAGACGCTGCTCGCCCAGACCCTCGCCCGTCAGCTCCAAGTGCCTTTTACCATTGTTGATGCGACGACTCTGACCGAGGCAGGATATGTGGGTGAGGACGTCGAGAATATTCTCCTCCGCCTCTATCAGGCGGCCGGCGGTGATCGAGACGCAGCCGAGCGGGGGATTGTCTATGTCGACGAGATCGACAAGGTGGCGCGGAAAGCAGAAAACCCCTCCATTACCCGCGACGTTTCAGGCGAGGGAGTTCAACAGGCCCTACTCAAGATCCTCGAGGGCACGGTAGCGAATGTTCCGCCGCAGGGTGGGCGCAAACACCCACACCAGGAATTCCTGCAAATCGACACCACCAATATCCTCTTCATCTGCGGTGGCGCCTTTGTCGGACTTGACGATGTCATCGCCGAGCGCCTCAACCAGAAGAGGCTCGGGTTCGGAGTTGATCTGGGTGGAAACGAGCCGGGCTCGGCCGAACTCCTGGCTCAGGTCCACCCCGAGGATCTCATCAGGTATGGCATGATTCCTGAATTCGTTGGCCGGATTCCTGTGGTTGCCAACCTGCACGAGCTCGATCACGAGGCGCTGGTGCGGATCCTCACTGAACCCCGGAATTGTCTTGTCCGCCAATACGAGACTATTCTCTCGTTTGAGGGCGTCGATCTGTCATTCACCGCGGATGCTCTCGATGCCGTCGCCGAAGAGGCCATCACCCGCAAAGTCGGCGCACGAGGCCTACGGATCATCCTCGAGGAGCTGATGCTTGACATCATGTATCAGATTCCCTCCCTGCCCGAGCTCAAGGAGCTGGTCATCTCGCAGGAGGTGGTGGAACGTCGCGTGCCGCCACTGCCCGTCGTCCGCAAAGTCAGTTAAAATCGACCGAGGAGGGTCACCCCCACCCCGGCGAGAAAATCCTCTTA
>CAYRFI010000131.1:0-11038 GCA_964423595.1 uncultured Thermoanaerobaculia bacterium | reverse complement strand
GTGCAATCACCAGAAACGTGGATTCGCACATGGCGCAGGAGCTCGCCGCGTTGGTAGTCGTGGTGGTGGCGGCAGACCTCGACGACGTGTCGAGCCTCGAGCGTGCCTTCGACGGGGCTTACGGCGCCTACTGCGTCACATTCTTCTGGGAGCACTTTTCACCTGAGAAGGAGATCCAGCACGCCACAAATATGGCCACCGCGGCCAAGACGATGGGCGTCCAGCACGTCATCTGGTCGACGGTGGAGGATACCCGACGCTGGGTGCCGCTCGACGACGACCGCATGCCGACCCTGATGGGCTCGTACAAGGTGCCGCACTTCGATGCCAAGGGCGAGTCCGATCACGTGTTCCCTGATCTGGGCGTGCCGACAACCTTCTTGCTGACCTCTTTCTACTGGGACAACCTGGTCCACTTCGGGATGGGTCCCAAGGAGGACCCGGACGGCAATTTGACCTTGACGATGCCGATGGGTGAGGGCAAGCTCCCGGGCATCGCCGCCGAGGACATCGGGCGGGCGGCGTACGCAATCTTCAAGCGCGGCGACGAACTCATCGGACAGACCGTTGCCGTCGCCGGCGAACACCTGACCGGAGAGGAGATGGCCGCCGCTCTCGCTCGCGCCTTCGGTCGTGAGGTTCGTTACAACGCCATCGAGCCCGAGGTCTACCGCGGGCTCGGCTTTCCTGGTGCGGAGGATCTCGGCAATATGTTCCAGTTCTATCGCGACTTCGAGGACGTGTTTTGCAGCCGCCGCGATATGATCGCCGCCCGGGCATTGCTGCCGTCGCTCCAGACTTTCGATTCATGGCTTTCCAAAAACGCGAACCAGATCCCACGAGAGTAGCGAGCGCCCAGACCGAGAAAAACCACGAGGGCGTCCGCGACTTTGTTTTCGCGCTGCAACAGCTGATAGCCGAGCGCGCTGAACTCGCGCTCTTCGACGAAGAGTTCAACTCCACCCTCGTCGGCCAGAACGGCATCGGGAATCGTGAGCCGACGCTCCTCCCCCAGAGGCGGGCAAAGGAAGAGATCTCAAGCATCTCGTCGTCGAAGAGATCGCCGGTGAACAGGATGCCGAGGGACGGAGTGTGAGCCAGAATGTCACTGTCGGTGTGAGCGCGACCGAACGAGATCACCCGCAGCTCGAGGTTACCGGCGCATAGGCCGAGCGGGTCGGAGAATGTGATGGTCGGCGGAGTCGAGGGGTAGCCCTCGCGGAGGTCTTCGATCAACTCGTGGTTGAAGGCAAGCCGTTCTTCGAGCGCCAGCCGTTGTCGGGAACCGGAAGGAGAGCCGGCAGCGTCTGCTTCCGGGCGGGCAAGCCACTGGTACCGCCGTTCGATCCAACCCTCGCGTCCGTCGGTATCGAGAGTCGGTTTCGCACCGGTTGCCGCTGATCACAATCTCACAACACGTGGATCGGCGGCCTCCAGGGGCGACACCTATGCCGCCCGTTCACCGGGTAGCGGCGACCTCACATGGCCGGCGGGTCGATGGGATCCGGCACCTGGTTGTAGATGGCCGGGATCGACTTCAGGTAGGCGAATATCGCTTGGAGATCCTCGTCGGTCGCCATTACGAGATTGAACCACGGCATCGGTGGCAGGAGCGGACGTCCGATCCCCCGGTGCGTGCCGGTGCGCAAGGTATCGATGAACTCGGACTCGGTCCAATCACCGAGACCGGTCTCCTCGTCGGGTGTGAGGTTGGCCGAAAAGGAAACGCCCCATGGCCCCACCGCTGCAGTCAGGTGCTCGTTGAAGAGAAGCCATTTTCCCGGACCGATGTTGTCGAAACTGAATTCCGGAATCTCGACGTCCGCCGGATGGCCGGAGAGAAGTCTGCTCTCATCCAACCCCATGCCGCCGCCCGAGAAGACCTTGGGTGTGTGGCAGTCATTGCAGCCCGCCACGGTCACGAGGTAATGGCCGCGTTCAATCATCTGCTCGGCCGTCGGTGGCGCCGGTTCGGTGGCGGGAAGGCAACCGCTGAGCAGCATGATTCCGGCAACCAACAGCAACCCTGCCATCTGACGCGAGTACCTGCACTTCATCTGTTTCCTCCGTTCGCTTTACTCGTTCTCAGCACGTTGTTGATGTGTACAAGGAAAATAGACATCGAATCATATTTTGTCAATTGAATGTGTGCCACGGCGCAATGGACGTGTCCATCCCTCGATGCCGTAAATTTTTTATTCTTTGGGTACTGAGTGCTGCACCTATCGGAGGCACTCACCCGGTAGCCTGGCACCGGGTGGCACCGCATCCATCCGCCGTGAATCGAGTAGAATCGGCGGGAGGTAGATTCCTGTGAGGCACAACCGGAACGAAAGCTGACAGTGCACGCCAAAGACGCTGTCATAGCGTCTCCCCCTCAGGTGGACCAACCGATCCGCGCCGAGATCTTCGGCATGGAGCGGCTGGAACAACACGCTGAGAGCCTGGCCGCGGCGCAGCGCACTACCGAAAAGCCTTCCAGAGGACGGAATCTCCTCGCCCGGGTCGACGACGACGCGAAGGTCCTTCTGGCCGCATACCGGGACATTGCCGAGACGGTGCGGGAGAAGAGGGAGATCACACCCGCCGCAGAGTGGCTGCTCGACAACTTCCATATCGTCGACGAACAGATCCGGGATATTCGCGACCATCTCCCGAAGGGCTACTACCGACTCCTGCCCAAGATCGCTGAGGGCCACCTCATGGGACACCCGCGCGTCTATGGGCTGGCCTGGGCCTACGTTGCCCACACCGACAGCCGGTTCCAGCTGGCGACGCTACGACCATTTGTCCGCGCCTACGAGCGCGTCCAGCCACTCACGATCGGCGAGGGTTGGGCGATCGCCATCCATCTCCGCGTGGCCCTCGTGGAAAACCTGCGGCGTTTGGCACAGCTGATCGTCCGCTCCCGCCAGGCACGGTCCAGGGCTGACGAGCTGGCGGACCGTCTGCTGGGTCTGAGCGGTTGGCGGGTGGAGCAGGGGGAGGATGTTCTGCGGCGCGTGGGCGACGCCACCCTGGCCGACGCTTTCGCCATGCAGCTCTTCCAGCGGCTTCGTGACCAGGACGCTTCGGTTCAACCGGTCGTGGACTGGCTCAACGAGAAGCTGAGCGCCCAGGGGACGTCGGCCGATGAGGTGGTGGCCAGGGAGCAACATGCCCAGGGCGCGGCCAACGTCACCGTCCGCAACATCATCACCAGCATGCAGTGGATGTCCTCCATCGACTGGACCGATTTTTTCGAGTCCATCAGCGTGGTGGACGAGGTCCTCCGTGCCGTCCCCGGCTTCGCGGAATTGGATTCCGAGACACGAAGCGTGTGCCGGGCCCAGATCGAGCTGCTCTCCCGAGGCTCGGGGCACCCGGAAAACGAGGTGGCACAGAAGGCCGTCAGCTCGGCGTACGACGCGGGCCGGGAGAACGTGCAGGTGACTCGCCCGGGCGCGGGGGGGGCGGATGAGACCGAACTCGCACTTTCGGAGAGCGACCGGGAACTTCCCGGTACTCCTCGGCGTGCCGAAGAGTATCCGGCGTACTACATCCTGTCCCAGGGAAGACTGGATTTCGAGAAGCGACTGGGCTTTCGTGTTCCGTTGCGAAACCGGCTCCGCCGCTTCTATCGCGCCCATGCGACCGGTGGATACCTGGGGGCGATTGCCGGCCTCACTGCCGTTGTGCTCTCCGGTCATCTTTTCCTCACCTGGACTGCCGGGGCGGGCTTTCCGTTTCTCGTCCTTCTGGGGATCCTGGGTCTCGCCCCCGCCTCGGAGATTGCGGTATCCCTGGTCAACCGCCTGGTGACGTTTCTCGTTTCACCGCGGTTGCACACCAAGCTCGAGCTCTCCCAGGGAGTGCCTCCGGAGTATCGAACCCTGGTTGTCGTGCCCACGTTTCTCACCAGCCAAGCCGACATCGAAGAGCAGGTCGAGCGGCTCGAGGTGCACTACCTGGCGAATTCCGAAGGGCATCTCCACTTTGCCCTTCTGTCCGACTGGAGGGACGCCCGCCATGAGCACCTGCCCGGAGACGATGAGCTCCTGGCCGCCTTGATCGACGCCATCGCGCGCCTCAATGAGAAGTACGAGGGCCCACCGGGAGGGGGCAAGCGGTTCCTTGTGCTGCATCGCCGGCGTCTCTGGAACGAGGGGGAGGCAAGTGGATCGGATGGGAAAGGAAGCGAGGGAAGCTCCACGAGCTGAACCGTCTTCTTCGCGGCGCCACGGACACCACGTTCATCTCGATCGGCGGACAGCCGCCCACGGTGCCTCAGGGGGTTCGCTACGTCATCACCCTCGATGCCGACACCCGGCTTCCGACAGGGACCGCTTACCGTTTGATCGGGGCGATTGCGCACCCCTTCAACCGCCCACGACTCGACCCGCAGAAGGGGCGAATCGTCGAGGGCTACGGGATCCTACAGCCCCGGATCACGCCGTCGTTGCCGACCGGCCCCCGCAGCACGACCTACCAACGGATCGTCTCGGGCCCCGGGGGCGTGGATCCCTACGCGGCGGCGGTGTCCGATGTCTATCAGGACCTCTTCGAGGGGGGCTCCTATACCGGTAAGGGGATCTACGACGTCGACGTCTTCGAGGCGGCGCTGGAGGGAAAGGTCCCGGAGAACACACTCCTCAGCCACGATCTCTTCGAGGGCGTTTTTGCGCGCGCAGGCCTGTTGACGGATGTGGATCTGTTCGAGGAGTTCCCCGCAAACTACGAGGTGGCGGCCCGCCGCCGCCATCGATGGGTGCGGGGCGATTGGCAGCTCCTGCCGTGGATTCTGGGCCACGCACGCGACGCCGCGGGGAGGAAGCAGCAAGTTCACATTCCCACCGAGAGCAGATGGAAGATGGTGGACAACCTCCGCCGCAGCCTCGTTGCACCCTTGTCGTTTTTTGTGCTGGTATGTGCCTGGACCCTGCCCGCCGTTCCTCCGCTCGTGTGGGCCGGCCTGATCATCGCATCGATTGCGGTGCCGGCCTTCATTCCGGTTCTCGACAACCTCGCTCCACGGCGTGCGCGGATCTCCAAGCGAAGCCACCTGCGCGCTGTGGTCCGTGACATCTCCGTGGCCTCGTCGCAGACGTTTCTCGGCATGACCATGCTCGCCGACCAGGCGTGGCTCATGGCAGATGCCATCGTGCGCACGCTCGGCAGGCTCTACCTGACGAGGCGGAACCTCCTCGAGTGGATGACCGCCGCGCAGGCGGACTACGGAGCCAATCTGACGCCGAGGGCTTTTTACAGGGACCTTCGTTGGGGCGTGGTTGTCACCCTCGGGGCCGGCTCGCTCTGCGCCGTGTTCAAGCCGGGAGCCTGGGCCGTGGCACTGCCGATCATTCTCCTCTGGGTACTGGCGCCTGCCGTCGCATGGCGCATCAGCTCCCCCTCGAAGGTCACGACGATACAGGCTCTATCCAGCCGGGAGATGCGCTCGTTGCGGCTCATCGCCCGCCGGACCTGGCGCTTCTTCGAGACGTTTGTGGACGAGGATGAGCATGCCCTCCCGCCGGACAACTTCCAGGAAGACCCAGAGCCCGCCCGGGCCGACCGCACCTCGCCGACCAATCTGGGTCTCTATCTGCTCAGTACGATGGCCGCCCATGATTTTGGCTGGATCGGCATCCTGGAAACCGCGGAGCTGCTCGAGGCCACGCTGCAGACGATGGACAAGCTGCGCCGCGTCCGCGGCCACTTCTGCAACTGGTACGACACCCGGGATCTGCACCCGTTGGAGCCGATGTACGTCTCCACCGTGGACAGCGGCAATCTGGCCGGGCACCTCATTGCCCTGGCTCAGGCATGCCGCGAGCTCATGCATCGTCCTCCCTTCGGTCCGTGGGTCCTGGAGGGCGTCACGGACGCTCTCGATTTGCTCCTCGAGTCGGCGGAACGGGCCGAGCGTCCGCAGCGAACGCAGACTGTCACGGAGGTCCAGCTGAGCGATGCCGCGGAGGGGATGTTGGCGCTTTTGGAGGATCCGCCGACGGATGTTTCCGAATGGGCCCAACGCCTCGAGAAACTCGGGGCCCAGGCGGAGCAGCTCCTGGATATCGCGCGCACCCTCTCCAGCAGAGGCGAAGACGAGCCCACGTCGGAGGTCCGCGTCTGGGCGAGGGCCGTTCGGGACTCCATCCGGAGCCACGTTCGGGACATCGAAACGGCCTTGCTTTTTGAGAGTCTGGATGGGCCCCAGAGGGCGGAGAGCAGCCTTGGGCACCGCCTCTCCGACCTCGCACTCCGCGCCGAAGCGATGGTCCAGGCCATGGACTTCCAGTTTCTCCTCGATCCCTCACGCAAAATCTTCTCCATCGGTTACCGCGTGGCCGACAACATGCTCGATCCCGGCTGCTACGACCTCCTGGCCTCCGAGGCCAGGCTGGCGAGCTTTGTAGCCATCGCCAAGGGCGACGTTTCACCCCGTCACTGGTTCCGTCTCGGCCGCGCCCTGACGCCGGTGGGCCGTGGGGCGGCCCTCGTCTCGTGGTCGGGGTCGATGTTCGAGTACCTCATGCCACTCCTGGTGATGCGGCAGCCCGCCCACAGCCTTCTCGACCTCACCTGCCGGCTGGTGGTGGGGTATCAGATCCGTTACGGCGCGGACCGGAAGGTCCCGTGGGGGGTTTCCGAGTCAGCCTACAACGTTCGCGACGTGCACCTCACGTATCAGTACGCGGATTTCGGCGTGCCCGGCCTGGGGTTCAAGCGCGGGCTGGGCGAGGACGTGGTGGTGGCTCCCTATGCCACCGCCCTCGCGGCAATGGTCGACCCGAGTGCCGCCGTGAAGAATTTCGCGCGCCTCGAGGGAGCCGGAGCCCGAGGCGCTTACGGCTTCTATGAAGCGCTCGACTACACCCCCTCGAGGCTGCCGGAAGAGGATCGGGTGGCCGTGGTCCGGGCGTATATGTCCCATCACCAGGGAATGACCATCGTCGCCCTGGCGAACGTGGTGTACGACGGCGTGACCCGGCGGCGCTTTCACGCCTATCCCCTGGTCCAGGCAGCGGAGCTCCTCCTCCAGGAGCGGACGCCGCGCGCGGTGGCGGTGGCCCGGCCCCGGGCCGAGGAGGTGCGGGTGACCGCGCTCGTCCGCGAGCTCGTACCCCCGACCCTGCGCCGATTCGAATCGCCGCATGACATCACTCCCCGGACCCATCTCCTGTCGAACGGTCGCTACACGGTGATGGTCACCGCCGCGGGCGCCGGCTTCAGCCGATGGGGCGACCTTGCCGTTACCCGCTGGCGGGAGGACTCGACGTGTGATGACTGGGGCTCGTTCATCTTTCTGCGGGACGCGGAGACCGGTGACGTCTGGTCGGCCGGCTTCCAGCCCAGCGGGACCGAAGCGGACGCCTACGACGTCGTCTACTCCGAGGACCGGGCCAAGATCATGCAGCGTCATCGGTCCGTGTCGACCGCCCTCGAGATCGTGGTCTCCCCGGAGGACGATGCCGAGCTCCGCCGCCTGACTGTCACCAATCTCGAGGAGAGGGACCGTGAAATCGATGTCACGTCCTATGCCGAGGTCGTGTTGGCTCCACAGGGCGTCGACGGGGCCCATCCCGCGTTTTCGAACCTCTTTGTGGAGACGGAGTTCGTTCCCGAGCTCGGGACCCTGCTGGCTTCACGACGCCCGCGATCGGTGGACGAGCCCCGGGTCTGGCTGGCCCATCTGATCGCACTCGAGGAGGAGCCGTTCGACACGCTGCAATACGAGAGCGACCGCGCACGCTTTCTGGGCCGCGGCCGCGGGATTCGGACGCCGCTGTCCGTGGTCGACGGGGAGCCCCTTTCGAACACGGCCGGGACTGTTTTGGATCCGATCATGAGCTTACGACGGCGTGTGGTGATTCCCGGTCGCGGGACAGCCCACCTCGTGTTCACGACGCTCGTGGCTCATTCCCGGGAAGAGGCCCTCGCGACGGCTGAGAAATACCGCCAGCGGGAAACCTTCGAGCGGGAGAGCTCGCTGGCCTGGACCCAGGCCCAGGTCCAGCTGCACCACCTCCGGACCACTCCGGACGAGGCGCATCTCTTCCAGCGTCTGGCCAACCGGCTGCTGTACACCGATCCCACCCTGCGTGCGGCGCCTCAGGAACTGGCCAAAAACCGCGGCGGCCAGCCCGGGCTCTGGGCCTACGGAATCTCGGGTGATCTTCCGATCGCTCTGGTGGAGATCGAAACGGAGGAGGAGCGGGAGGTTGCGAGGCAGCTCTTACGGGCGCACGAGTACTGGTACCGGAAGGGGATTGCCGCCGACCTGGTGATCCTGAATGCGCAGGGCACCTCCTACGCACCGGGCCTCCAGGAGTCTCTCGAAACCATGGTACGAGCCAGCCAGTCTGCGTCAGGCCACGAGACCCATAGGGAACATGGAGGAGTCTTCGTGCTCAGGGCCGACCTGGTGCCGGCGGCGGACCAGATCCTGCTCCACGCTGCAGCGCGGGTGGAGGTTCTGGCGCACAGGGGCTCACTGTCTGAGCAGGTGGTCCGGCTCGGACGGTCAAGGCCGGGGCCGGTTCCGCGTCGGCTCCGCGCGCCGCCCGAGTCGGCCAAGACCGTTTCCCCTCCCGCCATGAATCTCGAGTTCTTCAATGGCCTCGGGGGCTTCACAGCGGACGACCGCGAATACGTCACGGCTCTGGGCGCGGGGCAATGGACCCCCGCCCCCTGGATCAACGTGGTGGCCAACCCGGACTTCGGTTTCCAGACCTCGGAGGCGGGCTCGGGCTTTACATGGTCGGTGAACAGCCGGGAGAACAAGCTCACGCCGTGGTCGAACGATCCCATCAGTGACCCTCCGGGCGAGACCTTCTATGTCCGGGATGAGGACAGCGGTCTCGTCTGGGGACCGACCGTTCTCCCGATCCGCGAAGGAAACCGGCCATATGTCATTCGCCACGGCCAGGGCTACAGTCGCTTCGAGCACACATCCAACGGCATTGCACTGGACCTCCTGCAATTCGTGCCTCAGCGGGACCCGGTCAAGATCTCGCGGCTCAGCCTGGAGAATCGGTCCGCCCACAAACGGCGGCTCTCGGTGACCGCGTATGCGGAGTGGGTGCTGGGGGTCGAGCGGAGCCGCTCCGCGCCCTTCGTAGTCACCGAAATCGATCCCGTTACCGGAGCCATGTTCGCGCGCAACGCCTGGAACGGGGAGTTCGCGGGCCGCGTGGCCTTCGCCGACCTGGGCGGGCGTCAGACCTCACATACCGGCGACCGCCTCGAGTTCCTGGGCCGGAACGCCTGCCTCGCACATCCCGCATCGCTGGAACGGGGGCGGGAGCTTTCGGGGAAGACCGGAGCCGGCCTCGACCCGTGCGCCGCTCTGCAGGTGAAGGTGGAGCTCGAACCGGGAGAGCGCACCGAGGTCGTATTCATGCTGGGCGAGGAGGACAGCCGCGACAACGCCCGATCCCTGGTCGAACGCTATCGCGAGTTGGATGGCAGCGCGGCTCTCCTCGAGGTCTCGGAAGGCTGGGACGGGGTGCTGGGTGCTGTGCAGGTCAAGACCCCCGAGCCGTCGATGGATCTCCTCCTTAACCGCTGGCTTCTCTATCAGACGCTCTCCTGCCGGGTCTGGGCCCGCTCCGCGTTCTACCAGTCCGGAGGGGCATACGGCTTCCGCGACCAGCTTCAGGATGTCCTCGCCCTGACGGTGTCGCGACCCGCTATCGTGCGCGAACACCTCCTCAGGGCCGCCGCCCGGCAGTTCCCTGAAGGCGATGTCCAGCACTGGTGGCATCCACCGACGGGCCGCGGAGTACGAACCCGAATCTCCGACGACCGACTCTGGCTGCCCTATGCGGCGGTCCGTTATCTCCGGATCACCGATGACTGGGCGGCTCTCGACGACGAGGTTTCGTGGCTCGAGGGTCCGTCCCTGGAGGAGGACCAGCAGGAGGCTTACTTCGAGCCCAAGCAGTCAGAAGAGCGGGCGACCCTGTACGAGCATTGCGCGCGGGCCCTGGACTGCAGCCTCGAAGTGGGCAGCCATGGCCTTCCCCTGATCGGGACCGGGGATTGGAACGACGGCATGAACCGCGTCGGCCATGAGGGCCGGGGAGAAAGCGTCTGGCTGGGCTGGTTTCTCCTTATGAACCTGAAGGACTTCGCCAGCGTCGCCGAGCGCCGCGGCGAAGAGGAGCGTGCGGCACGGTGGCGGAGCAGGGCCGCCTCTCTCAAGGCTTCGCTGGAGGAGGAGGCGTGGGACGGGGAGTGGTACAAGCGCGCCTTCTTCGATGATGGGACGCCGCTCGGATCGGCGGAGAATGACGAGTGCCGGATCGACTCCATAGCCCAGTCGTGGGCGGTCATCTCCGGTGCCGGCGACACGGAGCGGGCACGGCGGGCCATGGGGTCCGTGGAGCAACGTCTCGTCCGGCGCGAAGATCGTCTCGTTCTGCTCCTGTCGCCGCCATTCGACAAGACAACCCTGGACCCGGGATACGTCAAGGGGTATCTCCCAGGTGTCCGAGAAAACGGCGGCCAGTACACCCATGCGGCGATCTGGTCGGCCGTGGCTTTGGCGATGCTCGGCGAAGGAGACAAAGCTGTCGATCTGTTCAAACTGTTGAGCCCCATCCATCATGCCGGCGACCGCACCAATGTCGACGTGTACAAGGTGGAGCCGTACGCCGTTGTCGCGGATGTCTATTCCGAGCCGCCTCACGTCGGCCGGGGAGGGTGGACCTGGTACACCGGGGCTGCGGGGTGGCTCTACCGCCTCGGCCTGGAGTCGATTCTCGGGTTCCAGAAGCGAGGTTCCGCCCTTCGCATCGATCCGTGCATTCCCAAGGATTGGAAGAGCTTCGAGATCACCTACCTTCATGGCGACACGCCCTACCGGATCACGGTCGAGAACCCGAACGGAGTATGCCGGGGAGTCTCCGGAATCAGCCTCGACGGGACTCCACTCGCGAACGAAGCGCCTGTCCCTCTGGCCGACGACGCGCGTGAGCACGACGTCCAGGTGGTGCTTGGCTAGCCCGCATATCTCACCAACTTTCTGCTGCGGGCGCCGATGCACCGCACCCAG
>CAYRFI010000130.1:0-11197 GCA_964423595.1 uncultured Thermoanaerobaculia bacterium | reverse complement strand
GCCCTCCTCGGAGTAGTTGAGGACATCGACCAGGAGCATCGACTCTCCCAGCTGGGGTAGAAGAAGGATGGCGCCGATCGTGCCGATGATCGCTGCGCCGGCCATAAGACCCGATGCGATCAGGGTGCCCTGTTCCTTGAGTGCCTCTTGTTCGGTCTCGGTGCGGCCGCTCTTGCTGATGAAGTGGCCGACGGCGGCGCCGAAAAAGACTGCCATGTTGATCTCGATGGGTAGGTACATACCGAGGCCGAACGCGAGGGCCGGGACCTTGGCCATCTCCAGCATGACCGCGATGATGCCGCCGAGCAGGAAGAGGATCAAGGCCTGCTGTTCGCCTCCCATGACTGACGAGACGATCGTCGCCATGAGGTTGCCCTGCGGCGCCGGGAGGTCCGGGTTGGCGACCATCTGGCCGGTGCCGTTGTCGATCATGAATCCATAGGAGGTGGCGAGGACCCAGATGACAGCGCCGACGCAGACGGCTGCGACGAAGATCCCGAGGAATTTCCAGCGCTCCTGCTGGAAGGGCGAAGCGCCCAACCAGTATCCGACCTTGAGGTCGGTGATGAATGCGCCTGACGTTGACAACGCCGTACACACCGCACAACCCACGACCAACGCTACCGACATGCCGAGAGCGTCGCCGCTGAGGCCGGTGGCGACCAGGGCGAGGCAGGCGATGATCAACGTCAACATCGTCATTCCCGAGACCGGGTTGACACCGACGATGGCGATGGCCCGTGCCGCGACCGGAGTGAAGAGGAATGCGAGGGCAAACGTGATGACCGTGCCCACCAGCGCGGTTGTCACCCCGCCGCTGATATACCAGAAAAGCACGAACATACCGGCAACCGCTGCGGCCTGGATCAGAAACGTGTTGCGCGGCGCCATATCGCGGTCGGTGCGGACGTCATCGGCTCCGTCGCCGCCGCTCACGAGCCCCTTGAAAGCGAGCGATATCGACGACACGATGATCTTTCCCATCTTGAGGATGCCGATAATGCCGGCGACTGCGATACAGCCGATACCCATCGGGCGTACGTAGTTGCCGAAAATCTGAGCGGAGTCCATGTCGGCGATCAGCGTTCCCACGGCGGGCGGAGTCAGAGGAACCGTCAGTCCATTGGCGGCGAAGTAAATCACGGGCACCATCACCAGGACCGAGAGGACCGAACCCGCGGCGATGATGCCGGCGTATCGGACGCCGATGATATAGCCGAGACCGAAGTAGACAGCCGTGGCGTTGAGCCGGATCTCGAACCGCAAATCGGCCATGCGTTCCCCGAAGGAGCCGAACAGCACCTTCGAGTTGAGGTGATGGTTCCACAGGTGGAGGAACTCGACGATGAGGTCGTAGATGAACCCGAGACCGAAGGCCATCAGGAGCACCTTACCTGCCGATCCCTTCGACTTCTCGCCGGTCGCCAGCACGTTGGCGATCGCCGTGCCTTCGGGAAACGGGAGCTGGCCATGGAGGTCTTTGACGAAATACCGCCGAAGCGGAATGAGAAGGACGACGCCGAGGTATCCACCAACCAGGCAGGAGAGGAAAATCTGCAGGAAAGACGGCCGGAGTTCGAGGATATAGAGCGCCGGAATGGTGAAAATTGCACCAGCGACCACGACGCCGGCAGCCTGGCCGATGGACTGGATGATGACATTTTCGAGCAGGCTGTTGCGGCGGGCGAAAAGGGTGCCCAGAAAGACCGCGAGGATCGCGATCGGGATCGATGTTTCGATGACGTTGCCGGTCTTGAGTCCGATGTAGGCGGCAGCGAACGTGAAGATCACCACCATGATCACACCAATGACCAGGGACCGTGTCGAGACCTCGGGTCGCGGGTCATCGGCGGGGACGACCGGGGTGTAGGTCTCTCCCGGCTCGAGCTCTCGGAATGCATTCTGCGGCAAGACCTTGGTGAACTTGGACGACGATTCCATCGATACCCTCCTGGCGTCTCAATATTGAACGCGAGGAGTGTAGCAGGGAGGCAAATCGAATTCGGAATTAGGAATTGGGAATTCCCATCCGCCCTCGCTCGTGGATTTCGGACTTCGGATTTATCCCCACCCACCCGCGATGCGATCTGCGAGACAGGGGCGCGTTCAACGGAGGTGCCTGGCTCCCGATTCGCCACCTAACGCATTGAATGCAGGAGTGCAAATCGGCGAATCGGCGTGCCTGGCTTCCTCTCGGGAAGCGAGATGAGAGAAGAGCCCTTCGATGCCAGGAGCGGATTCCCGCCCAGAGAGTGAGCGAGCGGGAGCGTCAGTCCAGTTCAATGATCGCGTCGCCGACACCGACCGACACATCGAGGCGATAGCTGCCGTCGCCCGACCACGAGGCGGCATGGCTGACGAAACCCCCGCCCTCGATCTCCTCACCCCGCACGGTGATGCGAGCGCTGCCGACGCCGCCCGCGGCCTCGGCCACGGCAAAGACCGCAGCGGGCGCACGGACGACCGCGGTGCCGACACCGAGATCGACCCTGATGTTGCCTTCGCTGGCTTCGACATCGACGTCACCGACGCCTGAGTCGAGCTCGATATCGGCCGTGGCGCCTCGAATGACGACATCACCGACGCCGTGCTCGAGCGTGAGCGCCAATCGCGTGGGCATCTCGATGATCCACCGCTCCTCGAAACGTCGATCCTCGTCATCCGCTGGGCTGATGCGCAGCTTGAGGTTCTCTCGTTTGACAGAAGCCTCCAGACACGCCGCCTCGACATCTCGCTCAGCTTGACGCTTGGACGAGAAGATTCCCCCCCGCCGCGGTGTCAACACCACCTCGATGGCGACCTCGGCGAGCCCTTCGCTGGCCGTGATCGTCACGTCGCCGATACCGCTGCTGAGGTCGAGGGTGTCAATGTCCGTGGCCTGAATGGTCCGGGTCAGGGTCTTTGGTCCGGCAGCCTCCGGAATCAGTGCGCATCCGAGAATGACTGACAGGACGAGAATGGTCTTCTTCACCTTCGAACTCCTTAAGCGCCGATATCGCAGCTCAGAAAAAGGAACGAAATTTCTCGAAAAAGGTTCTCACCTGTGTTTCATCGGGATTATTGCCACACTTCGCCGATGGTGAGCTGAATTGCACCGGATGCGGTTTCGATGTCAAAGGTCGGACCATCGCCCGAAAGGCGAAGCGTCATCCCGCCCTCGACGACCTCTCCCGGAAGCTCGCTGCGCACCGATCCGGTGGTGGTCGTGATCCTGCCCTGTGGCATCACGCCCGCAGGGACGATGAGTTGGACGCTGCCCGAAGACGAGCGCACCCTCACCGTGGCGTCCGGCTCCAGGCGGTCCCAGCTGAGGATGATTTTGGCGGTCGATGTGCTGACCTCGGCATCGCCGGAGAGATTCTGCAGCGAGATGCGGCCGGATGCCGTGTCGACACGCGCCGTTCGTGCTCCGCCAACCAGGTTGACGTCACCTGACGAGGTCAGCGCGATCAGGGAGTCGAGGGGTCGCAAGACCCTGATCTGGGCGTCGCCGGCGGCGGAGTGAAAGTCGATCGATTCCGCTGCGCCGTCCATGAATACGTCTCCCGTGGAGGTCCGGAGTTGGAGCGGGTGGGCATTCGGAAAATCGCCGCGAATCTGGATCCCGCCGCTCGTTGTGGTGATATCGGGAACGATCTCATTCGGCGCGAGGATCGAAATATGCGCGCGCTCTGTGAGACTCCCGAACCAGAGGAAGCCGGATTTCCCGGGTTCGATGACGATCTGCAGCCGGTCGTCCGAATCCGTGAACGCCGGAGTGTGGTTTTCGATCCATCGCTGGGCCTTGTCTTCGCCAGTACCGCTGATGTGAAGGAGCAGATCGGCCTCGATGACATCGAGGTCGGCGGTGCGAAGACGAACGTCGAGATCCGCCGCATCCACTTCGAGGCGCTTTGACTCGGCCGACGGAAAGCTCTCAGTCGTAGTGACGTCTTTCTGTGCCGCCGCCGCAGGCCCCGGAGCGACAATGATTGAAGTTCCGAGAACCAAGCTCATCGCAAGTGCCTTGAACATCGCCCGGGGGCTGCTGTCATCGATTCGGGAAGGGCACCACATTGGCCGACCTTTCGTTCAAGCGGTGTGTCGACCCGGCACCGTCGAGGCGCGGGTTGCTGTGGGCGGCGAACGCGCGCAGCCGCATCTCCGGGTCGAGTGAGGATAGGAAACCACGTATCCGGGACAACACCGAGCGTACGCTCGATGGTTTGCTTTGAACCGAGCGGGCGATCGACGCGATCGGCGGTCGATTGCCGTCGATCTCCAATATTGCCAAAACCAAGGCCGCGCTCCACGGATCGGGTGCGTGGAGTCTGGGGTTCTTCTGCTCGACGAATGCGCGCCACAACCGCCGGGCGGCGAGGGTCACGAGCTCCGGCAGCTCGTTGACCTCTCCGCAACGGATCACGGCCTCGTCAACCTCACCGGCCACTCCATCAATGCCTTCGAGCCCGTCCCGCCACGACGCGACCAGCGCCTCCTCGGCGCGTGCCCGACGGCGCGCGTGGTTGAGCGCATCCTGGGCGTCGCCCAGGAGTTTGGACTCGGGGTGGAACCCGAGGCCGTCGCGCAGCGCCTCGTCGGCCTCTGCCCACCGGCCCAGGGCGGCGAGGAGGTTGGAACGCATGCCGAAGAGAAAGATCTGGAGGTCGTCGGGAATTCGGTCGTCGACCTGAATCTCGTCGAGGATATCGAGTGATTCCGGAAGGCGAGCCTGGTCGGAAAGCACGACTGCCAGCTGGACAGGTAGGTGGACTGCTTCCGGGAAGAGTCGCCACCCCATGCGCAGAAGCTCTTCAGAGCCGTCGACGTCGCCGAGAGCCTCGAGAGCATTCGACTGCAGGTGGCACGCGTGCGGTGAGGGATCGAGCTCCCACGATCGCGATGCCGGTGGGAGCGCTCTATCGGGATAGCCCATGGCGAGGAGAGCCTGAGCCTTCCAAATCAAGAGGGTTGCCTCGAGCTGTGGGTCGTCGGAGAGAATCGCCAGCGTTCGTTCGACCTCGGCGACGACCTTCCTGTGGCGCCCGAGCCTGCTCCACTCGAGGCAGCGCTCAAGCGACTGCTCGACCTGCCTGCGGGTCTCGTCGGAGCTGCCCCTTTTGCCACTCGCCATGCCGGAATGCTAGCACGCATATCTCACCAACTTTCTGCTGCGGACGCAAATCTGCAGCAATCTGCGGAGTTTGCTCCCATCGGGGTGCTCGACGTACCTCAAGTACGCGCCCCGCACCCTCGAGGCTCGCCCGGGTCCCCATCGGCGGAAGGCACTGGGGACCCGGGCCGAGCCTCCTGGTCGCAAACACCACATCTTGCAACACCTTTCCGGCCTCGCGACGAAAGTCGGTGAGATATGCGTGTTGGCACGGGGAAGAGGGCTTGAGGGGAGGAGCGGGGCGACGGCTGTCGCCCCGCCCCGATGGTGTTTGTCAGCGTCTTCGTTTCGGTGAGGACTCTTTGGGGCTTTTCTCTTCGGTGTCCTGCTTTTTGCGCGCTATGGCGGACTGATCGTCACGCGGCTGGGATCGCCGTGATTCGCTGGCGCCTCGCTGAACTGGTGCCGGTTGCCTACTGTCGGTGGCCGACCGCTCGGTCCGAAGAGATGATCGCTGCGATGCAATGGATGGCTGAGGTTGCTGTGCCACGCGTCGGCTTGCGGTGAACCGTGAGCTCGGTGACGTGGAGGGCGCGCTCTGCGATCGATCTTCGTCGGTGATCCCGGATTCATTTGAGGTACGAGGGCCTATTTGGCGAGAGGCGCCGCGTTCCGGCTGTGAGCCGGATGTGGGTTTGGACCCCCGAACGTATGTGCGGCTTGCCGCTGAGCCGGAGTCTGACGAACTGAACCGGGTCGATCGTGACGAGATCCCGGTTCGATCGTTTCGCAAAGACGACGATTCCACGGTCGAACGCTCGGCCTGAGGCGAGCGGGTGTCGCGAGAGACACCGGCAGTGCTCGATGAGCTCGCCGCGAGAGCCGAGCTCGCGGAGGTCCGTGGCCTGACGAGCGGCTGGCGGCGTTCTAGAGCCTCTTTAGAAAGGGATCTGCCCACGGCGTCGGCGGCGTTGCGCTCGATGCTCTGCGCCACGCCTTCAGGGCGTGCGATGGTGACCTCGCGGCCGTCCACGGTCACGGTCCTTCGCGACAGCTGGGTTTCGGTGATGGCGGTGCCGCCCCTTTGCCGGATCTCGTCTCTGGTCGGGGCCTCGGTCCGGGTTTCGATGCGGTTTTGTGACGCGATCCTGTGGGTCACTGCGTAGCGGGACACGTTGTCGGAACCAAAATGGTTCCAGTCGACGTAGGTTGCATATCGAGCGTCGTCCCAGCCGTCGTTGTAGCCGTTGGCGTATCCGTCACGAAAGCCTTGGCGATAGCCGTGCCGGAATCCGTGTTGAGCGTGGCTCCAGCCCCACGGCGGCCTTGCGTACCAGCCGACGTAGGCGCCTGACCCAACCCACACAACGTTGGCGCAGGAGTAGCTGTATCCGGGAACCCACACCCAACCGAATGAAGCGTAGGCCCAGCTCCCATAGTGGTGGGGAACGTAACCCCAGGGCTCGTAGGCGACCCAGGTCAGGCCGCAGCCGGTAGAAACCCACCGGCCGTAGGTGTAGGGCTGCCAGGAGGCGGCGACCCACGGACGCCAGACACGACCGAGCCCATTCACCCACACCCACTCGCCGTAGCCGGCAAGAGTGGCGTTGAAATCGATCGACCAGTATGGGTCGGACCACGATTGTGTATAAACGCCCCAGTCGCCAAAGCCAACCGACACGCCGAAGCCACCGCTGCCGAGATACATGCTGACGCCGCCTCCTGCCTCCACAGTCGGTACTGCGAGGGTCACGACCAGGACCGTGACTGCTGCGAGCATCAGGCACCGTCGATGGTTTCTCATGTCTGCCTCCCCGGTGGCGTTCGGTGCCACCGTCGGTGAGGAAAACAGCAAGGCCCGTGCCAGACGAAAAGTGCTGAAGCTCTTGGGCTTTCTATCTCGGGGTTGGTGGCACATCGTCCCGGGCCGGGGTCGAGTGTCCCCGCAAGAGGACGGTTATTTGAAGCCCGCATGTCTCACCAGGTTTCCGGCCGCAGCAGAAAGCTGGTGAGACATGCGGGCTAGATTTTCTTCCAGGGTGCAGTGGTCGGATAGAGCGACGCACAGTTCATCAAACGCGCCTCCTCGCCGCCGCGACACAGCGTGCACTCGGCGCCGGCCCAGATGGCTGCGCCCGCCGCCTCTCCCGCCCGGTTGACGGCATAGAACTTGACATCGAAGTTCGGGCGCCCGTCGCCGTCGAGCAGGTAGGGGACCCGTGTCGCCCTCACCAGCCGATCGAGCGCACCGAGGCAGGCATCGTGCGGTGATAGTCCGGCCCGCATGAGCTCGACGACGGTATGAGCACCTGAGATCTGGATGACCGACTCACCGCGCCCGGTCGCGCCCGCCGCGCCGACCTCGTTGTCGACGAAAAGGCCTGCTCCGATCAGGGGTGAGTCGCCGACTCGTCCCGGAATCTTGAAAAACAGACCCGAGGTCGTCGTGGTGCCGCCGAGGTTCCCGTTTCCGTCAACCGCGCACAGGTTGATGGTGCCGGTGGGCCGAACAGGCCCTTCTTCTTCGATAAACCGCTGTACATCGGGATCTTCCAGCAGATCAGGAGGCGTGATCCAATCATCGACGCCCGACATCTGTCCCTTCCAATAGAGCCAGATCTTTCGTGCGCGCTCGGTGAGGAGATTCTCCTCGCGAAAGCCGAGGCTTTTGGCAAATCGCGCAGCACCTTCGCCCACCAACAACACCCGGGTTGTGCGGCGCATGATCTCGAACGCCACCTGCGCTGGGTGCATGTAGCCCTCGAGGGCCGCCACTGCGCCGGCGCGCATCGTCGGCCCGTCCATGCAGCAGGCGTCGAGCTGGACGACGCCGTCGGAGTTCGGCAGACCGCCGTAACCGACGGTGATGTCGTCAGGGTCGGCCTCGACGACGGACACTCCCTGGACCGCCGCCTCTACCGGCGAGAACCCGTCCTCCATATGTTCGACGGCGCGACGGACCGCCTCAAGGCCGTTATGCGACGCAATCGCAACCGGTTGCTTGCCGGCGCCAGAGGTCCTCGCGGGCACCGTTCGAACAGCGGTTGCCGCAACCGCCGCTGCGGTTCCCACAGCGATGGCTTCTCTGCGCGTCATTTCGTGGTCAGTGATCGTGTGATTGCCGTTGTCGTTGGTGTTTCTCATGTCCCACATGGTGGAGGGACGCTAGCGGAGTGTCAAGGAGACAGGAGGCGATAAATCGAGTGTTGAGTTCTGAGTTTTGAGTTTCCGGCCCGTACTCGCCAACGGGTTATGGGAGTGCGGGGAAAACTCAAAACTCAAAACTCAAAACTCAAAACTCAAAACTGATACGGCATGAGAGTTGCAACGCGACAGGACGTGACGATAATGGTGAATCTCCGGCGGCTGAACTACCATCGGGTGAAGGTGGGATGTGTGGTTCATGTCCGATTCTGGCCTGGCGAAAGGTGGAGAGCAGGATGAGGCGTCGCGGCCGCGTGTGTCTCTTGGTGTTGGCGGCCGGCCTTTCTGTGGCCGTCGTGCCGACCGGCGGGTGCCACTCCGACGGTGAGCAGGCCACACGACCTGTGGAAGCGGACTGGAAGATGCAACGCGAACTGATGGTAAGCCAGCAGATCGAAGCCCGAGGAGTCAAGGACCCTCTGGTGCTCGCGAGTATGCGATCAGTGGAGCGTCACCTCTTCGTTCCCGAGAATTACCGCGACGCCGCGTACCACGATTCGCCCCTGCCTATCGGCGACTCACAGACCATCTCCCAGCCATACATTGTGGCCTTGATGACGGAGCTCCTCGAAGTCAGTGAGGGCCAGAAGGTGCTCGAGATTGGCACCGGCTCTGGTTACCAGGCGGCCGTGCTTGCGGCGATGGGAGTCGAGGTGCGCTCGATCGAGATCCGACCTCGCCTGTGCGAGCACGCTGCGCAAACCCTTTCCGACCTCGCGTACGATTCGGTTCAGGTGCGCTGTGGCGACGGCTACGGAGGATGGCCCGAAGAGGCGCCCTTCGATGGCATCATTGTTACGGCGGCGCCGGAGCGAGTGCCGGACCCGCTGCTCGAACAGCTCGGCGTCGGTGCGAGAATGGTGATCCCGGTTGGTGATTTCTATCAGGAATTGAAGGTGATCACGAGGACGCCTGATAGATACGACGAGCGCTCGGTGATTCCTGTTCGATTTGTCCCAATGACGGGTGAGGTGGAGCGGCAAGGGGGATCGTAGCCAGCCTGCCGATTTCACATCCAGAAGATTTTTTCAATTCTGTCGCACGCGCTCGCAAGCGCGAGCGGCAGAATTGGAGTTGGACTATAGTATCGGCTTCTGGGGAGGTTGAATGTGCGGCATTGTCGGCGTCATCAGTAACAACGGGCGATCGGTCGTCAGTGACCTCGGCAATGGGAGCCACTTTCTCCAACACCGTGGACCGGCCTACGCAGGCCTCTTCGTGTTCGACCCAGTGCACCGTAGCGTATCTCTCGAAAAGGGCGAAGGTCTCGCCGACGACATCTTCAAACCCCTCGGCCATCTGCGCGGAGATCTCGGGATTGCCCATACCCGTTACAAGACCTACGGCGCCGGTGGAACTGACAATGCCCAGCCGTTTTACGATCCCATGACAACAATGGCCCTTGCCCACAACGGCCACATCACGAATGTGCCGCAGATCGAGACCGAGCTCGCCGCTCGCTCGCAGGCGCTGGCTGCGAACTGTGATGGCGAGGCGTTGCTGCGCGTGTTCAGCCTTTGGGTCGAACACCACCGGCACCTGGATCCCACTGCCGAGGAAAAGGAGCTCTTCTTCCGTGCCGTTGCCGAGACCCAGAACAGAGTGACGGGGGCCTTTTCCGCCGTCATGGCGACCGCTGGCGGTCTGTTCGCATTCCGTGATCCCCACGGGTTCAGACCCATGGTTCTCGGACGCCGCCGCCGTAACGGTCGCGAGACCGTGATGATTGCTTCCGAGACCCTGGCGTTGGAGCAGAACGGCTTCCAGGTCCTGGAAGACGTGCCGCACGGTGCGGCCCTCTTCGTCGATCGAGACCTCGAGATCGACGAGCGGATCGTTGTCCAGCGTGATCCGCGTCCCTGCGCATTCGAGCTCATATACTTCGCCGATGTCGAATCGAGAATGATGGGCGACAATATCCGTTCTTTCCGCTGGCGGGCGGGCCGGACGCTGGCCATGCATCTCCTGGAGAAGGCTCCTGAGCTGGTGCGTGAAATCGATCTCGTGGTCCCGATCCCGCACTCTCCGATTCCCGGCGCTGAAGCCTTCGCGCAAAAGCTCGAGAAGGAACTCGAGACTTCAGCGCTGCAGTATGCGACGCCGGTTTCCAAGTACCGCTACGGCGGTCGTATCTTCATGGAGGAGACTCAGGAGGCGCGCGACGAGGCGGCGATGCTCGACTTCAGGGTGGACGCCAAGGCGGTCGAGGGGCGCACGATATTCCTGGTTGATGACAGCATCGTTCGTGGCACCAACGCAAAACGCATCGTTCGCGCCTTTCGCGCTGCGGGGGCCAAGAAGATCTACTTCGGAACCCTGTGGCCGATGGTGATCGATTCCTGCTTTCAGGGCATTAACACCCCGACCCAGAAGGAGCTCATCGGCGCGCGCTGCAACGGCGATGTCGAGGAGGTTCGGGTCGAGCTCGGGGTGGACGCGCTCTTCTATATGCCGGAGGCGGTCTTTGTCGAGCAGGTCATCAAGTCGGCGCCGGCCTGCATGGCGTGCACGAATGGAAGACGCGCCGTCAAGTTCGAAAGCTCGGGCTCCGTCCTGCCCCCGGTTGCCTGAGTCTCATCAGAGTAACCACAGAGGCACAGAGGCACAGAGGGCACAGAGCCGCCCGCCCGCCCAGATCTGCCCACTGAACACACAGATCGACCCAGATCCCGCCCGCCCGTCCAGAAAAAGAACGTAGAGGCGCAGAGCCTCCACCCACCCAGATTTCCAGCAGATCACGCAGATGACGCAGATACACCCCCCCCCCCCCCACGCAAACCCCGGTGGGGGGGCCCCCCCCCCAATCCTTTCCCCCGGCTATCTATGTTGGGCGGCCGCGCCGCCCCCACCACAATAGCTGCACCGATTCCCCGTGAAATGAAATGAATACGTGGAAAATTC
>CAYRFI010000129.1:0-11233 GCA_964423595.1 uncultured Thermoanaerobaculia bacterium | reverse complement strand
AGAGAGGTGGCGAGGCTTGCGCTCGAAGAGCGCAAGCCGCTGTGTCGGGTATCCAACACGAAAGCGTGTTTTCGGCATGGATGCCCGACACAGCGGTTTCCGGCCGTCTTCGGACGGCCGGAACCTCGCCGCACAGAGCAACGTGGCATGGTCCCATCTGTGTCTCTCTGCGGGATCTACGGTTTCTATCGGGCGGGTGGGTGGGCTTTGTGATTTCTTCGTGTCTTCGTGCCTTCGTGGTTTTTGGGTGTGCGGGTGGCTCTGTGTCTTCTCTGTGTCTCTGTGTCTCCGTGGTGGTTCGAGCATTGCGCTCACACGCAGAAGGCGAGCACCAGGAAGCAGAAGCCGAAGAGCAACAGTCCGAACGCCTCGCCGGCGAACTCGAAAAGACCTCGTGTGTTCATTTCAAAGGGCTGTGACATTTCTCTCTCCTTTCCTCTTCGACTTCGGTTTGCTCTGAATCCCGGCGATGGGTGGGTGGCAAATCCGAAATTCGAAATTCGAAATTCGAAATCTGATCTTTCCCAAACGCCGCCTCGGGGAGGGTGAGGGCATTCGGAGCGGTCTTGTGATCCGGATGACCGATGCGGCGGGCCAGGTGGAACCACGCCCGGAGCCCGTTGAGCAGACGAAATGCGCCACCACTGCTCCAGTCGCCCCGCCCACGGCCGGCCGCCACCACCACGCCGGCGGCGCAGCCACTCAGCCGATAGGGAGTGCCCACCAGAACCACCGCCTGATGAGCGGCGGCGTTACGCGCCACCCGCAACCAGGCGGCCAACGGCGCTCGGCCCCGCACCGGTGGTAGGCCGAGATCGAGGGCGACCAGTGGAAAGCCGGTATGGACCAGCAGCTCAGTGGCGGCCAGGGAGTCACCGAGGTTTTGCGGCCGCAGCCACAGCAGACGCTCGAGGTCGATGCCGATCTCCGCCGCTGTTTGCGGGTCCAGCTGTGCACCCTGGTCGACAAGGGCTGCCGCCTCGCCGGCGCCGGTTACCGCACGCAGGGCTGCCAGGAGAGCCGCGAAACGGCCGCAGGAACCACGCCCCACGAGCTCCACCAGCTCGCCCCGGGGCAGGCCGCCGCCGAGCAGGCGGTCGAGACCGGCCAGCGAGGTGGGGAGGGGGTTCTCACGAAGCTCCATACGCCGCTTGCGGATGAGATCCGACGCTCGGCACAGCATGTGCCGCAGCTCGTCCGGCAGTACAGAATGCCTTGTCCGGGCGGCATCGCTGCGGGAAATTGCTGGTGCGAGCTCGGGGGCGTTCATGGTTGTTCCTCCAGGGCTTTCCAGTATAGGTATAAATAAGGCATAAATCAAGTTCGAATGAAAAATCTTCAAAACCGGTTGACAGACGAAATTTCTAGTACTATTTTCTTAGTATGAAAAAACAGGAACGAAAACTCACCGACGCCGAACTCGAGATCATGCACGTGGTGTGGGAGCTCGAGAGCGCCACCGTGCGCCAGGTCCACGAGCTCCTCAACCAACAACGACCGTTGGCGTATACCACCGTCATGACGATGATGAACATCCTCGAGGAAAAGGGACATCTCACGCGGCGCAAGGAGGGGCGCGCCTATCGCTACGAGCCGGTCCGTCCCAAGAGTCAGGTGATCTCGGGAATGGTCGACGAATTCGTGGGCCGGGTCTTCGAGGGATCGGCCGCTCCGCTGGTCGTCAGCCTGGTCAAGGGCAAAAAAATCTCGAAGAAAGATCTCGATGAGATCGCGCGCATGATCAGGGAGACCGAATGAACCTCCACGACACCGCGACCGCCGTCCTGTCCTATGCCCTCCAGAGTGGGCTCCTGCTGGTTGTCGGTCTGCTGCTGCCGCGGCTCATCCGCCTCCGTCATCCCAGGACGCTGCTCATCTACTGGCGTGTGCTTCTGATCGTTGTGTTGCTCCTACCACTTGCTCCACTCGAATGGGCCCCTCAGGCACCGCTCCCATACATGACGCTCGAGGGGCTGCAGATGGAGTCGGTGGTGGCAACCGCGCTGCCGGCGACGGTGCTGGGGCTCAGCTGGCAGGTCGTGCTCCTCATCGCCGCTGGAGTCACAACTCTTGGCATCCTCCGGCTTGTCCTTGGCCTCAGGTATCTCAACAGGTGTCGACGGCAGGCACAGCCGCTCGCTCCGACACCGGCGCCGGTATCGAGAATCCTCGAACGGCTCGGGCTCGAGGTGCCGTTCCTCGTCAGCGACCGGCTGACCGCACCTCTGACCTTTGGTTGGTTACGGCCGGCGGTGCTGCTGCCGGGTTCTTTTTGCGCTCTTTCTGCCGATCAGCAGGAGGGCGTGGCGTGCCACGAGCTCCTCCATGTGCGGCGGCGAGACTGGCCGATCACCTTCGTCGAAGAGGTGCTGCGCGCCGTTGTGTGGTTCCACCCGGCGGTGTGGCTGATCCTCCCGCGAATCGCGCTCAGCCGCGAGCAGGTCGTCGATGCGGACACCGTGCGGCTGACCGGAAAACGGCGCCAGTATCTCGATGCCCTTTGGCGTGTTGTGTGCTCCAGTCAACAGCCTGTCGCCGCGATGGCGGTGCCATTTCTGGGCAGGTGCGACCTGGTGGACCGCGTGGCGTGGTTGAAAGAGGAGATTCCGATGTCGAATGCCAGAATCGTGTTCAGCGTCCTCGTCCTTTCCATCTCGCTCGCCGCAGTCGGAGTGGTCGGCGCCAACTCATTTGTCAATGTTGCCCAGCCGGAGCTTTCGATGTCGAATCCACCAGCGACGGAGAAGGCTGAAGGAGGGGAGCCAGAAGGCTCCGAACCGAAGCTCAAAATGGTTTCGGCGGAGTCCATCTGCGACGAGATCACCGCCCCGGTGGTGGTGGAGAAGATCAACCCCGCGTACCCTCCGGATGCGCGCGACGAAAGAGTCATGGGGATGGTGATCGTCGAGACAGTGATCACCGAAGAGGGCGTGGTGGATGACATACGGGTTCTCGAGTCGCCGGACGACCGGCTGTCGGAAGCGGCGGTCGACGCGGTCCGACAATGGCTCTTCGAACCGGCGTTGTGCGACGGCAAACCGGTAGGGGTCTACTACAATCTCACCGTCAATTTCCGGCTCGAGTAATCGAAGGGAGGGAGCACAAAACCGACCATCGGGGAGGCCTCCCGGCCTCCCTTTTCGTCGTCTCGGGACCCGGGCCGGCATGATATAATTTCCCTGAGCCGTAAGTTACGGGCTCGACACATTTTGGGAGTTTTTCTCCGAGTCCCTCCGGCCTCGTCCGGAGGCTGTTTGTCTACCATCGCGATGCCGGAGTGTCTCAGTTGTCGATCAGTGGCAATCTCCGAACAATGCCGTTTGCGGACCTGCTGCAATGGGTCTCTCAGAGCCGGAAGACCGGCACTCTGTCGGTTGAGGGGGAGCCCCACAACAAGAAGATCTACTTTCGCGACGGTCTGATCGCGGCCGCTTCTTCGGAAAATCCGAAGGAGTTCCTCGGCTATTACCTGGTTGGCTGGGGCCTTTTGGGCGACGAAGAGCTGCAAGAGCTTCTCGATATGCAGGAGCAGCACGGGACCCTCCTCGGCGAGCTCCTGGTGATCATCGGGCGCTTGAGCCGCGAAGATCTTCAGCACATCCTGCAGGTGAAGACCGAAGAAACCATCTACGAGCTCTTCCTGTGGCAGCAGGGTGATTTCCGGTTCCTCGAGAACATCCTGCCGGCCAAGAAGTTTCAACCGCTCAACTTGCCGGTCGAAATGATCGTGCTCGAGGGCGTCCGGCGCAAGGACGAGTGGGCGCGTTGCACGGAGCACATTCCGGACGAAACATATATTCCAAAGCTCGTCAAAGCAGTCGACGTCGAACAGCTCGGTGAGATCGAGCTCAACATCTTGCGCGAGATCAACGACGAAAACAGTATCGAACGCATCGCATTGGCAAATCGACTCGCGTTCTTCCACGTCCTGATGTTTGTCTACCAGGGCATGGCCCACGGACTCTTCGAGGTGCGCGCACCGGGCGACGAGATTACCGCCATCCCGGGTTTCTCGAGGGGATCCTGGATGACCATGATCCACCAGGTCGAGGAGATGATGGCCGAAGGAGACCTGCTGGCCGCTTTCCAACGGCTCGGCGAAATCCGCGAGAAATATACCTCCGAACCGGACGTCACGAAACAGGCAGACGAGGTCCAGAAAAAACTCGAGGACGCCGCGCGAGAGCTCAAATTGACCAGCTCGGCCGTCCTCGAGCTCGCGATCCCCGCGACCGAGCTCACCTCGCTGACCTGCAGCCCGCAGGAAGGTTTTCTGCTGTCACGGATCAACGGCTCGTACTCGCTGGGTGAGATCCTGAAGATGATTCCGGGTTCGGAGCTCGAGAACAAGCTGCTCCTCAACAACCTCATGCAGCGCGGTGTCGTCCGGCACGGGGATCAGTGAAGATTCTCGTATTCCGCCACACCGGCAGGTAGTTGCCGACCGTGAACGAATCACCTCTGAACTCCGTCGTGACCGTGATTCTGGCAAAGAACGAAGAGCCATCCATCGCCGAGGCTGTTTCGGGTGCGGGGCGGTACTGCGGAAGGGTGGTGGTGATGGACGGCCACTCGGCCGACCTCACGGTCGAGCGCGCACGCGCCGAGGGAGCAGAGGTCTACGCCGATCCGGGCAACGGCAAGGGGGCGGCGATCCGAGCCAGTCTGTCGCTTGTCCGCGAACCGGTTGTGGTCTTCATGGACGCGGACGGATCCCACAATCCTGCCGACATACCCCGTTTGGTGGAGCCGATTGGAGCCGGTGACACGGATCTGTGCGTGGGCTCCCGGTTCACCGGGGGCTCGGAAGAGCTGTCGATCACCGTCGGTCAGCTGGTGCGCACAATCGGCAATATCTCGATGAACATAGCCATCAACAAGCGCTGGGGCGTGGAGCTCACCGACACGCTCAACGGCTTCCGCGCCGTGCGAAGGGAGGCGGCCCTCGAGGTGGGTCTTTGCGAGGACATTCACACCATCGAGCAGGAAATGGTCATGAAAATGCTCCTCGCCGGTTACAGGGTGACGAACATCCCTACTCACGAGTACCGCCGCCAGCACGGCAAGAGCCACATCAAGATTTGGCGGCAATGGCCGAAGTTCGTCTGGTGTGTGCTGACCCACGTCGTTCGAACGTCGCAACCCTCGATCGCGAACCCATCGAACAGGGCCGGTGATCGAGAGGGGGGGTCGCCATGATCGCGCCGGGGTCGCACGGTCTCGGCGCTTCGAGGGAACGTCTTTCCGACGGCGATCAACAACTCTCGGGTGTCGACCCACGGACTGGTCTGGCGCTCGCAGCGCTTGTTTTGGGCGTGGCGTTCGTGTTGTGGCGTGCCGATGCCGCCGAAGGCTTTGGACCCTTCGCAGGGATTGTCGCCGGAGCGGTATGGATCGTCGTATGGGCGCTGGCCGTCCTCGGCTCCGGACGACCGCTGGTACGGCGCCTCACGGGTCATGGCGATCGGGATTGGGAGAGCGAGGTGCTGGCCATGATCGCCGGCACCGCAGTGCTCGTTGCGAGCGCGGCTGGACTTTCTGTGGTCGGCCTGTTCCGCCCCTGGCCGATGCTGATCACGGTGTTGGCGTGGGCGGTGGCAGGCGTCGTCGATATCGTTCGCCGACCGATGCCGCGGCCTGCCATTGATCTTCGAGTTGGCCCCCTGATCGGGCTCGCCGGTGTCACTGCCTTGATCGCGACGGTTGTCTCTCCGTTCTACGATCAGTGGCACCAGCATCTGGGCTTTCCGTGGATCTGGTTGCAGAGCGGATCGATTCATAGCCTTCCCCACGACTGGTATTCATTCATGCCGGTCAATTCGAGCCTGCTGTACGCGTTTGGGCTGGATACACTCGGACCGTGGTCGGCGCAGATCCTGCACTGGTGGAGTGGGGTGGTGACGGTCCTGGCCGTTGCATTGCTGGCGAATCGATCCGGGACGCGGTCCTCTGGAATCTGGGCCATCTGGATCTTTGCGACCACGCCCGTCATCCTGCACCTGGCGACTACCGCGGGATCCGACCTGGTGCTGGCGATGTTCGCCGCCGGAGCCTGGATCACTCTGCTGAAGACCAGGGAGGATGGGGCGAGGCCCGCCCGGTGGTGGGCCTTTTCCGGGGTGTGTGTCGGCCTCGCGGTCGGGACGAAATACATCGCCCTCGGAACGGTGGCAATCCCTCTTGCCGTCGGTACGGTCATCCTCCACCGCCCGTGGAGCCGCGAGACCTCGATTCGGTCTCTTTTTCGCCATTCATCCATTGCGTTCGCGACCGCCGCGGCGACGTTCTCCCCGTGGGCGATCCGGAATCTCCTGGCAACGGGAAACCCTCTGTTTCCGTTCGCGAACGAGGTGTTCGCTCGAACGCTGCGTCTGCCCGCCGACACTTCGAGTGGGTTCTCGGCGACGCTCTCCGGTCTCACCACTTCATTCCACCACATCGTCAGCGGCCTCGACCTCGGAAGCTTCTCCGCTTCGATCGATGGATTTCCGTCGATCGGTTTCGCCTATATCGCGCTGGTGCTGGTCGCTGTGATGTGGCCTCAGATCCACCGTTTGCCGGGTGTCACCGCGCTCGCCGCGGGTGTTCTTTCAGGCGTCGGGTTTTGGCTCATGACGATGCACGTGAGCCGGTATCTGGTGCCGGTGCTGGTGCCCGCGGCCGCAGTCCTCGGCGGGTCGATGGCGTCTTTGAGGGATCGGATACCGTCGGGTCTTCGCTCTGCGGTGATCGTGGCGGTGGCAGTCGTGATCGCGGTGAACCTCGCCGGAACTGTGACGCCGATCGGATACCAACGTCTGGGGAGCGCATTGGGGGTCGTACCAATTGACAGTGTTTTGGCCCGCTGGGTGAGCTCAACGCCTGCGTTCGAGCCCGTGGCGGCGCTCGACAAAGAAGCTCTGGTGTTCATGGTAGCTGAGGCTCGTGCCCTCGGTTTCGACCGTCCAGTTGTGTTCAGCGATCCCTATCGTGATCCTTGGTTGCTCGATCTCGCCCGCGAATCGCAAGGTGCGGAGGATCTTGCAGATCGCCTCGCGCAGATGGGTGTGACTCACGTCCTGGCGAATCGTTGGGAGGCCGCCCGGAGTGCGAAGCTGCGCGGCAATGATCGATTCTTTGTGGTGCGCGCGGCGGCTGTCGGTGATCGACTTGCAGACTTCTGTGGGCGATGCCTGGATCCATTTTGGAGCGGATCGGGGCTCTATCTCTACCGCCTGGTGCCGGATTGCACGGTTGCCGATCCGGGCGGCGCCGACCTCGCCACCTGGTGAATCAGACGGTTCGCGAGTAGGTCGGGCGGTCAGTGTCCGTCTCGAGGTAGCTGTCGAACGGCATGCACACGTTGCGAAGGAAAAAGCGACCACGGTTCGTGACCTCGATCCCAGCGTCGTCAACCTCGACCAATCCGTCGGCCGCCATTTCTTCGAGCTCGTCCAGCGCGGCCGCGAAGTGCACACGCGGATCGATCGAGTATCGTTTCTCCATCCAGTCAAAGTCGAGCTTGAGGCCACAGATGAGGCGGTGGATCGCGTCACGCCGGAGCTCGTCCTCGGGGGTTCGAAGGATGCCTCGTTCGATCGGCAAGTGACCGTCGATGGCCGTTTTCTGGTATCGCGCGAGCTTCTTTTCGTTGGCGGCGTAAGCACCTTCGACATCGCCGATAGACGTCACTCCGACGCCGATTTGGTCGGAGGCCGGCTGAACGGTGTAGCCCATGAAGTTGCGGTGGACCCTGCCTTCATCGAGGGCCTTCGCGAGCTCGTCGTCTGGCCGGGCGAAATGGTCGAAACCGATAAACCGATATCCGGCGCGAGAGAACTCGTCGGCGGCGCCGACGAAGAGGTGAAATTTTTCCCAGCCGCTGGGCATCGGTGATCGCTCGAGCTGTCGCTGGTGGGGCTTGATCCAGGGGACGTGGGCATAGGAGAAGCACGCAACGCGGTCGGGATTCAACGCGTTGATGACCTGGCGAACGGTGCTCCGGAAGGAGTCCTCTGTTTGTAGCGGCAGGCCATAGACGAGGTCGATGTTGACCGAATCGAATCCGAGGCGCCTGGCCTCCTCGACATGCTCGCGGGTGAGCTCGAGGGGCTGCACGCGTTCCACCGCTGCCTGCACCGCCGGATCGAGATCCTGGAGTCCCATTGAGAGCCGGTTGAAACCGAGATCCCGCAGTGTCGCGAGATGTTCCATGGTTGTCACGCAGGGGTCGATTTCCAGCGCGACCTCGGCGTCAGCAGTGAGCCTGAAGCGTGAAGTAATGGCTTTGAACAGCTGTCGGCACTGAGCGGGCGAAAGATAGGTCGGTGTCCCTCCGCCCCAGTGGAGCTGGCTGAGCATGTTGCGCGGCGCGAGGGCTTCATGCAGGAGATCGAGCTCGACAGCTACCGCTTCGAGATAGGCCACTTCGGGCCCATGGCGCGGCGAGATCACCACGTTGCATCCGCAGAATGTGCAGCGCGCTTCGCAGAACGGCAGATGCACGTACAAAGAGAGCGGCTCTTCCGCGCGCCTCGACGCGAGCTCGAGACGTCCCCGATACGCGGCCTCGTCAAACTCGGGAGAAAAATGAGGCGCCGTCGGATACGAGGTGTACCGCGGACCGGGACGGTCGTACTTGGCCAGCAGATCCGGCGTCAATCCGGACACGTCGAGTGTCATGTCGATTGCTCCGGGAAACCGTGCCAATTTCGGATTTCGGATTTCGGATTTCGGATTTTTCGTGCCCAAACACGTGCAGACTGAGGGAGGGTGGGCGGAAATTCGAAATCCGAAATTCGAAATCCGAAATCATTTTTCATAACGGAACCCTTGCACCGTCCGCACAAAGGTCTCCATCGCGTGGACGGGAACGTCCGGCGTAATGCCGTGCCCAAGGTTGGCGATGTAGCCCCGCCGGGGGGCCATCTCGAGCATCGCGCGGGTCCGCCGTGCAATCTCCGTGTCGGGCCCCATCAGGACTCCGGGATCGAGATTGCCCTGAAGGGCGTGGTCCGGTAACGCCCTGGCCGCACGTTGCAGATCGACCCTCCAGTCGAGCCCGAAGACTTCGCACGGAAGATCCGGAAGATCGTGGAGGAGATGGGCGCCGCCGTTGGCGAAGTAGATTCGGGGCACGCCAAGATCGACTGTAGCCTCCAGCAGGCGACGGGCGGGTCGCAGGGCCCAGCGGCGAGCGTCGTCGGCCGAGAGAGCGCCGATCCAGGAGTCGAAAACCTGCACCGCCTGAGCCCCGTGTTCGACCTGGGTTTTGAGGTAGGCGGCCATCGCATCCGCCAGCAGATCCACCAGGCGGTCGAAATCCTCCGGGTGGTGGTATGCGAAAGACTTGATCTTGGTGAACGATTTCGAGGTGACACCTTCAACGAAATAGGAGGCCAGGGTCCACGGCGCGCCACAGAAACCGATCAGTGCGGTGTCGTCGTCGAGACTGCCGCTCACCCGTTCGAGGGTTTCCGAGAGGTACTCGGTCCCGCTCCAGGGCTCCGGAACCCGAAGCCTGTCGAGGTCCCCCGGGGAGCGCACCGGGTTACTGATGTGGGGTGCTGGGTTGAAGGTGAGTTCGGCACCCATCGGAACGAGCGGGGTGAGAATGTCCGAGAAGACGATCGCCGCATCGAGGCCGAATCGCCGGATCGGTTGCAGTGTCACTTCGGCTGCGATTTCGGGCGTGTGGCACATCGTCAGGAAGTCGCCCGCCTCGCGTCGAATTTCGCGATACTCCGGCAGATAGCGCCCGGCCTGACGCATGACCCATACCGGGGGACGGTCCACCGCCTTCCTCCGACAAGCGCGGAGAAAACGGTTCATCGGCAACGCTCCTCAAGATACGCGGTGGACCGAATTGGGAAGTAGGAATTAGGAATTAGGAATGCCGCCCATCCACCCGCAACAGACTCGACAAAATCACTGGGGGGGCGGGTGGGAATTCCTAATTCCCCATTCCTCATTCCTGATTTCTTCATGTGATCGCTTTCACCGCTCCTTCGAAGGCCTCGATCGTTTCGTCGATGACGCCGGGGCCGTGGGCGAGCGAGACGAACATCACTTCATAGGCCGAAGGCGCCATCATGATTCCGCGATCGAGCATCGCCGTGTGCAGAGCGGCAAAGGTCTCGGCCGATTCGGGCCGAATGTCCTCATACCTTCGTGGCGGATCACCCCCTTGAAGGGCCAACCAAAGGATCGACCCGACCCGGGCGACCGACCAGTCGGCGTTCAGCCGCGCCAGCACGTCGCGGAAACCCCACTCGAGCTGGGCGCCCAGCTTTTCGAGCTCGGCGTAGGCCGCGCTGCCGTCGGCGAGCAGGGCTCTGAGCGTCACCGCCCCCGCCGCCATGGCCACTGGATTGCCTGAAAGGGTGCCTGCTTGATAAACCGGACCGAGGGGAGCCAGCTGCTCCATGAGCTCGCGGCGACCGCCGTATGCGCCAACCGGCATGCCGCCACCGATGACCTTGCCGTAGGTGGCGAGGTCAGGATCGATCCCGTAGTGGGTAGCGGCTCCGCCAGCGCCGAGACGGAAGCCGGTAATGACCTCATCTAGGATGAGGAGGGCACCGTAGCGGTCGCACTCTTCGCGAAGAAGACCCATGAACTCGGGACGTTGGACGAGAAGGCCGGCGTTGGCGGGCACGCCCTCGATGATGACCGCCGCGATTTCACTGCCGCGATCTTCCATCAGGTTGAGAAACGCCTCATCGTCGTCGAGCGGTAGGACGGCGGTGTGGCTGGCGAAGCTCTCGGGCACCCCTGCCGAAGAAGGTGTGCCGAAGGTCGCGAGACCGGAGCCCGCCGCGACCAGCAGATGGTCAGCGTGGCCGTGGTAGCAACCCGAGAACTTGACGACTGTGTCGCGTCCGGTGGCGCCACGGGCGAGGCGGATCGCGGACATCACGGCTTCGGTGCCAGAGGAAACGAATCGAACCATCTCCAGGTGCGGAACTGCCGACACAACGAGCTCGGCCAGCTCGATCTCCTGGCGACAGGGAGCGCCGAAGCTGAGCCCGCCGGCGGCAGTCGTCGCCACGGCCTCGACCACATCGGGGTGAGCGTGGCCGAGAATCAGGGGGCCCCACGAGCCCACGTAGTCGATATATCGGTTTCCGTCGACGTCGAGGACGTGGCAACCGAGGCCGCGCTGGATGAAGATCGGGTCGCCCCCGACCGAGCGAAAGGCGCGCACCGGGGAGTTGACCCCTGCAGGCATCAGTTCGCAGGCGCGCTGGTAGAG
>CAYRFI010000128.1:0-11325 GCA_964423595.1 uncultured Thermoanaerobaculia bacterium | reverse complement strand
GGCCCTCGAGCGATCGCTCGACCATTCCATCGAGCGGTTCGCCCTCACCGGCTCGGAGAAAAAGGCGATCCTCTCAAGAATCACGTGGGTGACCCACTTCGACTGCGCCACCGACAGTGACCTCGCGCTCGAGGCCGTCCAGGAGGATTTCGGTCTCAAACGTCAGATCCTGCGCGAGCTCGACCGCCGGATGCCGCCCGAACACCCCATCGTCCTGACCACATCGACCTTGTCGATCACCGAACTCGCCGCTCAAAACAACAGCCCTGAACGCATCGTTGGAATGCACTTTCTGTACCCGGTCACCACGACGCGGGTGGTCGAGGTCGTCCGCGGCCAGCTGACCAGCGAACAGGTTTATGAACGGGCGATCGATTTCGCCCGCCTTCTCGGGAAGATCCCGATCAAGGTCTTCGAGATGCCGGGTTTTGTAACCACCCGCTTGCTCCTGCCGCTGATCAACGAAGCCATGCACGTGGTGATGGAAGGCGTGGCTGAGGCCGCCGAGGTCGATCTGGCGATGAAAATGGGCTTCGAGTTCCGCATCGGGCCGCTCGAGTGGGCGGACCGTACCGGCCTCGATCGGGTCCTCAACTGGATGCAGCACTTGCACCAGGAGAGCGGCGAGCCCCGCTTCCGGCCGTGTCCGCTCCTCAAACGGCTGGTGCGCGCCGGTCTCCACGGTACCAAGTCCGGGCGAGGCTTCTTTGAATACGACGAAAACGGCCGGCGAACGGACCGCCTCCCGGACGATAAGCCGGGCCTCGGATAGGAATCCCATGAAAATTCTCGTCCTCAACAGTGGATCGTCTTCAGTCAAGTTCCAGATCATCGAGACCGACCTTGAACGCATGAACGCCCATCAGGATCTGACCCTGGCCGTCGGTTTGGTGGAAAAAATAGGGCTCTCCGACTCTCGGCTGTTGCTCGAAGTGCCGGACCGCAAGGCCTACCAGGATTATCGGGAGATCCTCGAGCACCGGACCGCCATCGAGTGGGTGTTGCGCATTCTGGTCGACCCCGAGCACGGTATTCTGGATTCGGTAGAGGAGATCGGAGCTGTCGGGCACCGGGTCGTGCACGGCGGTGAGGCCTTCGCGTCGTCCGTGCTCATTACTCCCGAGGTCGTCGACAACATCGAGGCCTGCTCGGTGCTGGCTCCGCTCCACAACCCCCCCAACCTGCGCGGCTACCACGCCGCGCACGCCGCGATGCCCGATATTCCCCACATCGCCGTCTTCGACACCGCTTTCCACCAGACGATGCCGGCCCACGCATTCCTCTACGGGATTCCCTTCCAGCTCTATAAGAAGCACCACCTGAGGAAGTATGGATTCCACGGCACCTCGCACCGGTTCGTCACCTTCCGCGGCTGCCAGATTCTGGATTGGAAGCGCGAGGACAAAAGGCTGATCAGCGTCCACCTCGGCAACGGGTGCTCGCTGGCCGCGGTCGACCACGCAAAGAGCATCGATACGTCCATGGGATTCACCCCTCTCGAGGGCCTGATCATGGGCACCCGGTCAGGCGACATGGATCCGGCCATCGTCCCCTGGTTGTTGGCGATGGAAGAACTCACCCTCCACCAGGTCAACACCATGCTCAACAAGCACTCCGGCCTCTACGGTGTGTCGGGCGTCTCGTCGGATATGCGCGAGATCATCGAAGCCCGATCCGGTGGCCATGCGCGGGCCGACGTCGCCTTCCGGATGTTCTGCTACCGCCTCAAAAAGTACATTGCGGGTTACGCGGCCGCGATGGGCGGGGTTGACGCCGTCTTTTTCACCGGCGGCATCGGCCAACGGTCTCCGGAGGTCCGCGAGGCGTCCCTCGAGGGTCTCGAGTTCATGGGCATCGAGCTCCACCGTGACCGCAACGCGGCCGCCAGCGGTGACGAGGCCGAAATCTCGACCGATGCCTCGCACGTGCGCGTCCTCGTCGTCCCGACTAACGAGGAAAAGACCATCGCCCGTGACGTCATCAGGGTGTTGAACGGCATCATGCCGGAGTTCACGCCTCCCGAGACAATAACCTAGCCGCCCATCCCCCCAATTGGGAGTTAGGAATGAGGAGCTGGGAATTCCCTACCACCCCCCAAGAGAACGTGATCGTTACAGGAGTTGGGTGGGCGGCATTCCTCATTCCTCATTCCTCATTCATCTGCTGGTCCATCCTCATTGGCGCCCTCCTGCTCCCGTGCCAGACGCGCTTCGTCGACAAACCGGCTGACCCGATAGATGTAGTTGAACGCCGACACGATCACGAGGACAAAAGAACCGTAGAAGCAGGTCTCGGGTATCCACCATGGGACCGGGATTTCGTTGGCCAGCAGCACCACCGCGATCGTCACAACCTGGGCAAAGGTCGTTGCCTTGCCGAGTGGCGAGGGTGGGAACTCGCGCAGGCCCTCGACGATGTACAGGACCCCGGCCACCAGCATGATCACGAAATCCCTGAACAGGGCCAGAATCGTCAGCCACAGTGGAATTACCACTTCCTGGCCGAGGGGAATGGTGAGGGCGATGTAGGCGACGGTGATCAGCAGCTTGTCGGCGATCGGATCGAGGTAGGCTCCGATCAGTGACCGCATGTCCATGCGCCGGGCGAGGAAACCGTCGAAGGCGTCGGTAAGACCCGCGACGACGAGGATCCACAGGGCGAGGCTGAAATCGCGTTCCGAGACCGCGAGAACGAAGAACGGCACCATCGCCATTCGCATCATGGTGATGAAGTTGGGCAGAGTTAGCGGCCGCAGCTTCTCCTCGACCCGCGTGCGGATCCTGCGGCGCGTCTCCTTCTTCATGGCGGACGCAGTCAACCCGCCTCCATTCGGTTGAGCCGCCACAGGATGCGGAGACCGTGCAGCGTCAGGTCAGGCTCGACGTACTGGATCAGATTGGTGTGGCTCGCAAAGGCCTGCGCGAGACCGCCGGTCGCGATCACCGTCGCCTCGCCGAGCTCGTCGAGGATCCGGCGGGTTACCCCCTCGATCAGCCCCAGGTAACCGTAGAAGAGCCCCGACTGGATGCTGTCCACCGTGCCCTTGCCGATGACCCTCGGCGGCGGCTCCATCGCGACGCTCGGCAGCTTGGCAGTCTTCGAGGTCAGGGCGTCGGCGGTGACGCCGGGGCCCGGGGCGATTGCGCCGCCGAGGTACTCGCCCTCGGCCGAAACCACCTCCCAGGTGACTGCGGTCCCGAAGTCCAGGACCAGGCACGGGCCGCCATGCTCAGCGTATGCCGCCACTGCGTCGCACAACCGGTCGGCGCCGAGCTCCCGCGGCGCATCGACCTTGAGTTCCATATCGGAGCGGATTCCCGGCTCGACGAAGAAGGCGTCCTTGTCGAGATAACGGCGGACACCCTCCCTCAGCCGCGGATCCATCGGTGGCACAACGGAGGAGACCGCAACGTCGACGAGATCTCCAGGAGCCACCTGCTCCCATCGCAGAAGCTGGTGGAGCCACATCCCGACCTCGTCCGCTGTGCGCTCGGCGTGGGTCGTCAGGCGCCAGCGTGTTCGCAGCGCGTCACCTTCGAAGAGACCGACAACGGTGTTGGTGTTCCCCACATCCAGTGCCAGCAACAGGTCCTTCACAAATGCCTCCGAGACTTGCACGGTACAATTCCGCACGTCGACTGTCCAGGTCCCAAAGCAGTCAGCGATCAGCCGTCAGCTGTCAGCTCCCCCACCCACGCCCGACAAGACGTCGTTTCGTAGGGTGATTGCTGTTTGCTGATAGCTGAAAGCTGAACGCTCGGCGCGGGTGAAAAACCCGCGCTGCTCTTCGCCGTAGTATCATCTGCGGGCTGAGGGCGCCGATTCTCCGGGCTTTCGAGCCCCAAACCGGAAATCGGACTCGGAATGCCGATTACTCGAATATGCAACCAGACTCTGAAAACATCGAAGGAAGGAGCCAGACAATGAGTCTTTGGCGACGATCAACGATCGCCCTCGTGACGGTAATGGCCCTGCTGTACGGCCTCCCAGTCGTCGCACAGGATGCCAACGTGCCGGTCCAGGAGGTCTTTCTGGACAACGGTATGAAGCTTTTGATGGTGGAGCGCCACGAGAGTCCGACGGTGTCGGCCGGATGGGTCGCCCACGTCGGCTCGGTGAACGAGCAGGTCGGAGCCACCGGTATCGCCCATCTCTTCGAGCACATGATGTTCAAGGGCAGCGCGACCATCGGTACCTCGGACTTCGAAGCCGAGTCCGAGATTATGGCCCGGCTCGACGCCATCCGCCTCGAGATGGAGGCCGAGTACGAACTCATGCGCGAGGCCAAGCGCCGTGGCGAGCTGAGCGGCAGCATCTATCTGCCGGAGAACCAGACTGAGCGCCTGGCCGAGCTGCGCGAACACATGAAGGTACTTCAGGACGAGCAGAGGCATTTCATCGTCAAGGACGAGTTAGACCAGATCTACACCGAGGCCGGAGGTTCGAGCCTCAATGCCGGCACCAACTATGACTGGACTCTATACTTTGTCAACGTTCCCGCCAACAAGCTCGAGCTGTGGTTCTGGATGGAGTCGGAACGCCTGCTCAACGCGGTCTTCCGCGAGTTCTACACCGAACGCGACGTGGTGAGGGAGGAACGCCGGATGCGCACCGAGTCCGACCCGGTGGCGAGGTTCGAGGAGCAGTTCGACTTCATGTTTTGGAGTTCGCTCCCGTACCACCACCCGGTGGTCGGCTGGCCCTCCGACGTCGAGTCGATCACCCGCAGCCAGGCCGAGGAGTTCTTCGCGACCTACTACGCGCCCAACAACATCACTGCGGCGCTCGTCGGCGACTTCAATCCCGAGGAGGCCCTCGCCCTCGCGAGGAAGTACTTCGGTCGCGTTCCACGCGGCGAAAACCCGCCCCCACCTGTGGTGACCGAGGAGATCGAGCAGCTCGCGGAGCGACGGATGACGGCCTTGGCCGACACGAACCCGTCGGTCCAGATCCGCTGGCACACCGTGCCCTTCGCGAACAAGGATTTCTACGCGCTCGACATCATGGAGGCGATCCTCTCCGGCCGCACCGGGAGGCTCTACAAATCGCTGGTCGAGGAGGAGCAGATCGCGACAGGTGAGCCCTACGCCGACCATTCTCCTTTGAAATACGGCGGCTCCCTCGAGATCGGCGCCGACCTCGCAGAGGGCGTCGACCACCAGTTGGTCGAGGAGGCCCTTCTCGCTGAAATCGAACGCCTCAAGACCGAGCCGGTGCCCGAGCACGAGCTGCAAAAGGTCAAGAACCAGTCGCTCGCCGACTCATACCGGCGACTGCAGTCGAACTTTTTCCTCATGCTCCAGCTGATGCTTTACGACGTGTGGGACAACTGGCGGTTCCTCAACGAATCGACCGCCAAATACGAGGCTGTGTCCGCCGAAGACGTGCAGCGGGTCGCCAACACCTACTTCACCGACACCGGACGGAACGTCCTCTGGTACTTCCGCAAGGAGGGCTCGCAGGAAGATCCCGAGCTGGCCGCGCTCAGCGGCCAGGCCAAGGCGATGGCCAAATCGGCGCTGGCGCAGATCGCCGAGGTCGAGGACCCGGCCGAGCTCGAGCAAGGGCTCGCACAGATGCAGGCCATGAAGGCGCAGGCCCCACCCGAGTTCCAGCCGGCGATCGAGCTGATCATCAAGAGGGCGACCGAACGGATCGAAGAACTCCGGGCGGCCGCCGGAGAGGAGGAGTGAGATGCGACGCACAACGAACCTGTTGACCTTTCTGGTTTTGATCGCCGCAGCCACCGCGTTCGCGGCCGACATTCCCGACCGTCCCGAGAAGCTGAAGTTCCCCGAGCTGACCTTTGACGTACCCGACGCCGGCTCGCTCCGCTTCGAGCTCGCCGACGGCACCCCGGTCTACGCCAAGCAGGACAAGCAGTTCCCGCTCATCAACATCACCGTCTACTTCCACGGTGGGCGCTACCTCGTGCCCGTCGGCAAGGAGGGCCTGGCCGGCATCACGGCTGCCGCCTGGCGCAGCGGTGGCGCCGGCGATCGCACCGCCCAGGAGCTCGACGAGGAGCTCGACTTCCTCGCCGCCAACCTCGGTACGAATATCGGCGACGTCTGGGGTTCTGCGAGCCTCAACCTGCTTTCGAAGGACCTCGACGGGGCGATGGCGATCTTCATGGATGTCCTCACCAAACCGCGCTTCCAGCAGGATCGCTTCGACAAGGCCAAGGAGAACGCCGTTCAGGCGATGAAGCAGCGCAACGACGACACCTCCGACATCGAGGCTCGCGAATGGAATCGCCTGATCTTCGGCGATGATTTTTGGCAGAACCGGCTCGCGACCCAGGCCTCGGTCGACGCCATCACGGCCCGTGACTCCAAAGAGTTCGTGAGCTCGCTGGTGCGGTCTGGCAACCTGGTGGTGGCGGTGGCGGGTGATTTCGAACCCGCTGCGCTCGAGACGCTCCTTAACAAGACCATCGGCTCCCTCGAGCCGCTGGGCCAGCCGCTGCCGGCGATCCCACAACCCGACCACACTCCGGAGCCCGGGGTCTACGTCGTCAACAAACCCGACGTCAACCAGGGCCGGGTCAGCATCGGCCGTCCCGGATTCAAGGAAGGCTACCCGGACGAGTTCCCACTGATGGTCGGCAACGACATTCTCGGGGGCGGTGGATTCACATCGCGAATGGTGAGGCGAATCCGCTCCGACGAAGGCCTGGCCTATAGCGCCGGCTCCGGCCTGTCCTTTCCCGTCACCATCCCCGGGACCTTCGACGCGTACTACCAATCAAAGTCATCGACAGTGTCATTTGCTGCAGAAATCTTCTTTCAGGTACTCGACGCGATGCGCAATCAGCCACCATCGGACGATGAGATTCGCGTTTCCAAGAACTCCTTCATCGAGGTCTTCCCTCGTCAATTCGCCTCCGCTGCACAGATCGTCGGTCTCTATGCCATCGACGAAATCCTCGGCCGAGATCACTCCTACTGGGTCGAATACCGCGACAACATTGCGGCTGTCACCGCCGATGAGATCCAGAAGGCGATGAAGAAAAACCTCGACCCCGCGACGATGATCATGCTCGTCGTCGGCAACATCGAGGAAATCATGAAGGGCCACCCCGAGCACGACGCTAAACTCACCGATTTCGGCGAGATCACGAACGTCCCGCTCCGTGATCCAATGACGCTCGAGCCGATCACCGAGTAGCGCAATCCTCTGATCGAATGAAAAGCCCGGACTGCATGTCCGGGTTTTTTGGGGGGGCGTTGATTCTCTGGAACGATGTAACCGGCCGCAACCAGTTTGTAACCGTGAAGACGCCGGAGGAAGCGGCCAGTGGCCGTGGCCGGGGGGTCGTCTCGAGGGCGGGTGGGAGGCATACGGCCACCCCCTCATTCCGGCGGGTGACCGCGGCCGAAGGCCGCGAGTAAGACGCAAAGTACGCAAAGTCCGGGCGCCAAGAAAACTCAAAAAATATTCTTTGCGTTTTCTTTGCGACTTTGCGTTTCACACGTGCGGATCGGTAGCTGTAATCATCTCAAGAAGCGGCAGATCGATCCTGTCCCTGCTCCGGCGCGTCGAATCGCAGTAGCCCCATTCCAGTTAACGGCGGCGCCAATGGTGCTACCGTATGGCCCCGCCTCCGTGGCGGATGGAGGTCCCGTGTTTCGAATCCGCAGGATTTACGACAGCATCTTTGCCCACGATCGGGCGGCCATCGAACAGGTGCAGGCGATCCTGGTTGACCGCATTCCCGACCTCGATCCAGACGAGGTTTTGAGCCTGCCCGACAAACTCAGATCTCCGGTGCGTCACGGTTTTCGCGCCATCCTGTATGTCGCCGAGTCACAGCGCAACACGGTCAAGGCATTCGCACTCGTCTACCACGAGCCGGACCTCGGCTTTGTGTGGCTGGACCTCATCGCCACCCGCTCGGGTACCACCGGCAGCGGTCTCGGCGGCACCCTCTACGAGAGAGTTCGGAGGGACGCCCTCGCGGACGGCGCCTGGGGTATTCTCTTCGAATGTCTTCCGGACGATCCGAAACTCTGCCCTGACCCGGCCAGGAGGCGCCAGAACGCGGCCCGCCTGCGCTTCTACGAGGGGTTTGGCGCCCGTCCCGTGATCCGCACCGAATACGAAACACCGCTCACCGCGGACGACGAAGAACCTCCATACCTCGTGGTGGACGACCTCGGCACCGGAAAGGCACCGGGGCGCAAGGCCATGCGTGCGGCGGTCCGGGCCATCCTCGAACGCAAGTACACGAGTCTCTGCCCTCCGGAGTACGTGCAAAATGTTGTCTCATCGTTCCGTGACAACCCGGTCCGGTTGCGACCGTTCAAGTACGCCACCAAACCAGCGCGCGCCGAGGCGGATTGGCCACCCACCCCGCCTCCAGACCGGCGAATCGCATTGGTCGTCAACGACCGCCACCTCATTCACCATGTGCGCGAACAAGGCTATGTAGAGTCACCGGTGCGCATCAAAGCTATCCGTCAAGAAATTGACGCGACATCGTTGTTCGAAGAAGTTCCGCCGCGCGAATTCCCCGATCGCCACCTTCACGGCGTTCATGATCCGGCCTACGTCCGCTATCTGAAACGGGTGTGCGAACGGGTCGGCAACGGTAAGGCTGTGTACCCCTATGTCTTTCCGATCCGGAACGCGGCTCGGCCGCCCAAGGAGCTCGAGGTCCGCGCCGGTTATTACTGCATCGACACCTTTACGCCGCTCAACCGGAATTCCTACCTCGCCGCTCGCCGCGCGGTCGACTGCACGTTGACCGCCGCCAGCGCGCTGCTTGCTGGCCGGCGGCTCGCCTATTCCCTCGTCAGGCCACCGGGGCACCACGCCGAACGGCGGGCGTTCGGTGGCTTCTGCTACTTCAATAATGCGGCGATCGCCGCCCAAGAGCTGTCCTCCTCGGCGAGAGTCGCGATCCTCGATCTTGACTACCACCACGGCAACGGCCAGCAGGACATCTTCTGGGAACGCGCCGATGTCCTCACCGTGTCCATCCACGGACACCCGAACTTCGCCTACCCCTATTTTTCTGGATTCGCAGACGAGCGCGGAGCTGGTGACGGTATCGGTGCAAACCGCAACTATCCGCTTGAGGAAAGTGTGAATGGTGAACGGTATCGAACGGTCCTCACCCGCGCCCTGCGCAGGATCGAGAAGTTCGGAACCGAGGTGCTAGTGGTCGCCCTCGGGTTCGACACCGGCCGCAAGGACCCAACCGGAACGTGGGGCCTCGGCGCAAAAGACTTCCGGGCCAACGGCAGATTGGTGGGCAGCCTCCATCTCCCGACGCTGGTCGTCCAGGAAGGCGGATACAGGGTCCAAAACCTCGGCAGCAATGCCCGCAGCTTCTTCACCGGGCTGTGGGAGGAGACCTTCGGCATTGAAGTGCCCCAGCGGAATCGGGGAAAAAATTCAAGGTAAATTCCTCAACCTCTTGACAAGTCGGCAAACGGAGGTACTGTCGAAATATGAAAGGCGTTTCCGCCTCCGACGAGCCTCCCAGTAGGCTCGGGTCGCCTACCGGGCCTCGGTCCCGGTGGACGGCCCCTGCTTCCCCTGTCGGGGAACTCCCCTTCAGTGACCCCACGAGAGTGCGTCCCATGAGTTCGCCGTGCCCGCGGCGACGGGAAACCCACCCCCAGAGATAAACCCGCCATGTCCTCGCGCCCTTCGGGGTCCCTCGAGCGCTTGGCGCTGCGACGATCCACCCATTCAGGTGGAGGCGTTGAACCACCGCCCATGCCGCTTGGTTCCTGTCATCCGAATAGGAGTATCGACGAGATGAACAACACCCGCAACGCCGCCGCGAAGGAACTGTCTTCCGGCGATCGAGAACGCGTATGCCGGGTTTTCGGCGCGAGCTACGATCCGGAGAGCTGGGCGGACTGGCGCTGGCAGCTTCGCCATCGCATGACCCGCCTCGAGCACTTCGAGGCGTATCTCGACCTCACCGAAGCCGAAAGGCTCGGCCTCGCCATGGGCGCCGAACGCTTCGCAGTCTCGGTAACGCCGCACTTTGCGGCGCTCATGGACCCCGTTGACCCGGCCTGTCCGATCCGCCGCCAGGTGGTACCGACTGCTTCGGAATTCATAGTCAGCACCGGCGACATGGAAGATCCATGCGGCGAGGACCACTCGTCGGCTGTTGACGGCCTGGTCCATCGATACCCCGACCGGGTGTTGCTACTCGCCCTCGACACCTGCGCCTCCTACTGCCGATACTGTACACGCTCGCGGCTGGTCAGCCACAGTGCGCTCGGCCCGCTGTCTCGGCGCATGGAAGCCATTCTCGACTACCTGCGCGAGCACACTGAAGTCCGTGACGTGCTGCTTTCGGGCGGCGACCCACTCCTGATGTCGGAAGCCCACCTCGACACCCTGCTGGCATCGATCCGCGAGATCGATCACATCGAGTTCTTGCGCATCGGCAGCCGCGTCCCGAGCTTTCTGCCGCAGCGGATCACCCCCGAGCTCGCCGCAGTGCTGCGGCGCCACCGGGTGTGGCTTTCGCTGCACTTTTCGCACCCGGCGGAGCTGACGCCGGAGGTGGGCGCGGCATGCGATCTCCTCGCAGACGCCGGGATTCCCCTTGGCAGCCAGACAGTGCTTCTGCGGGGCATCAACGACGATGCAGCGGTCTTGAAAAAGCTCTTCCACGGGCTCCTCGAGATCCGAGTTCGTCCCTATTACCTGTATCAAGCCGATCCTGTGGTCGGTACCGCTCATCTGCGGACCACGATCGCCAAGGGCCTCGAAGTCATGCAACAGCTCCGAGGCCACACCAGCGGCTACGCAGTTCCTACGTATGTGGTGGATGCACCAGGCGGCGGCGGAAAGATCCCACTTCAGCCCGAAACGGTGGTTGAACGGGGCGACAGCGCGTGGCGGCTCCAAAACTGGGCGGGCGATGTTTTCACCTACATCGACCCGCAGGAAAGGGGTTGAACGGTGAACCTTTCAATCGGCCTCTGCTACGACAGCAAAGAGGAGTATCTCGCCGCGGGCCACAGCAAGCTCGAGGTGGCCGAGTTCGACGACGAAGGAGTGATTGCGGGCCTCGAGGAGAACCTCACCGGCCTCGGCCACCGCGTGGAGCGGGTGGGGCGCGGACGGGCCCTGGCGGCGCGATTCCTCGCCGGCAAACGTTGGGACCTCGTCTTCAACGTCGCCGAGGGCCTGCGCGGGCGCGCCCGTGAATCCCAGGTTCCGGCCCTGTGCGAGCTCTTCGACCAGCCCTACACATTCTCCGATCCGGTGACCTGTGGCCTCACCCTCGACAAGTCGCTCGCCAAGCGCATCGTGCGCGACGCCGGACTGCCGACCCCCGGCTTCATC
>CAYRFI010000127.1:0-11553 GCA_964423595.1 uncultured Thermoanaerobaculia bacterium | reverse complement strand
CACATGGTGTATGTCACGAGCGAGATCGGTCGGCTGCGAAAGGTGCTGGTGCACGAGCCGGGTCCCGAGGTTGACCGTATGGTGCCGCCAATGATGGAGGAGCTGCTGTTCGACGATATCCTCTTCGGCGACCGTGCCCGGGACGAGCACCGCCGCTTCCGCCGCCTCCTTCAGCTTCTCGGGATCGAAGTGGTCGAGGCCAACGCTCTGCTTGCTGAATCGCTCGCTGACGATGCGGCGCGAGCCTGGCTGTGGGCGCGTCTGCGGCCCGAGGCGCCACAGGAGCTCCGCGCCGGCGAGCCGCCGGAATCGGCCGAGAAGGCGGTGGCGATCGCCGTCACCGGTCTCCTTGCAGGCGACCGCTGCCGCGGGATCGAGGTGGAAGACCTCTTCCGGCTGCCGCCGCTGCCCAACTGGTGCTTCCAGAGAGATCCTCAAGTGATTCTCGGCGATGGCGTCATCTTCTCCGCCATGGCCACCACGGCGCGCTGGCGTGAAGGTCTGCTCACCCGTTGCATCTTTCGCTTTCACGCCGAGCTTGCCGGCACTCCGGTGGTCCTCGACCCGCTGCGTGAGGCCCGGGAGGCGGGCCAGTTTTTCGGGCCCCACCGTCCGCGTCTGGAAGGCGGCGATATTCTCGTGCTCTCACCGGAGGTTGTGGCCATCGGCGTTTCGGAACGGACCAACATGGTCGCCGTGGAGCTGCTTGCCGAGGCGTTCGCCAAACGCGACAACAGTCCCCGTTGGATGGAGATCGTCCACCTACCGACCCGCCGCGCCTACATGCACCTCGACACTGTCTTCACGATTGTCGACAGAGACGCGGCCCTGGTCTTTCAGCCGGTGATCTGCGGCGACGGGCCGCAGCTCGCCGACACCTACGAGATCGATCTCGGATCATCTGACCTCGTTCCGCGCCACCGCGGACATCTGTTGGAGACGCTCGGCAAGCGCGGCCTCGATCTGCAGCCGATTTCCTGCGGCGACGACGACCCGTTGGCACAGCAGCGCGAACAGTGGACCGACGGGGCCAACGCCTTAGCCCTCGCGCCCGGAGCGATCGTGCTCTACGACCGCAACATCGCCACCGCCGATACGCTCGCCCGCTCGGGTTTTCGCGTCTTGCCGGCGGAGGACGTCCTGCTCGGTCGCGAAGAGGTGAGGCTCGACGGCGAGGAGCGGGTTTGCCTCCTCATCGACAGTTATGAAATGTCGCGCGCGAGAGGCGGCCCGCACTGTCTCACCCATCCTCTTGAGCGTGAGGATATTTAGCTGCGCGTCCCGCTTCGACGCGCAAGGTGCCACTCTTCACATTGTTTGATTTCGTCGCCTCCAAATTGAGTAACGCCCTCAGGGTAAACAATGTGAAGAGTGGCACCAGTGTCGCCGATGCTGGTTCGCATCTCGAATGTCTGGGTGGCACCGGTTTCGCCGATGCGGCGAAGCGCCCCAAATGGGCGGCGTGCTACCGCAACCTGAATTGCTTCCACCGGTCGTGGTACCACAGCCATTGATCCGGGTTCTCGCGGATGGCGGCCTCGAGGATCGCCATGTAGCGGGCGGTCAGCGGCACATCCTCGAGCTCGGTTTCGGACAGGTCATCCACCACTACGGGTTCTTCGTAGCGCAGGCGGTAGTGCCCCGGTTGATCGCGCAAGGCGAAGGTCGGCACCACCGGCGCGCCTGTTTTACGGGCCAGGCGGGCGAGGATGCCCGAGGTCCAGGCCGGGTGGTCAAAGAAGGGCACTGCGATGCCCTGCTCCTCTCGGACCCGCTGATCGATGAGGATCCCTACCCCACCACCCTTCTTGAGTTGAGCCAGGACCTCGCGGACGATGTTGCGTTTGCCGAAGACGTTGTTGCCGTACAGCCTTCGCAGGCGGTCGAGCTCGACTTCGAGGAGCGGGTTGTCGAGCGGCCGGTTGACCACTGACAGCCCGGCCTCGACCTTGAGGCCGGTGACCAGTGCCGCAACCTCCCACGACCCGATGTGGGCGGTGAGGAAGAACACACCCCGGCCCTTCGACAGGGCACGCTCGGCGTTGTCCCAGCCAACAATATCTACCGCCGCCAGCAGCTCCTCCGGGCGCAGTCGCTGGAGCCGGATCGCGTCGAGGGCCGAGCGCGCGAGGTGGCGCGTCACCGCAGAGGCCAACCCGCGACGCTCGTCATCCGTCATGGCCGGAAAAGCGAGGTGGAGGTTGAAATCGATGATCTGCCGTCGCCGCCCGGGAAGGGTGGCGTAGAAGTTGCCGATGACGTCTCCAACCATCGCCAGGCTTGAGGGAGAGAGCACACCGGTCAATCCACGCGCGATGCGGAAGGCCGCAAACTCGATGTGATTGCGCAGGGCCGAGCGGCGCTTGCTCACGATCTGACCTCCGGCAACAACCGCCAGAGTCCGTTCCAGCTGCCCTCGATGGGCTCGACCACGACCTCGACCACCCACGCTCCGGCGTCGGACGGGAGCTTGACCGCGTCCTTGGCGGTGGTCACTGGCACTGCCGCAGCCGCCGTCGCCTGGTCGACAACCATGGACAGCTCCTGAGCTGTATAGACGTGGTGATCGGGAAACCACCGGGCGCCGGTCATTTCAGCGCCGGCCTCCGCGAGCGTCTCGGCAAAGCCGCCGGGTCGCCCGAGGGCGGCGAACGCCATGACCCTCTGGCCGGACAGTACCTCGGGCTCTCGCCATCCCTCGCCCGGCACGTGGACCCGGCTCGGGCGCACCCGCGACACGAAGACCTGAAGATTCGGTGCAACGCGATCGATCACCCGTTCGATCTCGGCGACCGCCGGCCTCCACTCGGCTGGCACCTTGGTGATGACCACACCGCCCGCCCTCTCGAGCGCGGTCACAGGCTCGCGCAGCCTTCCCAGAGGAGGCAGTCGGCCGCCACCCCAGGGGTCGCCGGCGTCGATGAGCACGAGATCGAGGTCGCGCTCGAGCCGCAGATGCTGGAAGCCGTCGTCGAGCAACACCACGTCGGCCCCAAGACGCAGGGCCTCAGCGCCGCCGCGGACGCGGTCCGTGTCGACAATCACGGGCACCCCGGGGAGGCGGCGTGCCATCTCGAGCGGTTCGTCACCGACCTCTGCGGCGATCTGTCTCGGTTCCGGTCCAACCACCACTGCCTGTCTGTCGTCGAGTCGCTTGTAGCCACGGGTCAAGACCGCCGGGCGCCGGCCCATGCGGACGAGGTCGCGTGCCAGGGCGATCACCGTCGGGGTTTTGCCGGTGCCACCAAATGTCAGATTTCCGACCGAGATCACCGGCACTTTGAGGCGCGTGCGTTGCCTCCAGCCCCGGCGATACGCGGTGCTCCGAGCGGCAACCGCGCCGCGGTAGATCGGGGCCAGCGGCAGAAGGAGAAAGCGCCAGAACACGGATTACACCCGCTGCACAAGCTCGAGCAAAGCCGAAACCGTGCGCGCGGTTGCCCCCCGGTTTTGCTCCACGACCTCACGCCCGGCGTTGCCGGCGGCGACCGCGAACTCCGGCTCGTCGAGCCACGCCGCCATCGCGACACGCAGCTCGGCGCTGTCGGCGACCAGCCGCGCGCCGCCGGCCTTGGTCATCTCGTCATAGACCTCGTCGAAGTTGAAGACATGGGACCCGCTGAGCACCGGCACGCCCCAGACCGCGGGTTCAAGCGGGTTGTGACCCCCGGTCGGCACCAACGAACCACCGATGAACGCCATCGTGGCCAGTCGATACGCGCGCGCGAGCTCACCGATGGTGTCAATCAGGAATGCGCCGGCATCGGAGGGAACCGCAACGCCGCTGCTGCGGCGCGAGAAGACGAGTCCGCGACCGGCAAGGAGTTGGGCGACCGCTTCAAACCGCTCCGGGTGGCGAGGCGCCAGGATCAGAAACGGCGTCGCACCGTCCGCCCCGAGACCAGCCAAGGCGTCGAGGATCTGCGCCTCTTCGCCCTCCATGGTCGATCCGGCAACCATGATCGACCGATCGCCCGCGACCCGGCGGACTTCGTCCTCCCATTCGAGCGGACGCCGGTCGACCTCGAGGTCGTACTTGATGTTACCCGAGACAACGATCCGTTCCCGCGGCACGTTGAGGCCGACAAAACGTCGAGCGTCGGCCTCCGTACGGGCGAGCACCTTCGCCAGCGGTGCCAATAGCGTCCGCAAGGGCCCGGCGACCCGGCGGTAGCCGGCAAAGGATCCTGGCGACAGACGCGCGTTGACGACCGCCACTGGTACCTCGCGCAGCCCCGCCTGGTGAAGCATCTCGGGCCAGAGCTCGGTTTCCACCAGCACCAACAGGTGCGGACGGGCGATCTCGAAAACCCGGCTTACCGGACCTGGAAGATCGATCGGGCAGGGAAACACCGGCAGTCGGTCGCCGAGCGTGCGGCGAGCGAGATCGAGGCCGGTCGCGGTGGTGGCGGTGAGGAAGAGCGGCAGATCGGGCGCCCGCTTCTCGAGCTCGGCGACCATCCCTCGCGCTACCTCCACCTCGCCAACCGACACCGCCTGGATCCAGACACCGTCTTTCGGTAGCTTCGGCAGCGACCGCCCGAGGCGATCACGGAGCCGCGGACGGCTTTTGCCCGCAAGCCACTGGCGGAGCTTGATCGCCGGCACTGCAACGGGAAGCAACCCGCCCAACATGAGTCGGTAGATCCAGAGACTCGCGCTCGCCATGCGTTTAGGATAACGCCGCCGAGCATACGCGGAGAGGATCACGCCAAGGTCGCGTACTCGACCTCACCGTTATCTACCAGGAATGTGCCGGCGCGCCCCTCGAGTGCCTGCTTGAGGCTGTCCTCATCGGTGATCAGGACTTGCTTGCCGGTCGTCTCGACAAAGTCCATCGACGCCCGCACCTTGGGGCCCATCGAGCCTGGTGGAAATTGGTTGCTGGTCATCATCTCGCGCGCCTTGGCAAGCGGCATCCGTCGCAGCCAGCGTTGGTTGGGACGGCCAAAATTCTCGGCCACCATCGGCACCTGGGTGAGCATGATGAAGAGGTCGGCTTCGAGCTCGCGTGCGAGCATCGAGGCGACGTAGTCCTTGTCGATCACCGCCTCGACACCCCGATAGTACCCGCCGACATCCTTGAAGACAGGTATTCCGCCGCCACCACCGGCAATCAACACTGCCCCGTTCTCGACCAGTCGCTTGAGGAGGTGACAGCCAAGGATTCGCTGCGGCATCGGCGATGCGACCACCTTGCGCCAGCCGCGGCCGGCATCCTCGACCATCTGCCAACCGTGCTCCTGCATCAGCAAATTGGCGCGATATGCGGTGAAGTAAGGGCCCACCGGTTTTGTTGGGTTTTCGAACGCCGGATCGTCGCGGTTGACTTCGACTTCGGTCAGGACCGCCGCGATTTCCTTCTCCAACTGCTCCTCGTTGAACCGGTTGCGAAGTTGGTTGGCAAGCATGAAACCCATCGAGCCCTGGGTCTGCGCCACCGCCACATCGAGTGACTGCGGCGGGATCTTGGTGATCGCCTCCTCGACCTGGATCATGATGTTGCCCACCTGCGGGCCGTTGCCGTGGACGATGGCGAGCTCATAGCCGCGGTGGATGACCTCAACCAACCACCGGGTCGCCTTCCAGCTGAGGGTGAACTGCTCTTCCTGGGTGCCGTGATCCTGCGGCCGGAGCAGCGCGTTGCCACCGAAAGCAATGACCGCGGTTCGGTGCTGCTGGCCGTCGAGTTCGATCCGATTCGTGTCAGTCATGATCGCCTCCGCCCCGTGTGCACGGGGAAAATTCCATTGTCCGGGCAGGCTCTCTCCCTGTCAACACGGCTGCCAACCCGAGTCCGCGTCCGATTTGCTACCGAGGCTGCAGCACGATCACCCGCTCCACCCCACCCACATCTCGAACGCGGCGAGCTACAGCAAGACCTGCCGCGGACGCAAGCTCAGCGACGATCTCCGCCTGGCCTTCCCCGATCTCCAACGCCGCGCCTCCGCAGAGACGGAGAAGACGAGAGAGATCGTCGAGCATGCGACGCACCAGACCGAGACCGTCGGCGCCGCCGTCGAGAGCCGCCGGCGGGTCATGACGGACCTCGATCGGCGCCACTCGGATGCCACCAGTCGGCACATAGGGAAGGTTCGCAACGACCAGGTCCCAGGGTGGAGCGACCGCGGTTGTGAGATCACCGAGAAAGAGAGACACAGCAACGCCGTGACGATTGCGGTTGCGCAACGCTACCGCGATCGCCGCTGGCGATCGGTCGACCGCCGATACCCGCCACCGAGGGCGCTCGGCGGCCAGCGTCAGCGCGATGCAGCCGGATCCAGTGCCGACATCCAGCGCCCTGGCTTCGGTCGACAGGGGCAATGCGAGCGCCGTCTCGACGAGCAACTCGGTCTCCGGGCGCGGCACCAGCACCGCCGGACTGACCTCGAAATCCCTCCCGAAAAACGGACAAAAGCCCGTTAGATGGTGGGCGGGTTCACCAGCCGCTCGTCGCTCGAGCCATCCAACGTAGCGTCGTTCGATCTCCTCCGGGACTTCGCGCTCCGCGTGAAGCCACAGGGTTATTTCCTCCACCCCCCACGCGGCACCCAACAACCACGCCGCCTCCCGCCGCGGATCGGGAATTCCTTCCCGCGTCGGAAGCGTTGCTGCCCCCCATGCAAGCGCCTCAGCAACCGTCATGATCTCTCGCCGCAACCCGCCGGCGGCAGCGATGTGTGGCCGAGGCTGGAATGGAAGGGTGGGACGGGCGCCAGCCAGTCGGCCACTCGTTGGCGACGGAGGATCGCAACGGCCGAGGGCCGTTCGCAACCACGAAGACACAAAGGAAACCACGAAGGCATTTTTTCTGTTTCACGAGAACCGTCGGGCTGACAACCGATCAACACAAATGGTTTTCTTTGTGAAAACCTTTGTGCCTTCGTGCCTTCGTGGTTCAAAACCAGGCCCCTGTCAGGAGAGCTCTTGCTTGAGGCGCTCAGCCTGGAAGTCGGCAATGAGGGGGTCGAGCAGGAGGTCCAGATCACCTTCGAGAATCGCCCCAAGCCGGTGGATGGTGAGTGAGACGCGGTGGTCTGTGACCCGTCCCTGGGGATAGTTGTAGGTGCGGATCTTCTCGGAGCGGTCTCCCGAGCCGACCTTCGAGCGACGATCGGCAGCGCGCTCTGCGTCCCGCTCGCGCTCCTCAATTTCCTTGAGTCGCGCCTTGAGCACCCGCAGCGCCTTGGCCTTGTTCTGAATCTGAGATTTTTCGTCCTGGCACGAAACCACCAAGCCGCTCGGCAAATGGGTGATACGGACCGCCGAGTAGGTGGTGTTGACGCTCTGTCCGCCCGGCCCCGACGAGCAGAAACGGTCAATGCGGAGGTCCTTTTCATCGACCTCGACCTCCACCGCTTCGGCCTCCGCCATCACCGCGACCGTCGCCGCAGAGGTGTGGATGCGGCCCGAGGCTTCGGTGGCCGGGACTCTCTGCACCCTGTGCACGCCGGACTCGTACTTGAGGCGCGAAAAGGCGCCGTCGCCCTCGATCACCGCCACCGCTTCCTTGATGCCGCCGAGGCCGGTCTCCGACGAGTCGGTTATCGAGACCTTCCACCGCCTCGACTCGGCATACCGTCCGTACATGCGCAACAGCTCGGCGGCAAAGAGCGCCGCTTCCTCGCCACCGGTACCGGCCCGGACCTCGAGGATGACGTTGCGACGGTCGTTCGGGTCCGCCGGCAGCAACAACAGCTTGAGCCGCTGTTCGATGGCTTCCAGCCGGTTCGTCAGCTCCTCGATCTCGGCCTCGGCCATCTGCCGCATCTCGTCATCGTCTGCGTCGGCGACGATTTCACGCGCCCCCTCGAGCTGCGAGGCGGTCGAGCGATAGTCGCGATATGCGGTCACCATCGGCTCGAGCTCGGCCAGTTTCTTCGCCACCTCACGCGAACGCTTGGGATCGACGGCTATCTCCGGATCCGCTTGTTGCGCCAGCAAGGTTTCGTGTTTTTTCGCGATCTTTTCGAGCCGCTCAAGCATTGAATTGCTCCCTGGCGTTGTCATGCGGTTTTGACCAAACGAAAACCCGCGCGAAACAGATTCGCGCGGGTCAACATGACCGCCCATGGGCGGCCGGGATGCGCTACTTAGCGTCGGCGGTCTTACCGTAACGGCGCTCGAACTTCTCCACCATCCCCGCGGTGTCTACGAGCTTTTGCTTGCCGGTGTAGAACGGGTGACAGGCGTTGCAGATCTCGAGCCGCAGCTCGGACTTGGTTGACCGGGTCGTGAAGGTGTTGCCGCACGCGCAGCGGACCTCGACCTCATGGTACTCGGGATGGACTCCAGCTTTCATCTCGCACCTCCCCTCGGCCCTTCTGGACCAAGGACGCAGGAGTTTACACCTAAGTATGCTCAAGTGCAAGTCATGTCGAATTGGAAGTTAGGAATGAGGAATGAGGAATTCCCACACACCCTCCCGCGTAATTCTGCGGTGGTTGGGCGGGAACTCATAACTCCTAATTCACAATTCCTAATTTGCGAGTCGGCGCTAGCCGACTCGCCAGACGGTATCGATGATCGTACCATCCACCCACTTGACGACCGCGACCGGATCATCGGACAGCGTGGGTTTTGCCGGCACACCGCAGATCCTGTCAAGCTCCTCTTTGAGGTCCCGGATCGGCCGGATCGGCAGATCCGATCCCGCCACCGCGTCGAGGAGGTCCTGCCGGCGAGGGTTGATCGCGATGCCCCGTTCAGTGACCACGACGTCGATCAGTTCGCCCGGGCCGCAGAGGGTGGTCACCTCGTCGACAATGACCGGAATGCGATCCCGGAACGACGGTACCAGCAGCATCGCGCAACGGGCGGTGAGGCAGTTCTGCCACCCGCCGATGCCGTGCAGCAGGCGACCGTCGGAGTGAGTCACGACATTGCCGTTGAATGCGAGATCGACCTCGGTCGCACCGAGCACCGCGACATCGACCATCGACGCGAAGTTGCCCTTGCCGTGGAAGTTGTACGAGGTGAAGGGCGAGGTGTCCTGGTGGCGCGGGTCTTCACGCATCGATCTCACGCCATCGAGATCAAAGGTCTGGCCGTCCAGGATGAACTCGATGAGGCCCTCGTCCAGCATCTCGACCATGTGCTGGGTCGATCCCCCGCGGGCGAAACGGGCGGTCACGTTCTCGCCCCGCATGAACTCCGAGAGGTACATCGCGAAGGCCAGGGTGGTGCCGCCAGCGCCGGCCTGGAACGAAAAACCGTCCCGCATGATACCGGCCTCGGCGCAAAAGCGGGCCGCGAGCTCGGCGATTCGCCTGCGGTCCGGGCTCTGTGTGATCCGCGTCGTGCCGGAAACGATTTTCGAAGGGTCTCCAATCGACCCCACTTCAACCACCACGTCGACGTTGTTCCCCTGGATCTGCCACGGCAGACATGGGAACGGCACCAGATTGTCGGTTACGACGATCACCTTCTCGGCATAGATCGAATCGGCGAGAGCGAAACCGAGCAGACCACAGGCCGCCGGACCGTGCACTGCGTTGGCGTTGCCAAACGAATCGGCGGTCGGAGCGGCGATCACCGCGATATCGATGTGAACTTCGCCGTCCTGGATCGCCTGCCATCGCCCGCCGTGTGAACGCAGCACCCCGAGACCACGCATATTCCCGGCCGAGCAATAGGCCCCGAGGGGGCCATTCATCGAGCCCTCGATGTGGTGGATGACGCCGGCGTCGAGGTGGCGAATCTGGTTGGCGTGGACCGGAAACGAGGCGGACGGAAACCACATCAGATCCTTCGCACCGATTTCGGCAGCGGCATCGAAGATGAGGTTGCCGACGGCATCCCCGTCGCGCAGGTGGTGGTGGGTCGAAACGACCATACCGTCCGCGAGCCCGACCCGCTCGAGCGCCTCCTTCAGCGACGGCGCCCTCTTGTCACCGTCGGCCGGGAAATCGATACAGCTGGCCACTCGCGGCGCCGCCTTGACGCCTTCCGGCCGGTGTTTGCCGGCACCCTTGAACGGCACACCCTCGCAACCGTTGACCTCGGTCGGCACCATCCGCCCGGCTGCGTTCTTTTCCATCTTCGCGGTCACGAATCGCCCCTTTCCGATCCCGATCCCGATCCCGAGATCATACGAGCTCGATCAGCTCTAAACCTCAGAATCCCAATCCTCCACTAAAACCCCACCGGCAACGGCCAACTCAACGGTGCGAAAGGCCTGCTGCACCACCGGCGGATCGACCATCTTCGAGCCCACCGCGACCGCGCCGAGGCCTCTCTCCTCGGCCTCTCGTGCCGCCCTCACAACCCGCACCGCGCGTTCCGCCTCGGCTGCCGACGGCGTCATTTCTCGATGCACCACCGGAATCTGACGGGGGTGGATGCAGCCGATGCCGTCAAAGCCGAGGCCGCGCTCACGTTGCACGTAGGCGGCGAGGCCACCTTCATCCTCGATATCCGAATAGACCGAGGCGATGGGCTGTACGCCCGCCGCACGCGCTGCGTAGACCGTGGTCTGGCGGGCGAGGAAGCTCTCCCATCCTTCGGGGGTTCGCGGCGCGGCGAGTTCCGCCGACAGATCCTCCAGCCCGAGTGTCAGGGCCACCACCAAGGGATCGGCCGCAGCGATGGCGAAGGCGCGGTGGATGCCTCCCGGTGATTCGAGGATCGGCATCAGGAATGCGGCGTCTTCGCCGACGAGGCCGCGCAGAATCTCGGCCGCTCTCCCGACCTGGGAGGCATCCTCGACCTTTGGCAACAGCACCGTATGTGGATTGTGCACTGCAATGGCAGCGAGATCTTCCTCGCCGACGGCGCCCTGGTTGACCCGCACCATCCGTTCCGAGGTGCCCCAATCGAGAGCGACCAACGCGTTGCGTACCAGCAGGCGGGCGGTGTCTTTCTCGGCCGGTGGCACCGAGTCTTCGAGATCGAGAATGATGCCGTCGGCACCGTAGAGACCGCCGGAAATCATCAGCTTGGGTTGATTGCCGGGGATATAGAGGCGACTCCTGCGCAGCCGCTCGCGGCTGCGCGGGGCGTCCGCGCCCGGCGCCGGCTCGGGTAGCACCGGAGGGCCGTCGAGATCGGCCCGCCGAAGACAGCATTCGGTGCGGGCGAGAATCACCCACTCGAGCGCCCCCGCATCGTTGACCGTCAAACTTCCGGTGGTCAGAGCAAAGGCGTCGGCAACTCGGCGCACGGCGGATTCGATGGCCTCACCGTAAAGGTAGTCGACCTTGGAGGTCACATCGACCGTCAATGCCTGTGACGACGGCCGATAGGCGACGTTGAGGTCCGAGCGGACGCGGTCACCCTGAGGTCCGGCCGATGCGGCTATTGATCCATGCTCGGGCATCACCCTACCTCCTCACCACACTCCACGTTATCACGTTAAAGCGCTGAGCGTTCAAAGGTTATAATGCGGCGATGACCGCGTCAGTCATCTGGGTGGTGGTCGCCGCGCCCCGGGTGATGGCATCCGGGCCGCCACGCAGCTTGAGCATGTCATAGGTGCGGACCGAGCCGTCAGCAATCACCGCCGCCACCGCGTTGCGAATCCTGGCCGCCGTCTCGGTCTCGCCCAGCCAGTCG
>CAYRFI010000126.1:0-11808 GCA_964423595.1 uncultured Thermoanaerobaculia bacterium | reverse complement strand
ATGTGTTAGGCACGCCGCCAGCGTTCATTCTGAGCCAGGATCAAACTCTCCAGTTGAAAATGTCGAACGTCACGTCAAAGACGAGACGGTCAATTCAAAGAGAGTTCTCATTACTCGAACTCATAAGTTATTCCGTCGCTCGATCCGAAGATCAAATGACAGAGGTCCGTTGGTTTCTCTCGATTCAGTTTTCAAAGAGCCTCATCCCGTGGCGGGCTTATCAATCTAGGGCACTCGGGTCCCTGTGTCAAGCACTTTTCGGTGCTTTGACTGGCGCCGGATTGCCCTTCCCCATCGACATGGGGAGCGCAACAATACGGAAGCCGTGAACGACTGTCAACCCCCCGCGAAGAAATTTCTCGCTGCCGTTCCCGGACGTCGGAAGATAGGATTCACAACACGCGAAAAAGTCCGTGGGAATAGGGGGAGAAGAAAAGATGGGGGAAGAGTTCCAAGGCAAGGAAGGCATGTCTTGGATGGAACTCTCGACAGGATGGAGGGCGCCTCGTTGAGAGGTCCTGAAACCCTTCCCCCGTGGAACCTGGTTTTCAAATGGAGTGATACCAGCTGGTATCACTCACTGGGGCCCGGAAGCTTTTCCACCTTGCACTTTGATCATGGATCGTCAATTGCCGCCACACAATCCCCCATCTGAGGGAATTTTTGTGGTTATTGGGAATTAATCCTATTAAGACTCAGGATTGTGTCACGTTCGGCCGAAAACCACCCGCCGGCCATCGAGACTCCAGGACCGTGTCAGGAGGGCCTTCAGGGCCTCAGGGTAAGCGATGTGCTCCTGCTCGAGGATACGAGCCGCGAGCCGATCTTCATCATCGTCAGCCAGTACCGGGACGCTCCGTTGGATCACGATCGGGCCGTGGTCGAGCTCGAGATCGATGAGGTGGACCGTGCACCCCGACACCTTGACGCCGTACCTCCAAGCTTGCCGTTGCCCGTGCAGGCCCGGGAATGACGGCAGAAGTGCCGGGTGAATGTTGAGGATTCGGTTCGGGTACGCGTCAACAAAGACTCCAGACAACAACCTCATGTAGCCTGCAAGACAGACCCATTCGACCTCCGCCGCCTGCAACCGCTCGACGACCGCCCGGTCGTGGGCCTTGCGGTCGGCGAAATTTCTATGAGACAGAACGGCCGTCTCCAGACCATGCCCGGCTGCCCATTCAATGCCAGGTGCGTCGGCCCGATTCGAAATCACCACGGCGACCTCGGCCGGCACCTCGCCGGCCTCGCACGCGGCGACAATGCTTTTCATGTTGGAGCCGGTGCCGGAGATGAGGATGCCGAGCTTCGGGAGTGCCATGAGGGGATTGTAGTTGATACTCTGATCCCGATCCCGATCCCGATGGGGCGCTGGGTTCTCCGTAGCGCCACTGAAATATGAGGAGCCACCCTTCGCATTGTTGGCCCCGGTGATGTTCTCGCTTGGACGATTGACTTCCAACAATGCGAAAAGTGGCACCTGGCGCTACTCAGTGGAGCGCGCCCCTCGCGCACCCCGTGTAGAGCATCGAACTGAAAATCCGCGTGTAGGGGTCAGAGGTCACGCCTACGCAAAGCAATTTGCGGCAGGGCTTTCGGAAAAGCCCTGCCGCAAATTGATGGTGCCCAGGCGCGGAATTGAACCACGGACACGCGGATTTTCAGTCCGCTGCTCTACCATCTGAGCTACCTGGGCACACCAGGTTGGAAAGTTATAGCGCGGGGCCTATTGGGTGTCAACAAAGGCCGGCTGGTCGAAGGGGTGTTCCACGTCACGTTTGTGGGGCGGGGCGCGGCACAGATACTCGTGAATCGCATACAATGCCGGCCGTGGAAATCGTGAAATTCTTTTTGCAGACGGGCTGGGTGGCGAAGGTTGTTCTCGTCATCCTGATCATTTTCTCTCTCGCTTCGTGGTCGGTAATTCTCGGCAAATGGCGGGAGCTCGGCGCCGCGCGACGCGCCTCGGAGCGCTTCCTCAAGGTCTTTCGAGATGCGGCGCGGCTCAACGAAGCGGCAGCGGCAGCCCCCAAATACCGCGCGTCGCCGCTGGCGGGCATGTTTCAGGCCGGCTACACCGAGCTCGAGGCACAAATGCGCACCGTCCGCCGCAGCGCGGAGACTGGCGAGCCTCTCAAGCTGAGGAGTCTCGATGGCATCAACCGCGCCCTCGAACGGGCCTTGGGGGCGGAGATCGAGCGCCTCCAACGAGCCCTGCCGCTGCTCGCCACCACCGCCAGCGCAACTCCTTTCATCGGCCTCTTCGGCACGGTATGGGGGATCATGAACACCTTTCACGCGATTGGCGCCACCGGCTCGACGTCGATCGTCACTGTCGCGCCGGGAATCGCCGAGGCACTGGTGAACACCGCCGCCGGACTGCTGGCCGCGATCCCCGCAGTGATCGCCTACAACCATCTTCTCGCCAAGGTTCGCGTCATGCGCCGCCGTATGGAGGACTTTCAACTGGAATTTCTCAACCTCGTGGAACGGAACTTTACGTAGCTGATGAAAGGTCTTTGTGGTTTTCATTCTCCTTTTTTCGGCCGAGGAAATTCGGACCCGAACTGCAGATTCGTCAGAACCGCGTATTTCGAATTTCATCGGCCGAAAAAAGGAAAAAGGCTTAGGGCATGGCTGCACCGGTAAAAGATGATTTGGGCGATCTCGCAGAAATCAACGTCACGCCCCTCGTGGACGTGATGCTGGTCCTGCTGATCATCTTCATTATCACCGCACCGATGTTGGTCCAGGGCCTCAAGGTCAACCTCCCGAAGCAGGACGCCCCCGCCCTCAACGCCGACAGCGACGAGCCCGTCATCCTGACCCTGACCTCGGATCAGATCATCCTTCTCGGTGACGAGCCCGTCCACATCAAATTGCTCCCCGATCAGCTCGGCGCGATGCTCGCCGGCAGCCCGCGCCCGGTCTACCTCAAGGCAGACGAGAACCTCCCATATGGTTTCGTTGTCCGCGTTCTCGCAATCCTCGACCAGGTCGGGGTGGAGCAGGTCGGCATGGTGACCCACCCCGAAGGCAATTAATCACGATGGATCCGGTCACCAAGATCCTCATCGAGCGCGAGCGCGCCCGGCCGCGCCTCTTGCCGTGGGTCGTGCTGGCAATCGTGATGCACGCCGGCGTGGCCGCCGCAACCTACCTGGTAGGCCGCAGGGCTGCTTCGCGGCCCGTCCAGCTGCCGGTCGTGTCGGTCAAAATCATCAGACCGCAGGCGCCGAGCCGACGCGCGCCGTCACGCCAGCCTGAACGCCGAGCGACCGCTGTTCCACAACCCACCAAGGCGCCCCCTTCAATCGTCCCGGAACCCAAGCCAGTCGCGACGGCACCGCCGAAAGAGGAGGCTCCGAGGGCCAGCGCTGACGCCATGCGAGCCGCCGACTCCATGGCCACCCCTGCGCCCACACCGCCACCCGTCGAAACCGGCGGCGGCGGCCCGGGCCTTTCGGTGGGAGAGAACGCGGGCGGCGGCGCCCCGGGGATCCCGGCCGACTTCCACTTTACCTATTACGTCGAACGCATGCTGGCCCTTGTCGAATCGCGATGGTACAAACCGACGGCGCCACCGGGCACGCGCGCCAGAGTTCGTTTCGTGATCCTCAAGAGTGGTAAGGTCGAGGGGATTCGGCTTGAGGAGAGCTCCGGGATCTCGAGCTTCGACCGTGCAGCGCTGCGAGCCCTGTACGCGGCTAACCCGCTGCCGCCGCTGCCGCCCGCGTATGGCAAACCGAGCCTGACTATTCATCTGAGCTTTGCGGAGTGACTATGAGCCACCTTCGAAATATCTTGGCATTCTGCCTCGTCATCGCCGGGTCCTACGCGGCTCCGGTGAATGCCCAGGACGAACTCTACCTCGAGATCACCCAACCCGGCCTGCGCCGCGTCGCGGTGGCGGCGCCGCCCCTGATGGTGTTGCCCGGAACACCCGCAGAGGCCGCCCGTGGGTTTCAGGAGACGCTCGACAACGATCTCGCGGCGGCCGCACCGATCGCGGTCGTGGACCCGAAGCTCTACGCACTGGTGGAGGATGATCCGCGTCCCGAGGTACTCAACCAGCGCTGGCGAGCCATCGGATCCCAGTTCCTTCTCAGCGGCACCGTGGTGCGCGCCGGCGGCCAGTTGGTGGTCGAAGCTCGTCTGGTCGACCTCGTTTCCGGCGAGTTTGCATTCGCCAAAAGGTACCGAGCAGGTATCACGGCGTCGCCGGTTGTGGCACACACTCTGGCCAACGATATCGTCCAGGTCTTCACCGGTCGGGCCGGACCGTTTCTGTCACGGATCGGTTTCATTTCGGACCGCGCCGGGGGATCCGAACTCTGGGTCATGGATTGGGACGGCGCCAACCCGAAGCAGCTGACAAAGCACGGCGCCATCGCTCTCGCTCCAGCGTGGTCACCCGACGGCCGGCGGTTGGTCTTCACTTCATTCCTCCGCGGCACACCGGCGCTCTTCGTGCTGACTCCACAGGAGGGCTACCTTCGCCTCCTCTATGACAAGGGTGGCGTCAACTCGTCGGCATCCTTCTCTCCCGACGGCAAAAGAATCGCTTTCGCCTCCAGTAACGATGGCAACACCGACATCTTTGTCGTGACGGTCGAGGGTGGGACGCCACAACGTTTGACCTCGGCCCGCGGCATCGATACGCAGCCCGCGTGGGCTCCAAACGGCCGGCAGATCGCCTTCACATCGACCCGTTCCGGCAGCCCGCAGATCTATCTCATGGACGCCGACGGCTCCAACGTGCGCCGTCTGACCTTCGATGGCGGGTTCCACGACGAGGCAACCTGGGCCAACGACGGCACCCGTCTCGCCTGCACCACCAAGGTCGGCGACCGATTTCAAATCGCCACAATCGACACCATAACCGGCGAGCAGGGGGTGATTCCGGGTCCCGGCAACAACGAGTCGCCCTGCTTCTCGCCTGACGGCTCAATGCTGGCGTTCTCGTCGGACCGCACCGGATCTCCGCAGATCTTTGTCACCGATGCCGACGGTGTGCCTCATCAGCTGACATCGGAAGGGAAGAACTATTCGCCCACATGGACGAGTGCGTCGAACTAGGCGCCCGCCCAACCTCCCAGGTCGAAAGGTTGAAGGGTCGAAAGGTCGAAGATGCGACCTCGGGACGACCTTTTCGACTTTCGACTTTTCGACTTTCGACCTTTTAACTTTCGACCCAGGCACTGTGGACAGGTTTACAATGGGCGTCGAATCAGATTCGATGATTCATTTCCCCTGAAACGAGGAGTGGTCTATGAGCGACCGCAAATATCGCCACCGCGGCTACCAGGACGACGATCGGGATCGCCAACGGCAGCAGCCCCAGAAGCCCAAGACTGACGGCGTCAAACGCTACGACGGCGCCCCGCGCGGACGCGGCCTGGGCGCGCCCACGACCGTCGCCTTCAAGTGCGCGCGGTGCGGCCACGACGCGGGAGATATCAAGGTTGCCGTGGACACGACATGCACCTCGTGCGGTTCCGCGCTCCACACGTGCTCGAACTGCAGTTTTTTCAACACCGGCGCGCGTTTCGAATGTCAGAAGCCGATCGCCAAGCGTGTCGAGAGCAAGTCCAAGACCAACGACTGCTCTTTCTTCAAGCCCAAGGCGGTGCGCGATCTCAAAGCCGCGCAGCCGGAGAAGACCACCGACGCGCGCTCAGCGTTTGACGCGCTGTTCAAAAAATGACATTCGTCGATCGGGAATCGACCTTCAGGGTGATACGTCCCGACTCGTCATGACCCCTGGGGCTTCGAGAACGCCCCCCGCCTTCGCGTCGGCCCGTTTGAGAAGTATCGCAAACACCAGTCCCACAATTCCGAGGCTGGCGAACATCACCAGGCTCGCCGTGTAGTCGTGGGTCAGATCGCGCAGGAACCCATTCAGCGCGGGAAACGCACCGAGACCCACATTCTGAACAACCGTCATGAGGCCAAACGCTGTGCCGACATGCTCCTTCTTAACGATGAGAGGCACCGCCGGCCACATTGCCGCGGGTACGAGCACGAACGCGACCCCAAGGGCAAGCATGGGGTACGCGGGATAGACTCGTGTCAGACCCATCGTCAGGTGTGCTGGAATGAGCACCAGAGACCCAATGATCATGACAGTCGCACGTTTTCCGTAACGATCTACAAGGTGTCCCGCGAACGGTGCACAAATCATCGACGCAAAAATGATGATCGATGAGAGCCCGCCGGCAGTACTGAACATGTGGAGGAAATTGTTGAAAGCCTGATAGAGGAAACTGCCCGTGGCTTCGGCGACCCGAGGCACGCCCCACTTGTCGACAAAGAAATCCGTTGACAAAGCGGTGAACGGAAAAACGGCCGAGTAGAACGTGACGCACAGCATGGTCACGTACCAATAAGATTTTCCGAAGAACTTGATGTCGCGAATCTTGATCTTGTCTTCGGCGCCGACATCATCGAGCCCGAGAACTGCGCCGCCCCTGCGATCCAGGATGATGTACACGATGTTTCCTACAAGGGAGAGTATGCAGAACCCGACCGCGGCATGGAGTGGGGCCCTGAAGCTTCCAAAATGGCTCGCAAGCAATTCCCCCATGTTGAAACTGAAAAGAGTTCCGAGTCGACTGACGGTGAGACCGATACCGAAAGCGAGAGCGAGCTCTTTCCCCTTGAACCAACGGGCGAGAATTGCGCTTTGAGCCACCACGAGCGGTTCCGCTCCGGCGCCGAAAACAAATCGACCGATGAACACCACAGTGACGGAAGGAGCCATCGCAACGATCACCGCCCCCACCGTCACGAGAACCGAAAAGACCATGCTGGACGCGCGGGTGCCCAGGCGGTCGATCATGAAACCGCCGATCAGAAGCGCAATAATCGCGGCAATACTGTACGCGGTGTAAAACCCGCCCACCGTTGCACGTTCGGCACCCAGGTCTTCAATCAACGATGGTGCGATCGCTCCTATGATGTCGTAGGCAAAATAGCTGCCAAACGTCAGCAAGCTCGCAAAAAGAAGCACCGTAAAACGGTATGGCCGTCCGGCTGGATGAAACCATGCGGGCTGATTGGTCAACGGTTGATCCATGCGGGTCTCCCTCGCGAAATTTAGGGCCCCGCGCATTGTAGCCTCACGTACCTCGCCCGGGAAGACTGTATCTCCATTTGGTGTTACAATAAGTCGATCAATCCGTGGCGCCCCGGCGACCGCGGTCGCCGGAGGATCCACTGACATTGCTGACCCGAAGACGATTCCTGAAAAACGCCAGTCTGACCGCAGCCAGCACGATCGGCTTTGCCGGTTACGGTTTCTCCAACGCCCTCGACCTCCCCGGGGTGCGCCGTTGGCGCCTGAACCTCCCCAACCTTCCCCAGCAGTGGGAAGGGCTCAGGATTCTCCAGATTTCCGATGTTCACGCAGGACCCTATATGGACGCCGACCGCATGATGCGGATGCGCGACATGGCGGGCCACCTCGACCCCAACATCATTGTCTTCACCGGCGACCAGATGGACCGCCGCGACTCCGACGCCGACCTCTTCGTGCAGGGATTCTCGGGGATTTCGGCACCGATGGGCGTGTGGGGTATTCTCGGGAACCACGACCACTTCATCGATCCCAGGCGTTCGGAGTGGGCGCTCAAGGCGGCTGGAATCCAGCCGCTGGTCAATAGCGCCGTGACCTTCGAGCGATCCGGCGCTTCGCTGGCGTTGATCGGCCTCGAGGATCTCCAGGCACGAAACGGACGGGCAGCAGATTTTTCGATCCTCGAGAAATACCCAACATCGTTCAGGATCTGCCTCTGTCACCAACCGCAGGGGTGGCACCAGGCGGCGGCGGCTGGCGCCCACCTCACGCTCTCCGGCCACACTCACGGCGGTCAGATCGCACTCACCGGTCGCAACCTCAATGCCGCGCGCTTCAGCACCCGCTATATCGCCGGACCTTACCGTCGCGAAGAGGCCTTCCTCTACGTGTCGCGAGGGGTCGGTGTCGGCGCGGTGCCGGTGCGGGTCGGTGCGCCACCCGAGATCGATCTGTTGACGCTGCGCACTGCAGCAGTCAGCAAGAACATCGCGGCGTAGGCAACCCCACATTTAGAGCGCTTCTCAGGTGCCACCTGTCGCATTGTCACCAGTGCGCTCGGGACAGCAAAACGACGATGACAATGCGACAGGTGGCACCGGTGTCGTCGAAGCGGGTTCGCGCTCCTAAAGAGGTGGCTACATCGGATACAGACCGCTATCCCGCGTCGGTGCAGCACCTGAAAAGCCACCACCGCCTTCGTCGCCCATCTCCTCTTCGAGGGCGTCGCCGAGCTCCTCTTCGACCTTCTCGGGATCTTCTCCGGCCTCCAGGCGGCGGATCATCTCCTCCATTGCCGGGGTCACCGGCTCGCCGGCGATCTCGGTCATTTTGCGGACCGCCGCCGCCATCGCCCTGGGGTCGTTTTCGTCCATGCCTTCGAGCTCTGAGGCAAACCGCATCATCTCGCGTTCCATCCGGGGATCGTCGAGACCGGCACCCGCGTCGTCGCCTTGAGCCGCCGACGTCTTGGTCGCCGTCGCCACACCGAAGGTCGACGGCACCCGCCGCAAGTCGGCGTTGTTGCATTTGGGACACGCTGGGATCTTCTCCGTCGCAATTCTGAAGGAATGAAAGCTGAAGATCCGGTTGCAGGCCATACAGAGAAATTCATAAACCGGCATCATCCACCTCCATCACTGCCGCCACCTCTCCACGATTCGACCTTGTAGACATCGAGACCGGCCTCCACCAGGAACCTCGAGTCAACCCGCAAGGCGAGCTCGAACGTCCCATCGTCAAATCGCCGCGCAAGCTGGTGCGGCATCGAGACTGCCCGTCGCACCAGCTCGGCTTCGCTGAGCGGCACCCGAAGAATCGCAACCCCGGGCGCCGTCAGCAGGGCGCTGCGAATCACCGACCGAAGCTCGCCGATCCCATCTCCTCTGAGGGCCGACACCGCAACTGAGCCGAAAACCCTGCCGCCGGTAGCGTTCACAGCGGAGCCGAAAAGATCGATTTTGTTTCGAACAATCAAGGTTCGATCACGATCCACGTCGAGGCCGTCAAGGACCTCCTGTCCGACCCGGAGGTGCTCCTCCCACGCGGGATGCGTCGAATCAACGACGTGGAGCACGAGGTCAGCGTCGATGGCTTCTTCGAGGGTCGAACGAAAAGGCGCCACGAGGTCGTGGGGCAACTTTCGAATAAAGCCCACCGTGTCGGTCAGGACCGCGGTCACGTCCTCTCCCAGAGCAACTCTGCGCGCGCGTGGATCGAGGGTGGCAAACAGTCGGTCCTCCACCACAACTTCGGCCCTGGTCAGACGGCGAAAGAGCGACGACTTCCCGGCATTGGTGTAGCCGACGATGGCCACGGTCGGGAGATCGTCTCGGCGCTCGCGACGAAGCCGGCGATCCCGCTCGATAACTTCCAGTTTGCCCCGAAGCTGGGCCATGCGGCGGTTGATCAGTCGGCGGTCGATCTCGAGCTGCGTCTCGCCGACGCCGCGCGTCCCAATGCCGCCGGCCTGCCGGGAGAGATGCCGCCAACGGCGGGTCAGCCGAGGCAGCAGGTAGCTGAGCTGTGCCAGCTCGACCTGGGTCTGAGCCTCTCGGCTGCGAGCACGGAGGGCAAAGATGTCGAGGATCACTGCAGCACGATCGAGGACCTTGACGTCGTCCGGGATCTCACGTTCGATGTTGCGCACCTGTGAAGCGGTGAGGTCCTCGTCAAATACCAACGACACGATGGCTTCGTCGGTGCATCGATCGGCGATCCGCTGCAGAAAGCCCGTGCCGACCAGGGTGGCGGCAGCCGGTTTGGCCCTCTCCTGGATCTCTCGACCCACGACCTCGCCACCCGCTGTGTCAACCAGCCGCTCGAGTTCGTCCAGATGTTCCTCCACCACCGGGCGTGGCAACCCCGGCACCACCAAACCAACCAGCAAGGTGCGTTCGCATTCATCACTTCTGGGTTCGTTGATGGATATCGGGCTCATCGACTAAGCATCGTCTTGATGAAGGTGTATCAGTACCTTCTCGCACGCCGCCAACGTCTCTTCAACGTCTTTTGCGCCGTGGGTGCTGGAAACGAAGGCAGCCCGTCCGGGCTCCCTCGGCAGGAGGACACCCTCCGATCGCAGCAGGGTCGCGAAGCGGCGGTAGCCGTCGCCATCAGACGCCTTGAGCCCCCGCTGGCTCACTACCGGTCTGTCAGTGAGATAGAGAGCGAAGACCGAACCGACACGGTTGATGGTCAAGGGCCATCCAAAGCGATCGGCGAGCTCGATCAGACCGCGGACGAGTTGATCGGTACGCTTCTCGAGGTGTTCGTAAACCGCGTCGTTCTTGAGGATCGAGAGAATAGCGTCGGCTGCGCTGAGCGCGACTGGATGCGGGGTCGGCATCGGGTCGAAACCGCTGAGCGGCGGCTGGACTTCCCGAAACGCAGCCACTCCGATTGGGAATCCCCCTCCCAGGGCAGCACCGTAGACCGCAGCATCGGGGATGATTCCGGCGCGCGCACAAGCGCCACCGCGATGAACGCGAAAACCCGACACGCGCTCGTCCATCACCAAAAGCACTCTGTTGTCACTGCATGCCTCGGCGATCTCTTCCAGGACTCCGTCGGGCGGCGGCACGACTCCGAAGCGGCCCATCAGCGGGTCGAGGATGAGCGCCGCGAGCTTGGTGCTGCCGCTGGCAAGGGCGGCAAGGATCTTCGGCACATCCCAGCCCGTGACCTCGCGGATAGGGTTGCCCGGTTCGATGGCAAGCTCGGCCGGTGCACCGACCCGCAACGGCGCACCGCCGTCGAGGACAAGAAACCGTTTTTTGCCGGTCGTCTGGCGGGCCCACTGCAGGACATGGCGGAACGCGTCGTCCTGACTTCTGCAAAACCACCAGCTCGCGACCCATGGCAGGAATCGGCCCAGTGTCGCGGCGAGGTCAACCTCCTGCGAAACGTGGAACCCTTCCGGAACCCCACCAGCGAGGACCTTTCGGACCGCATCGAGCACAAACTGGTTGGCGTAGCCGACGATGGTGGCGCCGCCGGCACCGATGTAGTCGATGTAGCCGACGTTGTCGACATCGAAAACTCTCGGCCCCTCGGCCTTCTGGGCAACCAACACGCGGTCGCCGCCGACACGAAGGACCGGCACCGAAACCGCGTTTTCAATCAATTCGTCTTGACGTCGACCCATCGCGGTCAGAAGTCCTTCTCGTCCTGCTCACCGTCGCCCCAGAAAAAGAACCCTCGGCACCGGGTGCTACAGAAGGTTCGACCGAAATCCAGCTTCGCACAGTACTGGCAGTACTGCTGCTTGCAGACAAAACAGGTCTCAAGCTCACTCTCCGGGACCTTGAGGCCGCACAGCGGGCAGGGTACGAGCACCGCATCAGGTGTTTCAAACTCCATCGCTTCGAGTATATCCCCAACCCGTCAGTGCCGGAACCTTTTGAATTCCGGCGCTGCCGGGGGGCGGTAGACGCAGCTGCAGACTGGCGTTATAGTACTCGGCTGGGCGGTGTAGCTCAGGGGTAGAGCAGGGGTCTCATAAGCCCTGTGTCGGTGGTTCAAGTCCACCCACCGCCACCAATGCCAGCCCGGCACTCAGCCCTTCTTCAAAACGTGACAGCCTGCACCGAATTGATCGCCCTTCCAAAAGACGTCGAGCTGAGTGCCGGGCTGGAATTGGTTAACCCGCATATCTCACCGGGTTTCGTCGCGAGGACGGCGAGGTGCCGTGCCCAGTGGGGTTTTCGACCCGAGGGGCGCGGAGCGCGTAC
>CAYRFI010000125.1:0-11831 GCA_964423595.1 uncultured Thermoanaerobaculia bacterium | reverse complement strand
CGCGACGGTCTGGACTGTGTCGCTGCGGACGGGCACAAATGGATCTGCGCCCCCAAGGGTGCCGCGTTCCTGCACGTGAGGGAGGACCGGCGCGAGAGGGTTCGACCGCTGGTGATCAGCCACGGAGCGAACGCCCGCCCGGTCCAACGATCACGATTCCACCTCGAGCACGACTGGACCGGAACCCGCGACCCGAGTGCCTGGTTGTCGGTACCTACCGCCCTGCGTGAAATGGAGTCCCTGGTCGAGGGCGGGTGGGATGAGGTGCGCCGTCGCAACCGTGAACTGGTGCTCGAGGGCCGCGACATTCTCTGCGATGCCCTCGGGATCGATGCGCCGTGTCCGGACTCGATGATCGGTAGCCTTGCCTCGCTGCCGCTGCCCGACGGTGACAGCGGGTCGGTCAACGAGCTTTTTCCATTTGACAGGCTTCAGGATCGTCTGCTCAAGGACTATCGGATCGAGGTCCCGGTGATCGCGTGGCCGGCGCGTCCGCGGCGCCTGATCCGGATCTCAGCCCAGCTCTACAACAGCGGGCCGCAGTACATCGCTCTGGCCGAAGCGCTGTTGGACATTCTCGATTGATTTGAGCAGGGGAAATCACAAAAACCTCGCCTAGGCCGGAATCGGATCGGATACTCCGTGGTTGAAAGAATTAGGAGTTGCGACTGCGACTCGATAAAAATTAATCGATGACGGAGGATCTCAATGAAATTCAAACTCCCGGATTTGCCCTATGACGTGAACGCTCTGGAGCCGCATATCGATGCGCGAACCATGGGCATTCATCACGGAAAACACCACCAGGGTTACGTGAACAACCTCAACGCCGCTCTCGAGGGGCACCCAGAGCTGGCCGAAAAGACGGCCCTCGAGCTGGTGATGGACCTCGACTCGGTGCCTGAGGACATTCGTATCGCGGTCCGCAACAATGGAGGCGGCCACGTCAACCACACCCTGTTCTGGACGGTAATGACCCCGAAGGGCGGCGGCCAGCCTGCGGGCGGTCTCGCCGAGAACATCGACGGTTCCTTCGGCTCCTTTGACGCCTTCAAGACCGAGTTCAGCAAGGCTGCGGCGACTGTCTTCGGCAGCGGTTGGGCGTGGCTGGGTGTCAAGGGAGACGGCAGCCTTGCGGTCATCAAAACGCCAAACCAGGACAACCCCATCTCGACCGGAGAGATGATTCCCATCCTCGGCCTCGACGTGTGGGAGCACGCCTACTACCTGAACTACCAGAATCGACGCCCCGACTACATCAAGGCGTGGTGGAACGTGGTCGATTGGAAGCGCGTGGAAGGCTACTACACGATGGTCAAGGTCGGCGACAAGGTGCAGGCCGCGGCCGACTGGGCGGGCGCGCAGTGGAGCAAGTTCGAGGAAATTCTGCACAAACTGACTGATTGAAGTTGAACCTGCGATCAAGACGGCCGTAATTGGCTGGGAAACCGCCGTCCGGCGATCGGGCGGCGGACTTTTTTTGATTTTCCGATGAAAAATCGTCTTCGCCCGGGTATCATTGCGGGCGATGATCATCATCAAAATTCGGTTCGGGAGGAGGACGTATGGGACAGATGGGTAAATGGGCGTTTATCGTTGGATTCGTCATCTGCGTCGTGGCGGGCCTGTTGATCGCCGAGCCCTGGATGTACTGGGTGCTGGCGGTGTTGGGCCTGATCGTGGGCTTCATGAACATCACCGGAGAGGAGACCAAGACCTTTCTCCTCGCCGCCATTGGGCTGATGCTGTCCGCAACGTCGGTGATGGCGATCCCCGTGGTCGGCATGGCGGTCACCGCCATCGTTTCCAATGTTGTGGCGTTCATCGCCGCCGCGGTTTTGGTGGTATCCCTCAAATCTCTGTTCGAGGTCGCCAAGGACTGACACTTCGGACGGGATATATCAAAACCCCGGGGCGCTGCGCCCCGGGGGTTTTTGGGGGGTGTCAGAAAGTGTAGCTTGAGCCGACCGAGAACGAAGAGACGCCCTCAGCGAGAAAGACCTCGCCCATCCCTCCCTTGCCCAGGGGGCGGAGGATCGTGTAGTGACTCAGTGATTGACCCGAGTCCACCATGATCCGTCGGTACCCTCCACCGGATCTCGATGTCGCCGCTTTCTTGAAACGGAGTCTAGCCCGCATATCTCACCAACTTTCTACTGCGGCCGGAGATGTGCAGCAATCTGCGGCGTTTGCTCCCGTCGGGCTGCTCAACGTACCGTCAAGTACGTTTCCGCGGCCCTCAGGTCGCAAACACCACATCTCACAACACCTCTCCGGCCTCGCAACGAAAGCTGGTGAGATATGCGGGCTAGCATGCGTTGATGTGCTCAATAGACCCATCGATCGATCCCTTGATTTCATTCGTCGGTGTTTTCGGTTACGGTGCCGTTGTGAAGTATCGTATTGAAGAAGCGTTGGGGCGAATCGCCCCCCATATTCGCCGCACCGAGTGCAAACCAGCACCGGCGATCAGTACATCGGTCGATGGAGAGGTCTTTCTCAAGCTCGAAAACACCCAGCACAGCGGATCGTTCAAAACTCGCGGAGTGCTGAACAAAATCCTCTCACTGTCAAAAGAGGACTCGCAAAAGCTCCTGGTTACAGCATCCACCGGCAATCACGCTGCGGCATTCGCCCATGCGCTGCAGCTCTTCGGTCTCCGCGGCAAGCTCTTTATGCCGACGACCTCGGCGGCGGTCAAGATCGACAATATGCGCTCGACCGGGGTCCCGTTCGAGTTGGTGGGTCACGACTGCGTCGAGGCCGAAGCTCATGCCGCCGCCTTTGCGCGTTCGGGCGGACACGTCTGGATCTCGCCCTACAACGATCCTGAAGTGGTCAACGGTCAGGGCACAGTGGCGGTGGAGGTGGTGGAGCAATTGGACACGATCGACACCGTGCTGGCGCCGGTCGGTGGGGGAGGCCTGATTTCCGGAATCGCGGGCTACCTGGAGGCGGTCGATCCTTCGATCGAGGTGATCGGTTGCCAGCCGATCAACTCGTGTGTGATGTACGAGTCGATCCGCGCCGGCGAGATCGTAGATATCCTGAGCCTGCCGACGATCTCCGATGGCACGGCCGGCGGCATCGAGAAGGGGTCGATCACGTTTGATCTGTGCCGGCGTTATGTCGATGATTTCGTCCTTCTCGAGGAGAAGGAGATCATTGCGGCCATGCGACTCCTCCACGAGGAGGAGGGTGTGAGCATCGAGGGCGCCGCGGCGCTGCCTGCGGCTGCGGTGCTCAAGGAGAGGACACGGTTTGCCGGCCGCCGAATCGTGCTGATCGTTTCCGGTGGCCGAGTCGATGAGGCGACTCTGGCGAGGGTTCTAACCGACGACCGCGAAGAGACGACATGAAGATCCCGATCTTCGAGCTCGAGAGTGCGCGACGCCCTCAAGCACCGGTTTGACGTATAGAGGCTAAATCCGCAGCAGGCCGTTGCCGGACGCGCCCAGTTCACGGAAGCGCTCCCAAAGACCGAAGGCCTCGACCCGCGCGGCCCTGGCTATCGCGAACGGGTCGAGCGTCGTGTGGCGGAAATCTTCGAGCAGGATGCGACCGCGGGCGATGGTGTGGCGCACCGGTGCCTCGGCGGCGCCATAGACGAGGTGACCGAAAAGATTCTCCGGTCCGATCGGCGTCGGCGGTGGACTGTCCACTACGCAGATGTCGGCCGGGGCGCCCGGAGTCAGCTCACCGAGCAGGGGCTCGTCCAGGAACCGACGCGCAACGACGGCGTTGGTGTGGAGAAGCCCGGGGTGAGCCGCAAATCCGACAGTCGGGTCTTCCCGGCCCGCGCGTTGGACGAGAAATGCCGCGCGCAACGCCCGCAGCATCGCGGACGACATGCCGTCGGTGCCGAGACCGACCGTACAGCCCTCGGCTGCGGCGCGCTCGACGTCGAGGCGGCCGATGCCGTTGTTAGCATTCGACTCCGGACAGTGGACAAGGACAGAGCCATTGCGGGTTACGACCGCACGGCCCTCCGAGGTCAGGTGGACGCCGTGGATGAGGAGCGCACGATCGTCGAGGAAACCTCGCTGCTCGAGCCTAGCGAGCGGCGATGCACCGTAGGCGGCCTCGGACACCTGGAAATCGATCGTGTCCTCGGCGAGGTGGATGTGACAACCGACGTCGGCGGGACGCCTCAGCGCGGCTTCGTCGAGGGTCTCATCCGAGACGGTGAAGCTGGCGTGCAGCCCGAGAGTGCCTCGGATGCAGGGGTGGTCTCTGTGGGAATCGATGAACCTGAGGTTTTCCACCAGTCCCGCCACCGCCTCGTCGTGGCTATTGCGGTCCGTGATCTCATAGCAGAGCACGGCCGAAAGGCCCGCTTCGTCGAGAACCTCGGCGATCGTGGCGAGACTGCCGCGAATCGACGAGGGCGAGGCGTGATGATCGAAAAGCGTGGTGCAGCCCCAACGGATGCACTCGGCGGCGCCGAGCAGTGCGGACAGGCGAATCGTGTCCGAGGTCAGCGCGCGGTCGAGCAACCACCAGAAACGCTCGAGGATCTGTCCGAAATCGCGCGGCGGTTGGGCCGGCGCCAGGCCACGGGCGAGGGCCGAGTAGAGGTGATGGTGGAGGTTGATGAGGCCGGGCATTACAAACCCGCCACGTGCGTCGAGGCGCATCGCTTCCGGATACTCGCCCCGGAGCTCGGTTTCAGACCCGACCGCAACGATCCGCGAACCGGACCAGGCGACCGCACCCTCGGTCCACACCTCCGGAGTTTCTCCGCCCGTCACGACGGTGCCGTTGTGCAGGACGTAGAGGTCGGAGTCGAGCTCGGTCACGCGACACCCCGCCGGACCCACGCGCCGGTGCCGGCGGGGGCGAAGAACTCGGTGCCCTCGGTCCGGCGCTCGAAGGCGCAGTGGCCGCGCACATAGGTGGCGCGAACCCTGCCGGTCAGCTCGAAGCCGTCGAGCGGCGTGTATCGGTTGAGGTTGTGGAGAGCGTCGGCCCTGACAGTCCACCGGGCGTCCTCGTCGAAGACCACGAAATCGGCGTCGCCTCCCGGCCGCAGCCGGCCCTTCCGGTGGTCGACGCCGAAAAACCGTGCCGGCTCCGAGGACAAGAGTTCCGTCAACCGTTGCAGCGTGATGCGACCGCCGCCGACGCCTTCGGAGTACAGGTAGGGCAGAAGGAGCTCGACCCCCGGCACGCCGCCGTAGTCGGTCCAGATCGAGCCGGTTTCCTTCTCCTCTGGCCAGCGCGCGGCGGCGTGGTCGGTGGTGACAAAGGAGAGCTCGCCGCTCGCCAAACCCTGCCACAGACGCTGGCGGTCGCTCTCGATCTTGACGACCGGTGCGGTCTTGAGCAGCGATCCCATTCGTGTGAAGTCGTCGGTCGTGAATTGGAGGTAGTGGGGGCAGGTTTCGGCTGAAATCGGGAGGTCCTCGAATCGGGCGGCGCTCACCACGTCCAGGGCCTCGCCCGATGCGAGGTGAACGATGTGGACACGCGCGCCGGTCGCGCGGACGGCCTCAACCGCTGCTGCGACTGCAGAAGCTTCGGCGGCGGCAGGACGAGCGGCAGCGTATGCGGCGGGCGAATCGTTACCGCGACTCTTCGCCCTTTCGGTGAGCTCATAAACAAGTGAGCGATCCTCGGCGTGAATACCGACGGGGATCCCGAGCTTGTGAGTCTGGGTCAGAACCTCGCGGATTTCGGACGTGGTCAGATCGCGGAAGGTGTCCATCCCCGAGAGCATGTAGATCTTGATCGCGACAACGCCCGCGTCAACCAGATCGGCAAGGTGCTTGCGCCACTGCTGATTGGTGATGGCGTTGCCCGACACCCCTCCCCAGAGCATGTAGTCGACATGCGCCTTGGACCCAATGATCTTGAGTTTGTTCTCGAGGGCCGCGGTCGTGACAACGGGAGGCAGCGACGTGCACGGCATGTCGACGACGCAGGTGACGCCACCCGCAGCCGCGGCCGAGGTGCCGCTTGCGAAGTCTTCTCTCTGGGTGAAACCAGGGTCGTTGAAATGGACGTGGCCGTCGATGACACCAGGCAGAACCAGAGCGTCCTCGAGGTCGACCCACTGTTCATCGCCTGCGGCGGTCACGGAACCCGCGGGCAGGATCTCCTCGAAGCGGCCGTCGGTGACCACAAGCTCGACCGCTTTGGATTCGTTGCCGTCAGACGGAATTCGCAGGTTGAAATATCGTGTCCGCATCTTCGGACCAGTCTAACCCGTTCTCCTCACCACATTGCGTTGCGACGTGGCGAGAAGAACGGGTGAATGAGAAGCTCGAAGCTCGAATTCACTCGTCACGGCATCTGCCGCTGATTGACCTCTCTGAAGGGAAACTCGGGCATGGATTCTGCGAATGAGCGAAAGAGGACGATCATGGCTCCGAGATGGTCGGGGTCCACGAGATCGACATCGCCTGGGTGGCCGCGCACTGCGGATCCGAGGACGTCGAGAGTCTCCGCGTCCATGCTGAGCTCGACTTCAGGTGAGGTGTACCGCAGGGTTCCATCGTCTTCGATGAGTTGATGCAACGCACCCTCGAACCTCGCCTGCAGCCCACGGGCGCCGGCGTATCTGATGAACATGAATGAATTGTCCGACTCCGCCTCGAAATCGCCGCGGTGGAGGTGGAGGCGGGGTTTGTCCCGCCACGGCCGGTCAGATGTGGGGCAAAAGGTGACGCAATTGCCGCACTCGTTGCAAGCGTCGGTGAGCACCGCCACCTGCGGTCCCTGGGTGACCTGAAAAACAGTACTGGCAACGGTCACCAGCTCGCCGTTCGAGACCTTCAGCCGTGGAATGGGGATCTTCTGCGGCTGCACGTGATAGGTGAAGATCGCCCGGTTTGGGCACACCGAGTCGCAGGTCGAGCACATGATGTCACAGTCGAGGCAACGCGAGGCTTCGTGCCTGGCGTCGGTTTCGGGTAGGGTCATCACGACCTCGGCGAACCCGTTGCGGCGCGTGGGCTCGAGATGGGGTATCGCGACGCGCGGTTCCACGTGAGCTCGTCGTCGCAGCAGCTCGGTGTGGTCGAACGCCGGCCAATCGCTTGCGGGTCCGGGCGTTGCCGGCGCATTCCGATGTCGGGCGATGATCGCGTCTGCAATGATGCGACCGTCTCCGCAAGCCTTGACGATGTTCGACGGGCCATCGCCAATAATGTCACCACCTGCATAAACACCGCGGATGGACGTCTCGAGGGTCGCCGGATCGACTTCGAGATATCCGGACGAGTTGAGCTTCACCTCTTCGTCGCCGAAGAGCGACAGGTCCGGACGTTGACCGATGGCGACGATCAGGGTATCGAGCTCGACCTCGCGAACCGCGCCGGGGACCTGCTCGGGCCGTCGCCGACCCGAATCGTCGGGCTCGCCGAGGCGCATTTTCGCCATCTCGACTGCCCTCAGATGGCCGCGGGTCGCGACGATCCGGCGCGGCGCCATCAGCTCCTCGAGCCTTCCTCCTTCATCGAAGAGATCGAGGAGTTCCTCCTTCTGGGCCGGCATTTCGGCGCGGGTCCTGCGGTAGAAGACCGTGACCTCTCCGTCGGCAAGTCGGCATGCGGTCCGTGAGCAGTCCATCGCAACGTCGCCGCCGCCGATCACACCGATCTTTTTCCCCAGCGGCGGGGGATTGCCGTTACGAGCCGCGCGAAGAAAATCGAGACCGTCGAGGACCCCGAGGGTCTCTTCGCCTTCAATGCCGAGACGGAGACCATAGCGGGCGCCGACGGAGACCACGATCGAAGAAAAACCCTCAACGCGGATGGACTCGAGGGAAACGTCTCGACCGACCTCCTGATTATGGCGGACCTCGACCCCGAGCGCGCGGAGGTGATCGAGGTCGCGTTTGACGGCATGGGCCGCGGCTCGGTAGTCGGGGATGGTGGCCGACACCATGCCGCCGGTCGCCGGCCGCGCCTCGAAGATCGTGACCGCGATGCCGGCGCGGGCGAGGAAGGCGGCGGCGCCAAGCCCACAGGGACCGCCGCCGATCACGGCAACCGATGGGAACGCCGGATCGGGCGCGGTGGTTGTTGACGGCGGACGCTCGTGGTCGGTGATGTAGCGTTTGATCTCGCGGATCGCCAGCGGTTGATCCATGTGGGTCCGCAGGCATACCGCTTCGCAGGGGTGATGGCACGTGCGTCCGAGGATGGAAGCGAGTGGGTTGTCGAGGCGGGTGATCTCGGCGGCGCCGTCATTGTCACCGGCGGCGACGCGCCGCATGTATTCGGGGACCTTCTGATCGATATCACAGCCGTCGGTACACGGGGCTACGATGCAGTCGAAGAGGCCCAGACGGCGCGAGGTTTTCGTGTGGCTGCGGTCGAACGTCTCCTTGTGGTAAGCGGGGTCAGCCACAACCCTCTCCGCGTACTCGCGGAGGTTCCGTCGGGCGGCTTCGTCGACAGGGACACCCTGGGTTGCAGCGCCGGTCGAAACGAACGACTCGATGTTTCCGGCGCCGACGGCAGCCATTGCACCTTCAAGCTCGTCCAAGTACTGGCCGAGTCGCAGGTAACCGCCGGGCCGCAGCAGATCCGAACAGACGGTGACAGTGCGCATCCCGGAGCGAATCAGGGCGGCGATATTGTGGGCGTCCGCGCCGCCGGAGAACGACATCATCAGGGGGTGTTCGACATCTTCGGAGAGACGATGGGCGAGCTGGACGGTGAGGGCGTGCAGGGGACGACCCGAAAGGTACATGGTGTCCTCTGAGCGATCGAAGACCCGGCGGTGGTTGGCGACCGCGAGGGTGTTGGTCAGCTTGACGCCGAAGACCAACCCACGGGCCGTGGCGGTGTCGGCCAGATTCCGAAGCAGAGTCAGCGCTTCGGCGTAATCGAGGTCCTCGTCAAAGACCCTGTCGGGGACCACCAGATCCTTGAAACCGAGCCGTTCGTTGAGGATCGGCCGCAGCCTCTCGGCACCGAGCAGGGTGGGGTTGAGCTTGACGCTGGTGTGGAGGCCACGGTCACCGAGCAGATAGCTGGAGATGGCGCCGATCTCGTCCGGCGGGCATCCGTGCATGGTGGAGAGGGTGACGTTGTCCGACATTCGATTTGGAATCGGCCCCTCGGTTGCCTCGGGGAATCGACGCGCGACGGTTTCGACTGCTTTGCGCAGAGCATCCCCAGCGTCTTCGACCATATCGAAAAACCGCTGCATGTTGCGCTGATGGATCCCGGCGAGATCGTAACCGACCGAGAGGTTGAAGATGAGGCCGGGACTCTCCCCCGGATAACCGAGACGGCGGTGCAGCGCGTGAATCAGCACCCAGGCGTTGAGGTACTCGGTGAAGGACTCCTCGACCCGCAGCTCTTGCGACCACTCGACGTTGTACCCCTCGTCCTGCATGTCGATGCACGGTTTGGAGACCTCGATCTGATCGAGGGTCTGGACCGTCTTGAGCTCGATAAACCGCGCGCCGCACAACCACGCGACGACGATGTTCTGGGCGAGCTGCGAGTGCGGGCCGGCGGCGACGCCGAGAGGGGTGTCGAGGGCGCGCGCGTAGACCGTTGAATGGAGGGCGCCGTGTTCATCGGGGTTGAAGAAGAGTGTGCGGGGGATTCCGAAGACCGAATTCTTGGCCTCGAGCTCGTCGGCGATCCAGGCGCTGAGCTTCTCCAACGGTAACGGGCGAAAACGGTCGGACATGTGCACCAGCATACCTGTCCCGCACACCCATCCTGATACAGGATGCACCAGCCCTCCACCCACCCTCCACGCGCCCGGATGCAAGATGCAAGTCCCACCCGCTCCACCCCACGGTCTCACACGCCGCCTCTGGGAAGGGCGGGCGGCCTTGAGTCTTGCATCTTGTATCTTGTATCTGGCCGGGTGGGCGGGCGCTATCGGCCCCGCTTTTCGGCAAACATCCTCCGGTCGGCCTCTTCGAGGGCGGCGGCCGGGTCGCCGCCCGGGAAGAGCTCGGCGATGCCCACGGCGATCGAAAACGGTGGATTGTCGTCGGCTGGACGCTTGAGGGCCTCACGGATCGCCGCCACCCGCGTTTTGGCGCTCATTTGATCCATCCCCGGGGCAATCACGAGAAACTCGTCGCCGCCCCACCGGATGACGCGGTCCTCGGGACGGAATTGCTCGACGACGAGATTGGCGAGCCGCTGCAACGTGGTGTCCCCGACCCGGTGACCGAAGAGGTCGTTGACCTGCTTGAAGTTGTTGATGTCGATGAAGATGAAGGCGCCGCCGGTGTCGATCACAGAGTCCATGATCTTGCGCAGGCTGCGCCGGTTGGAGAGGTTGGTGAGGGGATCGGTGTCGACCAGGCGGCTCAGCCGTTGTTGCGACTGCAGGAGCTCTCGATTGGCGTAGTGGAGCAGTTCCTCGCGTCGATCGGCGATGACAGCGATGCAGGCGAGGGCGAGCATGAGCTCGGCCCAGGCATCAAAGAAGGACGAGTAATTGAGGTAGGTCAATCCGAAGTGGTTGCCCCACAGTGCTGACACCAGCAGGGCCGCGGAGTTGAGAAAGAGCGCTCCTTCAAAAAGCATCGCCCAGCCCAGCCAGCGCGAGACGGAAGACCGTGGGTGTCGGAGGACCGTAATCCCGCCGACGACCAGGACCGAGCCCACGAGAGTGCTTTCGGCGAGCTGGCCTTGCCACAGGCTCGGTACTGCGAAGCCGAGAATTACGCTCCACGAGGCAATGAAGAGCGAGAAGAACAGGGGCGACATTCGCGGCTCGACGCCCGGCCGGAGGTGGCGGCGGGCTCCGGAGACGATGAGGAATGCGAACGCGGCCTTGCCCGCGAGGTAGAGCACGAGGGTGATTCGGTGGCCGAAAGGCGGGATATCGGCGTAGGCATGAATGAAGACCGCCGCGAGGGCCGCCCCATCGGCCAGCCATGCGAACGTCCACAGCCGCACCTCGCGCAGCTTCACCATCTGCCAGAGGAGCAGGAAGTAACCGAACAGACAGGCCACCATCGCGAATTGAACCGCGATCGAAAGCCGGTTGAGGGTTGCTGCGATCTCCTGCATAACGTGCCTCAACTATACCGGTCCCGCACTCCCGTTTTGCTTCTCCTTTTGAAACGCGAAGACGCGATACACGCGATGAAGACGCAAAGACGACATTTTGAGCTTTTCTTGGCGACGGACCTTTGCGCTCTTTGCGTCTTTGCGGTTTCAACGTTGCTGCGGTCAAACGATCTTTACTGCCTTGCTATGATTTGCACGTAAATGTTCGCTTCACAACCGTTCGAGCCCGCAGCCTGCGCCGACCTCATCCGTCGCTCGGACCGGGTGGTAGCCCTCACCGGCGCCGGCATCTCCACCGCCGCCGGTATACCGGACTTTCGCGGACCGAAGGGCCTCTACGTCACCCGCCAGTACGATCCCGAGACGGTCTTCGACATCTCGGCGTTTCACCGCAACCCGGAGCCCTTTTTCGAGTTCACACGCGACTTCCTCGGTATCATCGATACCCTCGAGCCGACCGCTACCCACCACTTTCTCGCTCGGCTGGAAGCCGAAGGGCCCCTCATCGCGGTAGTCACCCAGAACATCGATAGCTTGCACCAACGGGCCGGCTCGCAACGGGTGATCTCGGTCCACGGCGATTATTGGATCAGCCACTGCCTCGACTGTGGTCGGGAGTACGACCTCGAGACAATGGAAACGATGGTCCGCGAGGCGGCGGTTCCGCGTTGCACCTGCGACGGGGTCATCAAACCAGACATCGTGTTCTATGGTGAGGCGGTTCGGGATCTCGAGGTTGCCGTGAGCGTGGTTGGCGCCAGCGACCTGCTGCTGGTGCTGGGGTCCTCCCTCACCGTCTACCCGGCGGCATTTCTCCCGGAGCAGGCCGGG
>CAYRFI010000124.1:2637-12016 GCA_964423595.1 uncultured Thermoanaerobaculia bacterium | reverse complement strand
CAACCCGGACCTCATCAAGGTCGGCCAGAAGCTGAAGATTCCGGAATAGGGGCTAGACTCCGGCCAGAACGCGACAACCGACCTTCGCAATATCGGTCGCTACGACCTCGCCGTCTGGCGCGGCCGTGGCCAGGGCAGAGGCGATAGCCCTTCGCGCTGCTGAGGGATGCCATACCAGCACGCTCCCGCCTCCGCCGGCACCACAGGCCTTGATGGCTGCCGCGCCGGCTGCCAGGCCGGCGCCGATGATCGCCTCGAGCTCCGGCGGGCAGACCTCCGGGGCGAGACGTTTGCGGGCGTTCCATTCGGCTGCGATCGCCTTGCCAACTCCGTCTTCGTTGCCGGCCAGCAGCTCGATACGGCAACGTCGAGCGGCCTCTGCGATGCTCTCGAGCGCCACGGTAGTATCAACGTCCCGATCAAGGCGGCGCCGAATCACCTGCCAGTTGACCATCCCCGAGTGGTGAGAGATGCCCGTGTCGAAAATCGTCAGCCGCTCGCCGACCCACTCGGGTTCGACCTGCAGCCGCTCGATCCTCTCCCCTCCAGGCTCGTGATGGATCGCGAGAACGCCCCCGAAGACCGCTGCCCAATGGTCCTGCAGGCCGGTCGGAACCGTGAGGACGCGAGCCTCGAGATCGCGCGCAAGCAGCACCAGACGCTCGTCCGACATCTCCTTGCCGAGGGCGGTCAGAATGCCGCGGGCGAGGGCAACGGCGTAGGCCGAAGAACCCCCGAGACCAGAGCCGAGCGACGCTTGAGAGTGGACTCGAACCCGGACTCCGCCCGTCGGTCTGACGGCAAACGCGACCGCCGCCGAGAGATCGGTCGTGGCCATTGACTCATCGAGGCGCACCCAGTCGGCGTTTCCCGTCGCGTGCCACACCTCGCCATCCGGCGCGCCGAGGTCCACCTCCATTCGAACCATCACCGGAATTGCCGCGTTGACCGTGACCGAACCCGGATGGAGCATTCCCAGCGGCCAGATGTCGAGGGTTCCGCCCGCGAGGTCCGCTCGGCAGGGACACTCGACTCGCATGACGAGACGGGATGCGCCGCTCAACAGCGCGCTCCGATCGGCGGGGGTTCGTCAACAATCAGTGAGAGTACGGCGAGAGCGTGCGCAAGGAATCGCTGCAATCGATCCTCCGAGAGTGGCTTGATTGGCGGCGACGAAATCGTCAGCGGATTGATCCATTTGCCGTTGAGGGTCACACGGTAGTCGAGGTGCGGTGCGGTGGAAAGACCGGTGGATCCTACGTAGCCAATGACCTGCCCCTGGTTCACTCGGGCTCCCCGCCGGACGCCCGCACCGTAGCGGCTGAGATGGAGGTAATTCGTCTCATACCCATTGGTGTGCCTAACGGTCACCATATTGCCGCCGCCGCCCTTGGGGCCGGCGAAAGTCACGGTTCCGTCCGCCGTTACGTGTACCGGCGTCCCGACCGGAGCTCCGTAATCGACCCCGTAGTGCGGCATCCGCCGCCGCAGCACCGGGTGGAAACGACTCATGCTGAATCGAGAGGTCACCCGGCTGAATTTAAGGGGTGAACGTAGAAACTGCTTGCGGAGCGGATGCCCCTCGAGATCGTAATAGCCGAGACGCCCCGAATCGTCCGGGTAGACCACCGCGTCAAGAGTGCGCCCGTTGTTAATAAATCGGGTCGCAAAGACCGTCCCCCAACCATAGAATTCACCATCCACGGTTTGCCGATCGACGACCACGACGAAGGTGTCGCCCTTTCGAATGTCGCGCAGAAAATCGACGTCCCACTGGTAGATTTGGGCGACCCGCACCGCCAACTCCGGATCTCCGCCCGCACCGTCCATCGCCCCGAAGAGCGAGGACTCGACTACGCCCTCCAATCTCAGGACTTCGCTCGTGATCGGACGCTCGACGCGATGGACCGAGATACCTTCGTCACCGGCTGTGAGGTGGACCTCGTTCCTACGATCGAAGACGACTTCGAGATGCTCGAGCGCTCCCGAGGGTGTCAGGGTACCTCGAAACTCGGTTCGTGGAAACAACCTCTTCGGATCGATCTCGTTGACCAAAGCGTCGCGCCACCGCCACCAGTCATCGCCCGCCAGCCTTCGGCAGACACTCTCGATAGTGTCACCGGAAGCGACGAGGGTCCGCACCGGCGGATGGTATGCGGCCAACGGTTCGATCCTCAGCGGCTTCTCGAGCGTCGTCGCCACCGTCGTTTTGCCGCCCGAGAGCGAAACCACTACCCCACCGAGAGCTATCAGCATGACACCGATCAGATACCATCTTCCGCACCGTGCGGGGTACCGGAAGATCAAGGTCCTCTCCAACCGCGCACTGCGTCAGGCGTGGCGTCGAGGATTCCCAGTGATTCGCCGTTAGCGTCCACCAGCAGCAGAGAGGGCACCTCGATAACGCGATAGGTCTTGAGCAGGGCGCCGTGGCGGTCGTGCAACCAGCCGATCTTGCGTGTGTCGAGCGCGGCTCTGCCGTCCTCGAGGGTCTCCTGGACATCGAGGACCACCAGGTGAAGGCCTGCATCCTGACACGCCGTCGCGAGGCTCGCGTGCTGATCCAGCGTCCCTTCCGCATTCGGCGCCCACGAGGCCCACACCAGGACCGCCACCGGCCCTCGTTTGGCGACCCAGTCCGTCCACGCAACCGGCGCTCCGGAAACCCCGTCCACCAACCGCGGATCGGCCGCGGTCGCGATGGAGAGTCCGGTCAAAATCAGCAGTGCGAATGTCACGCAGACTCTTCTCATGAGGAAAGTATAGCTGGGCCCTCCTCAGCGTCCGAGTGCGCTCCGGCGTCCGCGCCCAAAAGGCAAGCTCTTCACCTGTTTGCCGTACTGCGGCAAGAAAGAGTACACTCGCCACGGGAGGCCGAATGAGCCAGAAGCTCCACAATGCCAAGGGGGACTTCGACACCGACGTTGCGATCATCGGCTCGGGTTTTGGCGGTTCCGTCGCCGCCCTTCGCCTGACCGAAAAGGGTTACAGCGTCACGGTGCTCGAAAAGGGCAAACGTTGGCGGCCCGAAGACTTTCCGCAAACCAATTGGAACATCCGCAAGTCCTTCTGGTTTCCAAAGATCGGCTGCCGTGGAATCTTCGCAATGCGGCTCCTTCGCGAGGCCCTCGTCCTCCATGGCGTCGGCGTCGGAGGGGGAAGCCTGGTCTACGCAAACACCCTTTTCGAACCCCCCGAGACGGTCTGGGACGATCCCCAATGGAAGGGCCTCGAAGACTGGCGGGCCGTGATGCCCGAGCACTTCGATACCGCCCGCCGCATGCTCGGCGTGACCGAAAACCCGAAGCTCGGACCGGCCGATGAGGCCCTCCGTCGTGCCGCGGCGCGGCGCGGTAAGGCGGATACGTTCCGCAACACCCCGGTCGGCATCTACTTTGGCGATCCGGACGTCACAGTCCCGGATCCGTACTTCGATGGCAAGGGTCCAGAGCGCACCGGCTGCACATTCTGTGGCGGCTGCATGGTTGGCTGCCGTCCTGGGGCCAAGAACACCCTTGACAAAAACTATCTCTACCTGGCTGAGAACGGCGGCGCTCGAATCGTTCCCGACACCCTGGTGACTCTGGTCGAGGCCCTGAAGGAGGGCGGCTACCGCCTTTCGTGGCGCCGTTCGGCCGGTCTGTTCTCATCCAGGCGGGGGTCTCTGACCGCAGGTGTGGTGGTGTTCTCTGGTGGCGTCCTCGGCACCGTCCGCCTGCTCATGGAGTGTCAAGAGACGGGCAGCCTCCCCCACCTTTCGAACCAGATCGGCAACGTCGTGCGCACCAACTCCGAGGCGCTGCTGGGCGTTACCTCGAAAAGCCGCAAGGATCTCTGGGAGGGGGTCGCCATCGCCGCCAAGGTGGAGATCGACGAGCAGACCCACTTCGAGTGCGTCCGGTTTTCGAAAGGTTCCGACGTGATGCTGTTGCTCGGCACCATGCTCACCGACGGAGGGCCCGGCATGCCGCGCCCGCTCAAGTGGCTCGGCAACGTCCTCCGGCACCCGATCGATTTCCTGCATATCCTCAAGCCCTGGGGCAAGGCCGAGACCGGCACCGTCGTGATGGCCATGCAGACCGCCGACAACCACACACGGCTTGTGCGCAAGCGGCGGATCCTATGGCCCTTCAGCCGCACCCTCACAAGCCAACCGGATCCCGGCCAACCCGGCATCCCTTCCTACATCCCAGTCGCCAACCAAATCGCTCGCGAGATTGCCGAGGAACTCGACGGTATTCCACAGTCGACGTACAACGAGGTCCTCCTCGACACCTCCTCCACTGCCCACATCCTCGGTGGCTGCGGCATCGGGAGCGGACCGGAGAACGGTGTCATCGATTCGTCCGGACGCGTCTTCGGCCACGAAAATCTTTACGTCATGGATGGATCGATGATCGGCGCGAACCTCGGAGTCAATCCTTCGCTCACCATCACCGCGCTGGCTGAGCACGTTTGTTCTCGCATCCCGGAAAAGGGCGAATAACAGCCTTCGAGGATCGGCTGCGGACGGGTCGTTCCCGTGAGGGACCCGCCAATACATGGCTTCCCCGAACGCTGGTGGTATACCATCCAACGACGATGCAACCTCAGGGATCGATAGCGGCAATTTTCGAACGGCAGTGGCTCCACGCACTTGCTCTCGCCGTCGGGTTGTCAGTTGTCTGGCTGATCAGCGTGAACTGCGGTTGTTTCCATCGAGGAGAGCTGTGGGGCATTAGCACCTGGAACTGGTTCTGGATCTCGGTCGGAATACCCATTGCACACCAGCTCTTCGTCTGGTTCTGTTGGCGCACCGAGCTTCACCGCAACACGATCAGTCGCATCCTCGGTCGGCACGGGTTCCCGGTCTATGCTGCGATCTTCACCGGCCTTCTTGGCGCGCGGCTCCTCACGATCACTGCGCTGTCCGTCGCCTCGCGCGGGACCCTGCCGATCAACCATCTCGCGCTGAAATGGATTGCGGTTGTCATCGCGATTCCGGTCACCTACCTGATGTACTCGGTCGTCCGATATTTCACCATCACCCGCGCCTACGGCGCCGACCACTTCGACGAGTCCTACCGGTCGAAGCCGATTGTGCGTGAAGGGATCTTCCGCTTCAACGCGAACGGCATGTACACCTTCGGCATGATGGTGCTCTACGTCCCCGCCTTCTGGTACGCCTCGTGTCCAGCGTTGGTCGCGGCCGTCTTCGGCCACCTCTACATCTGGGTCCACTATTTCACCACTGAACGACCGGACATGCGGCGGATCTACGGAACCGAAGCGTGACTCGACCGAGGATATGAACGAAACGATCGATGTCCGCGCCGCGAGAAGACTGGCCCTGTGCCGGGCGGGCCTCCTCAAACCGGAGTGGACGGATATGCCGCGCCGGGCTGCGGGGCACGGCAAACGGGCACGGGCGGCGGCGCGTCGAATCATCCAGCGTTTCGGGTATCTCCAGCTCGACACCGTGTCCGTTGCCGGCGCGCGCAGCCACTCCGTCGTTCTCCACTCCCGCCTCGACGGCTTCGACCCGGCCTTCGCAGAAGAACTCCTCCAACCCGGCGAGCCGATCTTCGAGTACTGGGGCCACGAGGCGAGTTGGATCCCGATCGAGCTCTACCCGGCCTTCGCCTTTCGGCGCGAAGACTTTCGCCACCACCCGTGGTGGGGCGATCTCGTTGGTGAGCACCCCGAGGTCGCCGAAAACATCAGACGACGCATTCGCGACGAGGGACCTCTGCGATCTCTCGATCTGGAGGGTGGCGGAAGCCGCGGCTGGTGGGACCTCAAGTTCGCCAAGAAAGTCGCCACGGCCATGTGGTCCTCGGGCGAGCTGGCCATCCGAGAACGGCGAAATTTCCAGCGCACGTACGATCTCGCCGAGCGGGTCATCCCCGAACGGTGGCGCCGGGAAGCCGTGCCCAGAGAGCGGGCCATCGAAATTTTCGCGTTGCGGGCACTCGCTGGTCACGGTTGGGCGGCCACCGGCACCATCGCTCAGACCTTCCGCCTTGCACAAAAAGACGTCGTCGCCGCGTTGCAACGCCTCGAAGGATCGAGAGGAATCGTTGCCTGCACCCTGATCGCCGAAGGCGGCCTCACGAGCCGCGGATGGATTCGGCCCTCAGATCTCGAGATCGCCGCGCGCCTCGAGAGCGTCCGGCCGCGCCGGGACAGTGGGGTCGTGCTCTCCCCCTTCGATCCGGTCCTCTGGGACCGCAACCGCGTCCAGCTACTCTTCGGCTTCCACCATATGCTCGAGATCTTCAAGCCGGCGGAGAAGAGAATCTACGGCTACTACTGCCTGCCGGTGCTGGCGGGTGAAAGACTGGTCGCGCGCTACGACCTCAAGGCCGACCGCAGGCGCGGCGTTCTCCAGGTTCTTTGCCGGCACTTCGAAGGCGACGACTCATCAAAGCCAGCCTCCGCAACGGACGGAGAGGCGGCTCGAACCGCTCTCGATCGCTACGCGCGGGCCGTCGGGCTCGAGACCAAGGGTCCTTCCACCGGATGAGGTCTCCGCCATCGCCGATGACCGAGCGAGACCTCCTTGTTGGGTCCGGAATTCTGGCTGAACGTGACTCCAATCTGGCGCGCGCCCTCGACCGTCTCGGTCCGCCACCGCTCTGGGACCGTGAGCCCGGCTTCGCGACCCTGGTCCACATCATCCTCGAGCAACAGGTGTCGCTCGCCTCCGCGAAAGCGGCGTTCGACAGGCTCACGGAGCGCATCGCTCCACTCGAACCCGCTTCATTTCTCGAGCTCGGCGACCCGGAACTCAAGGCGATCGGCTTCAGCGGCCAAAAGGGACATTATTGCCGGGAGCTCGCGAACGCCATCCTCGACGGCTCGCTCAAACTGAATGACCTGGTATTCCTCACCGACGACCAGGTCCGCGCCGAGCTCACAAAGGTCACGGGCATCGGCCGGTGGACTGCCGACATCTATCTGCTGATGGCCCTCGGCCGCCCCGACGTGTGGCCAAGAGGAGACCTGGCGCTCCGTACAGCGGTGCAGGACCTCAAGGGTTTCGAAACACCTCCGACACCGACCGAGTTCGAAATGCTCGGCGAGACGTGGCGGCCGTGGCGGTCGGTTGCGGCGCGAATCCTGTGGAATCACTACCTACACCCGCAGCTGCCACGATAGATTGGAGTTCATCGTCGTCGTGATCGTCGGTTCGAAGATGTTCCTCGTCGAGGGCCCTGATCACGATCGATTATTCTGGAAACAGGAGACACGCGGCGGTGAGGCTCACCCACTCGGCATTCTTTCATCTCACTCCCGCTGTACGTTTCCAGCGTTTTTTCGGTATCGCTCATTGGTGGCAAGCGCTGCCGCGCCCAGGGTGAAAGGGAGACCAATGCCAGACCTCCGGGATCTCCAAGGAGAGCAACTTCGAGATGCTGTGAATGCAACGCGCTTTGACCCTCAGTCCAGGCGAGGGTTCTACGAGAGCCATTTCCTCCGCGCAAACCACCCTACCAGGGACCTCGCATTCTGGATCAGGTACACCATCCTCAGCCCGAAAGGCCGTCTCGAGGACACCCAAGGCCAACTGTGGGGAATTTACTTCAACGGTGAGTCGTCAACGCATGTCACTGTCAAGCAGTCCTTTCCCCTCTCTGAATGCGCGTTCTCCCGCACGGATCTCGGGATCAGGATCGGTCAAGCGACCCTCGACGGCCGGGCGCTCCGTGGCTCAGTACCTCAGAAGGGTCAGAGCATTTCATGGGATCTGACATACGGCGGCGAGGAGCCCCCCGCATTTCTCGTGCCCGTCTCCCTCTACGACTGCAAGTTTCCAAAGGCCAAGGCCCTTACCGGCATCCCACTGGCCGACTTCTCTGGCATGCTCAACGTGAACGGCCAAGCCATTGATGTCACTGGCTGGCGAGGCAGCCAGAACCATAACTGGGGGGAGAAGCACACCGACATGTATGCGTGGGGGCAGGTCGCCGGCTTTGACGGGCATCCTGACGCCTTCCTCGAGTGCTCAACGGCGAGGTTAAAGATCGGTCCGCTGTGGACGCCCTGGCTCACCAACGTCGTGCTCCGAATCGACGGACGGGATATCGGGCTGAATTCACTGACCCAGGCCTTCCGCAATCGCGGCACATACCGATACTTCTCGTGGTCCATCGAAGCGTGCCGAGGGCCGATTCGCGCACGCCTATCAATCGAAGCGCCTGCGGGTGCATTCGTGGGTCTCGCCTATGATGATCCGCCTGGAGGGCAGAAATGGTGTCTGAACACCAAACTCGCATCATGCACGATCCGACTTCAGGAAACCGGCCGGCCCGCCGTTGTTCTCGAGACTTCCTCCCGGGCAGCGTTCGAAATCCTCACAACGGACGATGCGCATGCCGTGCCCATTTCGGCCTGAGAATCGCGGTGCCGCCTCACGACTCGCTGCAGCGCACCTCAGATCTCCGCGCTACCGCCGACCGCCGATGGTCGCGCGCCACTCCCCCGAGGGAATCGAGACAATGAATGAACCAAGAGGATTGGAATTGATCGAGCGGTACAAAAAGAACTACCGCATCTCTTCTGACGCATGTGTGACCGAAAAAATGATACTGCGCCACTGGGAACTGGAGAAAGAACTGACACAGGAATTGCTGAGGTCGACGCCTGACAATCGCTTCGAGGTGTTTGAGAACTGCTATTCCAGACTCTATTCTGAGCTTGAATGGTTGAATGAATATGTCAAGAGGGACATTTCACATTCGGCAATGGAACAGCAGTTCCAAATCTGGTTAACGCTCATCGGCACTCCTTTGTCTCAGAGAATTTATGAGGTGGGATCAGGGAAGGCAGAGCTCATTTCCTTTTTGGCACGAAGTGGCTACGCATGTGTTGCGACAGAAATCACAAGGGAACGAGGAAAGAAATACTCCGAAAACAGCGTGACTTGGAGAAATAGTGACGGTGTTCACCTGGGTAACTTCGAACAAAATGAATCATATGATGTTGTGATTTCTGATCAAGTTATCGAGCACATTCATCCTGATGACACTCAAGATCATTTTCGAGGTGCCCACGATATTCTGAGACCTGGAGGAAGGTATATCTTTCGAGTTCCTCACAGATTTACCGGGCCGCATGATGTCTCCAAGGTATTCGAATGTGAAAAATCTTTAGGGATGCATTTGAGAGAGATGACGTTTCATGAGATTAGGAGTTTGGCGAGATGCGCCGGCTTTTCAAGACTTGGAGTTGTGTTGATAGGATCGAGAAATTCAATTATCAAGATATTCTCGAAAGACAAACGAATATCGACAGACGTATATTTAGAGATCTTGATTCTTATTGAGCGCATTATAAGATTTATTCCTCGTTCGAAAAATCGAATCAAGGCAATCCGGATATCTTCACGTCTCGGCTT
>CAYRFI010000124.1:0-2627 GCA_964423595.1 uncultured Thermoanaerobaculia bacterium | reverse complement strand
ATCTTTGTCGTTGCTGCGAAATAGATGGCTTGTTTTCGAGGATATGGCTCCCAACAGATTCTTCCGCCAGATCGGATGAATATTCGCATGAGGTTGTGGTGACCTGGAGCTCAAATGAAAATCGAACACGACTCCGTGACGCCGTTCAACTTCGACGGTGTCGAGATCCGTGACTACACCGCCGACCGGCACGGCAGCTCGTCGTTTGCCGAGATTGTTGTCCCCGCCGGGGCGCGACACAGGCGCGCATGGTCCAGGAGATCGGACAAGTACTATTTCGGGTTGCAGGGCAGACTCCGATTCGTGGTTGATGATCGCGTCGTCGAGTTCGCGGCCGGCGATCTCTGTATCATTCACAAGGGAGACCGGTTCAGCTATGAAAACCGAACTGAAGAGGTGGCAAAGGTCCTTCTCGTCCACACCCCAAGCTTCGATCTGTCGCAGGAGGTATTCGAGGAGTAGTGTGATCTCAGGCCAGGGAAGCCCCGACCGCCGATCGAGCGAGTTCCGGAGGTATGGATGAAGATCGAATACCATCCGATCGGTTTCGTGCGCAGCCCGCATCACACGACCAGCGGCACACCGATCCAGCCGTCCCGGGCGCGGGGTATCGAGGGCACGGTCGAGCTCGACGAGGAATATGTCGAGGCCCTATCAGACCTGGACGGTTTCTCCCACATCATCCTGATCTGTCACCTGCACAAGGCCTCCACGTTCCGGCTCAAGGTCGTGCCATACCTGGACACCGAGCTCAGAGGCCTTTTCGCGACCCGCGCTCCGTCACGCCCGAACCCGATCGGGTTCTCGATCGTTCGGCTTGTGGCCATCGATGGCCGCATCCTGCGGATCGAAGGAGTCGACCTCCTCGACGGCACGCCGGTACTGGACATCAAGCCGTACGTCCGCGAATTTGACGACCTGAGTGAGGTCCGCTGCGGCTGGCTCGATGACGTCAAAGACAGAGAAACGGTCGCGGATGACAGGTTCGAAAGGTGAGCACCGCCCGCACACCTGCTGAGCTGCGGAAGGTACCTGCCTGGATTCGGGCGGCAGCTGCGATTGGTGCCGCGCTCGGCATCTACTGTCTGGCCTATCACCTGGTCTTCTATTGCCTCTGGAGATTCCTGTTCGGGGAGGACGTCTGGCCGTGGCCGACGTGGAGTCTCTGGCTTCTCGTCATACTACCCGCCTGTGCCGCTCTCGCCTCGGCCGAATTCACGATTCTCGCAAAAGTGGAAAGACAAAATATCCGGATTGCCGTCGGCATCGGTGTGCTCTCGTTGTTCGGCCTCCTACGGTATGCCGCGGAAGTCTGGAAATGTCTATTTCAGTTGGGCTTCAGACCTTGAGAGTTGGATGCCCGGACTGGGGTCCTCGCCCAATCTGTAACATCGACACGACTCGAAGACTGGAGAAAACGTGGTTGCTGATGATCTGGGATTCTTCCGAGTGGAGATCGAGATGGCGCTCGAGGAGCCTCTCGAGCTCGACGACGACGATGAGAACTCGCCGGGTTCGGCCAACGGGTACTATCAGCTATTCGGCGTGACGGCGTCGAGCTATGCTGAGGCGGTTGCCTTTGTTGAGAAGGCGCTCGCGGACATTGTCACGGCAGAACCCGAGATTTCAGGGTGGTTGGTCCAGCTACAGGTCGATACGTGGACCGAACCTCCCCCTGAAGGGGAGGAGGGATTCCTCCAAGATCCGTCTTTGCGCGGTGTGCACTTCATCTCCGACCGGGCGTATTTCTTGGCGCTCGACGAAGAACCAAATGCCTGACACATCTGTCGTGAGAACCGCTGAATCTTAGACTCCGGATGAACCTAGGTTTCCCAAAAGGCGGTAGGATCGCACCATGAAAAACGATGCCTTTCAAGATCACTATCCGGACGAGCTGGCCCACTGCTACGGTTGCGGCCGCCTCAATCCGCACGGCCACCAGCTCAAGAGCTACTGGGACGGCGATGAGACCGTCGCCCACTTCACTCCCGAGCCTTACCACATCGCGATCCCCGGTTATGTCTACGGCGGCCTGATCGCATCGATCATCGACTGCCACGGCACCGGGACCGCGGCCGCCGCAGCGTATCGGGAGGCAGGGCGCGCGATGGGTTCGGACCCGCCGTTCCGCTTCGTGACCGCGTCGCTGCACGTGGACTATCTCCGCCCCACCCCGCTCGGTGTCCCACTCGAGGTTCGCGGCTCGGTCGAGGAGGTCTCCGGACGCAAGGTCGTAATTCAGGCCACCGTGTCGGCTGAGGGCGAGGTCTGCGCTCGCGGAAGGGTGGTCGCCGTCCAGATGCCCGAGCATTTGCTGCCAGTCGACACCTCGTAAATGATGAAGATAACCGTCTGCGAACGACCGAACGAACCGGGCTTCTGGGAGGCCTCATGGTACGAGCGGGGCGGCGAGGATTTTTCGATCGCCCCCACTTCCTAGGGCGCGATCGGGTTCCTGATCTCCACCTCGAATCAACAGGTAAGATCGCTGTGAAGGTCGCGTGACGTCCCAAATCGTGACGCGACGACTACATTTGCCCGCATATCTCACCACGTTTCGTCGCGGGGGCGCCGAGGTGCCGTGCCCAGTGGGGTTTTCGACCTAGAGATCCGGCTGGAGTCCTCAG
>CAYRFI010000123.1:2653-12281 GCA_964423595.1 uncultured Thermoanaerobaculia bacterium | reverse complement strand
CCCCTCAGGTCGCAAACCCCACTGGGCACGGCACCTCGCCGCCCTCGCGACGAAAGCTGGTGAGATATGCGGGTTAGGGTCTTGGGAATTTCCACCAACATCCGCCAAACTCATTGGAACCTGGCGAACTTCCCAAGATCCTAAAGCCTGGCACCCTGTACTGCCTTCGTTACCAACACCCGGACAGCACGTCCGTCCTCCACCTCCTCGACCTCCAGACGGAGTCCTTCCCAGTTGGCAACGGTGCCTACAACCGAGTCGTTCCCGACCACATGGGTGACGAGGCCGCCGACCGAGTCGATGCCCTCAGGTTGGGAGATATTGCGGTGAAGAATCGACTCGAGCCGGCGCAGGGAAAGAAAGCCGGCAACCCGCCAGCCATCCGCCTCCGCCTCAACCGGACCTCGGTGGCTGAGATCGAACTCGTCCTCGATTTCTCCGAACACCAGCTCCAACGCATCTTCCAGGGTCACCAGACCGGAGAGACCACCAAACTCATCGAGGACCAGCGCGACGTGCTGACCCGAACGTTTGAAATCTTGGAGGAGATCGGGGAGGGGTCGGGTTTCGGGTATGAATACGGGCGGTGCTACAAGCTCGGTCCACGGTCTTCCGTAGTCGAGACGCAAGAGGTGCTTGGCGTGCAGAACTCCGACAATGTTGTCCGGGGAGGCGGAAACAACCGGAAAGCGGCTGTGGGGTGTTGCGACAATCGCCTCTTGAAGGGTTGCCAGGTCCCAAGAGGCGTCCACCGTGGAGACCATCGGCCGCGGCACCATGACCTCCCGCGCTACCGCGCGTTGAAATCGGAGCACGGATTCGATCATCAGTCGGGAGTTGCGCGGCAGATGGGCATGCCGGTGGGCGAGCCGCAGCATGAACAGGAGATCTTCCTCGGTCACCGGCAGCCCTGGCCCCGTGCCCCTGGAGAGGAGATGCGCCAGGAGCCCGAGAATCTTGTTGACGGGAGTCAGGATCAGATCGAGGACATAGAGAATCGGCATGACCCTGCGCGAGATGGCCTCGGCATGTCGCTGGGCAAGGGTCTTCGGGGTGATCTCACCAAAGACCAGGATCCCGAGGGTCATGAGGCCGACTACCACTGCCAGGCCGCCATTTTCGGAGGAGCGGTAGGCGATCTTGGTCGCGAGGGCCGAGGCGAGCACGTTGACCAGGTTGTTGCCGACCAAGATCGTAATCAAGAAGTCCTGGGGCGCCGATGCCCAGCGATCGAGGCCGGCGCGCGTCAATTTGCCGCTGCGCGTGCGCAGGGCCTCAAGTCGGGTGACGGGCAGGGAGGTGAGGGCGGTCTCCGAGGCGGAAAAGAAGCCGGACCCGACCAGGCAGAGGATCACTGCGATGATGTCAATAGCCAAGGCTGGTTCTCCTGGTGGGTTTCACTACTGACAATGCTAACGGGAAACGCAACAGAGATCCACTGGTCATTGAGTAATCGCTGTCGGGATCGGTATCGCTATCACTATCGAAAATGGACCATGGAACGAGGGTTGTCAATCCCGATAGCGATTGCGATAGCGATAGCGACTGAGATCAACAGAGGTGGTATCCTCTGCCACATCGATAAAAACTATTCGGCGATCCGAACAGGAGGACGATATGAGCAACGGCGAGCAGGCACCGGCAAAGAAGGGGCTCCCGGTCTGGGCATGGATCGGGATCGGTTGTGGGGCATTGATGATTCTGGTCTTGGTCGTAGTGATGGTCGGAGGGTTCCTGGTGGCGCGCAAGGTCAAGGACGTCGCCGCCGATCTCGAGGAGAACCCTACTCGAACGATTGCCCGTGGAATCATCATGGCGAATCCGGAGCTCGAGGAGGTGTCGGCTGATGATGAGGCCGGGACGATCACCATCCGCAACACCAAGACCGGCGAAATCATCACGGTGAACTACGACGACATCGCAGAAGGAAAACTCAGCTTCACCACCGACAAGGGCGAGATCACAGTCGACGCCAGCGAGATGAAGGAGTCCGGTTCGCTCAAGGTGACAGATGAGGAAGGCGATGTGGTCTTTTCCACCGGCGGTACGGTGTCGGATGACGTTGAAGCGTGGGTGCCGATCTTTCCCGGCTGCCAACCCACCAATCGCCACTCCATGCGCACCGAGCAGGAGCAGACCGGCGGTTTCGAGCTCGAGACCCCGGCGTCGGTGAAGGAGGCGCTCGAGTTCTACCGCGCTGCCCTCGCAGACGAGGGCTACGAGGTCGCCGTCAACACATTCACTCAGGACGACAGCGAAGGCGGCATGGTCAACGGTAACCACGCAGAACAGGGCCGCAATGTGGTCGCGATCTTTAGCTCCGAAGGCGGTGGGCCGACCAAGATCGTGATCCAGTACTCGCAGCGATGAGCTAAACGATAGACCCGGCCAGGTTCTTTGCCAGCTCGGCAAAAGCCTTGCCGGTCGGAGAGTCTGGACGGTCGATAACCACCGGCTTGCCGGTGTCGCCGCCGGTGACCACTGCTGGATCGAGCGGGATCGAGCCGAGGAACGGAACGCCCAGTTCCTCGGAGGTGCGCTTGCCACCGCCGGCCCCGAAAACATGTTCGATGTGTCCGCACTCCGGACACTGATAGGCGCTCATGTTCTCGACGATGCCGAGGACCGGCACCTTGAGCTTGGTGAACATGTGAAGGCTCTTGCGAGCGTCGATGAGGGCCACATCCTGAGGCGTTGTGACGATCACGACTCCGGCCATGGGAACGTTTTGGCACAGGGTCAACGCCACGTCGCCCGTACCTGGCGGCAGGTCGACGACAAGGAAGTCGAGATCGCCCCACACGACGTCGCCGACGAACTGTTCGAGGGCTTTCTGCAACATGGGCCCGCGCCAGATCACCGGCTGGTCGGGATCAACCAGGAAACCGAAGGACATCACCTTGACTCCACCGGGCGCCTCCACGGGATGGATCCGACCGTCGGGATCGCCCATGGGCTCGGCCGTGGTGCCCATCATCATCTGCTGCGAAGGCCCGTAGATGTCGCCGTCGAGCAGACCGACGTCGTGGCCGAGGGCGGCCATCGCCAACGCCAGATTGGCCGAGACCGTCGACTTGCCCACACCTCCCTTGCCCGAGGCGACGGCGATTACGTGCTTGACGCCAGGAATCTTGTCGGCCCAGGTTGGCTGTGGTTCGGGTGCGTGGGTCGGTCCCGGCTGCACGGTCGCCAACAGTGGGTGGACCGTGACCTCGACGGTCCCGACGCCCTCCACCTGGGCGAGTGAAGCTCGAACTGTCTTGCGCACCTCAGAGGCGACCGTCGGGTCCGTTGCCTCCACCGCCAACACGACCTTGACGGATCCATCGTCTGCCACCTCGACGCCACGCACGGCGCCGGCCTCGACGAGGCTCATCCGCCCGCCGGGCGCGGCCATCTCATGCAATTTCTCGAGAATCGATTGTTGGGTCAGGGCCATGAATCCTCCTGCCGCGGCGAGTACCAACGGCAAGAGAGTGTAACGCATTCTAGTTGCTCTCCGTTCCCGGGTCAGCAGGGGAGCGCCGCCCGTCAGGGGCGCTTTGCCGCGTCGGCGACACCGATTAGAAGCGCGAAGCCTCATCGACGACACCGGTGCCACTCCTCACATTGTTTGCCGCTGAGGAGGCCCTGCCTTGAGGGCGGTTCATCAAACAATGTGAGGGGTGGCACCTATCTCGCCGAAGCGGGAGGCGTCAAAAAGCGTCGGTGGCATGATCCTCGCCGAAGCGAGAGGCGCCTGTGGCGTCGCAAACCATGGATGGCACCTGGTACGTCGTAAAATCTGAACGAAGGAGGCCACATGCCTGAAGCGACAAACGGTAACGTGACAATCCACTACGAGGATGAAGGCTCCGGCGAACCGATCCTGCTGATCCACGGGCACACCATGGACCGGCGCATCTGGGACCCGGTGCTGCCGGGTTTGAGCGCAGCGAACTTCAGGGTTCTGAGGCCGGACCTTCGCGGCCATGGACGCAGCACCCGTCCCGACTTCGATTACCACGTCAGCCACCATGCGGCTGACATGGTGGCGGTGATTGACGACGCGGGGATCGGCTCGGTTACGGTGGTTGGATACTCGATCGGCGGCGGCGTGGCCCTGGAGATGGCCTTGACCGTGCCCGATCGCCTTGCAGGCCTGGTCTTGATGTCTCCAGTGATGCCCGACCGGCCGTTCGAGGCCGCCTTCCTGGACAACTTGAGAGATGTGGCCCGGGTGATCCGGAGTGAAGGGATTGAGGCGGCGATGTTCGGTCCTTGGGCGTCCAACCCCCTCTTTGAGTTCTCATTCTCGAAACCGGAGGTTCGAGAGGCCGCGATGACCATCAACCGCGACTTCCCGGGCGCCGAGTACCTGGCGACGCAACGGGACCGGGTCGAACGCGAGTGGACGGTACCCGAACGTCTGTCTGAGATCGCTATCGCGACGGTGGTCATAGCAGGTGACCATGAAACGCCGGGTTTCCGCGCCTACGCTGAGGAAGCAGCGGAGGGGATTCCCGGCGCCCGAATTGAGTTTTTCGAAGATTGCGGCCATCTCCTGCCGCTCGAAGAACCTGATCGCGTTGCCCAGACGATCATTGGTGTCGTGCGTGAAGGAGCTAAGCGAAAGCCTGGCACCTCGTCGTAGCGGATAGGATGGCGGTGCCTGGCTTCAGCCTGGCACCGTTGATGGCGTCAGCCAAGCTCGCGCCGAATGGCTTCTGCGATGCGGTCTGCCAGCTCTTGAATTTCCTTCCCATCCTCACCTTCAACCATGACCCGCGCCAGCCGTTCGGTGCCCGAGTAGCGCAGCAGAACTCGCCCACGCTGGTCGAGACGACGGTTGGTTTCGGCGAGCTCGGCGGACACCCGAGGGAGGTCCCCGAATGGGAGTTGTCGGGATACCGGAATGTTGAGCAGAACCTGGGGAAGACGCACGATATTGGACAGACCGGAAATCGGGACGCCCCGTTCCACCGCGATCGCGAGCACGTGGGTGCCGGTGAGGAGTCCGTCACCTGAAACACCGTAATGGGAGCAAATGATGTGCCCCGATTGCTCGCCACCGAGGGCTGCACCGTGCTCCTTCATGGTCATCCAAACCTCGCGGTCTCCAACCGAGCATCGTATGACCCCCATCCCATCGTTGTGGAGGGCCTGCTCGAGACCGAAATTGCTCATCACTGTGGCGACGATTCGATCTCCGGGGAGGCTGCCGTCGTCCTGCAGTTTGCGGGCCCAGGCGAGGAGGATGTCGTCGCCGTCGAGCACTGAGCCCTTCTCGTCCACCAGCAGCGCCCGGTCGGCGTCGCCATCGAGAGCGAGACCGCCGTCCGCACCGCGCTCGAGGACGGTGTCTGCGAGTCTCTGAGGAGCGGTCGCGCCGCAACCGGCGTTGATGTTGAACCCGTCGGGCTCCGACGAGATGGTTGAAACACGGGCACCGAGACGTTCGAGGAGAAGACCCGCAAAGGCCGACCCTGCCCCGTTTGCCGCATCCGCGACGATATGGAGTCCGGCGAGAGGTTGCTCCGTCGTGTGGCTGGCGGCCAGCAGATCGAGGTAGTGGTCCCCGAGCGAGCTATCGACGGTGGGGAGATCAGGTCCCTCCACCGGCGTGACTTCGTCGATTCGACTCTCGATGTGGCGCTCGATTTCGTCCGCCAGCTTCTCTCCGCCGGGACCGAGGATTTTGATGCCGTTGTCGTCGGCTGGATTGTGGGATGCTGAAATAACGACCCCGGCAGCGCACTCGTCCTGCCTGAGAAGATGGGAGACAGCGGGTGTCGGCAGCACGCCCGCCCACGTGACCTTGCCCCCGGTCGCCTGAAAGCTCGAGGCAAGCCACCGGGCGAGGTCGGTAGTCGAAGCGCGCGTATCGCCTGCGAGGAGGATCCTCGGCTGCGGACACTGGAGGGCCAGATCTTCGGCGAGAGCAACACCGAGACGGCGAACGGTGTCCTCATCGAGAGGCGCCTCATACGCGCGTCCGCGAATTCCATCAGTGCCAAAAAGAGTTTTCAATGTGTTCCTTGCTCCAAGCCGATGCCCTCAAGCTATTAGCAATCAGCAGTCAGCTATCAGGACTTGGTTTTCCTGGCTTTCGCGCTCTTTTCGGCTCTGTTGACGACCTCTCCATCGGTAGTTGAGTTTTCGGTCGCCTGGACGAGAGTCGGCGCGCCGCCAATAGTTTGATACTAACAGCTGAAGGCTGATTGCTGATAGCTGACCGCTACTGGTTTGTGGTTTCCTCCTCAGCAGCAGCTTTGGGAGCGATCTCTACGACCACCTGGATCGGGCCCAGACCAACGGCTCGCAGTAGCGGGTCGGGCAGGAGCGGCTCGACCACGGCCTCCACCGGCGCGGTGGCATCCTCGATCGAGATCACGCCGGTCTCCACATGATCAAGGGCCATGAGCAGGCTTTCCGGGCCCTGAATCGTGAATTGGGCCGGCACCACGCGCACCTCACCGACGACGAAGCCGGGCGCCGGAGTGCCGCTGATCGTCGGCTTCACAGGCACTATCCGGGTCTCCTGACGTTCCATCTCGAGGGTGATGGCGGGCGGATCGACACTGACCACTTCGACCTCTGCCGGCAACGGGATGTCGCTGGCGTTGATCGGGTAGGAGTTGAGGCCAGGTCGCGCGTCCGAGAGGTCGAGAAGAACCTCGGGCGGGGTCGTCGAGTTGAGTGCGCGGGTCAGGGGCCCTCGAAGTTGCAGCGAGACAGTGTCGGGAACGTTTGACATCAGGACCAGGTCCCTGTTCATGTTGACGAGCGTCAGGCGCGCTTGGACCCGGCGCACCGAGATGTTCTCGCTTCGTTGCGCGGCCAGGGCATACCAGAGCAGAAAGGCAGCGATCAGCGCGACCAGAAACTGCAAGGGATACCGCGGTTTGAGGTTCATGCCCTCGCCTCCTCCGGCGTTCGTGTCTGGAACAGGTGCTCGGCGAGGGCATTTCGCAAGGTGGTCTCGTCGAGCGGCCGCAGCAGCTGCGCCTCGACCGCCAGAGATATCGTTCCGGTCTCTTCTGACACCACGATCACCAGCGCGTCCGACTCCTCGGTCAGACCGATGGCCGCCCGGTGTCGCGTGCCGAGCTCGGTCGAAAGCTCATGGCTTGTGGTCAGCGGTAGAAAGCACGATGCAGCCACGATCTGTTCGCCGCGGATGATCACCGCCCCGTCGTGCAGAGGGGTTCCGGGGATGAAGATGTTGAGCATGAGGTCATAGGAAAAGCGAGCCTCGAGCGGGATCCCGGTGTCGATCCAGGCAGCGAGCGAGTCCCGGCGCTCGATGGCGATCAGGGCGCCAATTCGCCGTGAAGCCAACGCCTGGACGGCAAGAGCAAGCTCGTTGAGCACGACGGGCCCTTCTCCGGGTCTGCGGCCCCAACGGAAAGCGGCGGTCGAGCCAAAAGCCGTCAGCATGCGCCGGATCTCCTGTTGGAAGAGAACGATGATCGCGATTGGCAGGAAGACCAGCAAATTCGAGAGGATTGTCGAGAGCGTGATCAGTTTGAGAGACGATGCTGCGAGATACAGTCCGAGAATGATGACAATGCCCCAAAGCATCTGCATCGCCCGCGTTCCGCGAAGCAAAACGAGGAGCGCGTATATGAGGACCGCGACGGTAATAATGTCGGCGACGTCGGCAATCGAGACCTGGAGATCCGTGATTTCCCGCAAGATACCGAGGAGCCAGTTCATACGGAAGCCTCATGCAGGCGAGAGGCTATCGTGAGGAACTGGACTGCGGCCGACGCATCGTGGACCCGGACCACCGCGCGGTCGATGCCTACCGCCGGCATGAGGGCCGCCAGGGTGCCTGGCAAGCGGCTTTCGACTTCAGTACCGGTGAGGCGGCCGATGAAGCTCTTGCTGGACGGGCCGACAAGCACCGGGTGCCCAATCGCCGCGAGATCCGGCAGCGCGGCGAGCAACGCAAGATTGCCATCACTATCCTTGCCAAAACCGATGCCCGGATCGAGCCACACCCTATGGGACGGAATCCCGGCAGCGATCGCTGCCGCCGCACGCCTTCGGAGCATCTCGTGGACTTCCGCGACGACGTTGTCGTAGGTGGTGTCCGACTGCATTGTCCGCGGCTCTCCGCGCATGTGCATGAGTACGATGCCCGCATTGAATCGTGCAACCAGCTCCAGCATTCCGTCTGCAGCGGCCGCGGTGACGTCGTTGACCAGATCCGCTCCCGCGGCGAGCGACGCCTCGGCCACCTCCACCTTCGATGTGTCGACCGACACCACGACCTCCGGCCAGCGTCGGCGGATCTCGGTGATCACCGGCACGACCCGCCGCAACTCTTCCGTGACGTTGACCGGGTCCGCTCCCGGCCGGGTCGACTCGCCGCCGACGTCAATGATGTCGGCGCCGCCATCGAGGAGTTTTTCGGAGTGCCGGAGCGCGGCGTCATGATCGAAGCAGCGGCCGCCGTCCGCAAACGAATCGGGTGTGCAGTTGAGAATGCCCATGACGAGCGGCTGCGATCGCGGCCACAGCCGGTCGAGGCGTTGCGGATTCCGCCCGGGCTCGTCCTTCACACCGATTCCACCACCTCGCTTTTGTCGTGCGCCTTCTGTCTCTTGATTTTTTCGACGTCGACGTCGGAGTGCTCTTTGAAGATGTCGTAGATCTCCTCACCGTCCAGAACCTCGTGCTCGAGGAGGGCGGCGGCGATTGCCTCCAGCGTTTCGCGATTCCCCTTGATGAGGCGGCTGGCGCTTTCATAGGCAGCATCGATGAAACGCCGGATCTCTTCGTCGATCTGTACCGCGGTCGCCTCGGAGTAATCCTGGTGGCGAGCGAACTCCTTGCCGAGAAAGATCGACTCCTCGCGCTTGCCGAAGGTCAGGGGGCCCATTGTTTTACTCATACCCCACTCGCAGACCATCTTGCGCGCCAGCTCGGTGGCTCGCTCGAGGTCGTTGCCGGCGCCGGTCGTCATGCGGTCGGGTCCAAAGACGAACTCCTCGGCCAGGCGTCCACCCATCAGAACCTGGAGGTTCGCCTCGAGATAGGTGCGGGGGTACGTGTAACGATCCTCCAGCGGCAGCTGCTGGGTCAGGCCAAGGGCCAGGCCGCGGGGAATGATCGTCACCTTGTGCAGCGGGTCTGCCTCCGGCACCAAGACTGCCACCAACGCGTGCCCGGCCTCATGGTAGGCGGTGAGGCGCTTCTCCTCCTCGGACATCACCAGCGAGCGACGCTCCGAGCCCATCATGACCTTGTCTTTGGCAAACTCGAAATCCGCCATATCCACCTTCATCTTATTGACCCGGGCGGCCCTGAGAGCGGCCTCGTTGACGAGGTTTGCGATATCGGCGCCCGAAAAGCCGGGGGTGGAGCGAGCAAGGACCGCCATGTCGACGTCCGAGGCGAGGGGAATTTCGGTGGTGTGGACCTTGAGGATGCCCTCACGGCCTTTGACATCCGGCGGATTCACGACAATCCGACGGTCGAATCGCCCCGGGCGGAGAAGCGCCGGGTCGAGGACATCGGGGCGGTTGGTGGCGGAGATCAGGATGACGCCGTCGTTGGACTCGAAACCGTCCATCTCCACCAAGAGTTGATTCAGCGTCTGTTCGCGTTCGTCGTGCCCGCCGCCGAGACCCGCGCCTCG
>CAYRFI010000123.1:0-2643 GCA_964423595.1 uncultured Thermoanaerobaculia bacterium | reverse complement strand
GAGCGTTTTTCTTGCCCTGCTCGAAGAGGTCGCGGACCCGGGAGGCGCCGACCCCGACGAACATCTCGACGAAATCGGATCCCGAGATTGAGAAGAAAGGCGCGCCGGCCTCTCCGGCCACCGCCTTGGCGAGCAGCGTCTTCCCGGTTCCAGGCGCACCCATCAGCAACACGCCCTTGGGGATCTTGCCGCCGAGGCGCTGGAATTTCTTCGGGTCCTTGAGAAACTCGATGATCTCCTCGAGCTCCTCCTTGGCCTCGTTCACTCCTGCAACGTCAGCGAATGTCACCTTCTTCTGGTCGGGGGTGAGAAGACGGGCCTTGGACTTGCCAAAGGACATCGCCTTGGTGCCACCGGCCTGCATCTGCCTGAAGAAGACGAACCACAAGGCAACCAGAATGAGCAGGGGCGCCCACGACAGAAGGGCGGTGAGCATTCTCCCGTCGGAAGGTTTCTCGACCTTGATCTCGACCTTCTTCGCCCGCAGATCCTTGATCAAATCGTCGTATCCGGGATTGTAGGTGTAGAGGTCGTAACGCGGGCTGGTTGCGCTCTCATCCTTGGCCTCGGTGGAGCGGATGAAGATCTCGTCGCCCTTGATCAGGACCCTCTCGATCTTTCCGTCGGCGACACGATCAAGCAGGTCGGAAAAAGCGATCTCGCGGCTCGTTGTGTTGTAGCCCCTGAGAACCTGTAAGATCAGCAGGACCCCGACCAGGATTACGATCCACATCAATACGGTTCGAACGGTCTGATTCACTCTGACTTGCCCTCCGGCGCCCGCCCCTGGGGGCGGTGCCCTTGGGAGAACGCTTTCTCCCGCCGGCATTGTTCCCAGCTGTGACCCTCAGCCCTCGTCGCTAATACAGAGGTCCGGTTGATTGGTGTGTTCTCCGTGCCCGGGTCCGAGACCGTATCCGACCAGGAAGCCTTCGGGCGCATCGTCAAACACGGCGTATCGCGCATTGAGATTGACGCTCCGCAACTGGGGTTTGTCCACGAGTGCCGCGACCTCGATGGAGGCCGGGTTCTGCTGGCTGAGATGCGTGATGAGGTAATTTTCTGTCACTCCCGAATGAAACACGTCTTTGAGAACCAGCACATGACGGTCCGAGACGTCGATCTGGGTTGCGAACGTGAGACTCACGACCTCGCCGTGAGCGCCGATCGACGAAGTGACTGACACGAACTCGTAGTCCACTGGACGTGGAATCATCCGGGCAAGATCCGCAAGGAAAAATGCCGCGCCCTTGAGCATGCCGACCATGACAAGCTCACTGTCGACGTAGTCTTTGGCGATCTCGGCGGCGATCTCTCCGAGCCGCTCGCGAATGCGGTCGGCGCTATATATGACTTGCAGATTGCTCACGACGCATCACCTCCACCACATGGCCGTCCCGGTCTTCGACAGTCGGGTCCTGCCACACACCTGGAATCCAATAAATTCTATCATCTTCGCAGAATACGGGCCAAATCGTTCGCAGGTGGCGCGGCAGTCGGCGGGCGAGGATTGTGGCCGCTCGTGGTCCCGATCGATCGACACCGATCCGGTCGGTCCGATCGACACTGCGCACCCGCAGCCGAGCGTCCGGAGGTGAGTACCAGGACCATCGAACTTCGGGAGGAGGAGCTGTTGTGCTTCCCATCCTGACCTGCCACCCCGGAATCGGGAGTTCTACGGTCTCACCGACTCTGATCGGGTTGTCAAAGGTTTCGACGATGGTCGGCGGTTCCAACCATAAATTCCCCCGCGCCAGGCGGAGCCGCCAGCGACCGCCGAGGGTGACCGCCCTTGGATGGCCGTCTTCCATCATTTCGCCAAACAGCACCGCCTGACGGCGGGTGACTCGTTCGAGTCCGATGCGGGCTGTCTGGGCGTGGAGCCATCGCGTCCGGAGTGGCGGTGGCATTGCATGAATCGAGACTACGGGGACGCCGCCCTGCGGATCCCAGGGGTCGATCCATCGCGCTCTCACACCCAGCTCACCTGCGATGAATGCTTCGTCTGCAGCAAGAGTCCTGGCCAGATGTACGAGGTGCTTGCGGATGGACGGGCTGACCGATTCGAGTCCTGGCAGCAGATCCAGCCGTACGCGGTTTCGCAGGAGCTCGAGGTCGGAGTTCGAGCTGTCGGACCGCCACGTGATGCCCCGTTCGTCGAGCCAGGAACGGATCTCATCGCGAGACCAAGGCAGGAGCGGTCGAATGATGCCATCGGTGGTCGACGCTTCGATTCCGGAAAGGGCACGGGGCCCGCCGCCACGCAGGAGTTGAACCAGCACACCCTCCGCAACGTCATCGCTATGGTGGCCGGTAGCGATGGCGTCGAAATCACGAGCTTGCTTGAGGTCCAGCAGAGCGCGATAGCGAAGGCGCCGCCATGTCCCTTCGCGGCCAGCGTTCAGGGGTGTCCGCCCTTCGATTTGCAGGAGATGGAAGGAAACTCCGAGTTCCGCACAGAGGCCCTCGCAGAATGACGCGTCACGGTCCGCCTCCTCTCCGCGGACTCCATGATGGACATGGGCCGCCTCGAGGTCGAGCGCGAGGTCAACGCTTCGCAGGAGGTGAAGGAGAGAAACCGAGTCGGGACCTCCGGAAAGCGCAACCAACACGCGTCGACCGACCAGCTCGGGAAAGGCAGCC
>CAYRFI010000122.1:0-12283 GCA_964423595.1 uncultured Thermoanaerobaculia bacterium | reverse complement strand
ATGGACATCTGTGTCCGCTGCGGCGCGTGCGCCGACAAATGCCACTTCTTTATCGGTTCGGGCGATCCCAAGAACATGCCGGTGCTTCGGGCGGAGCTCCTGCGATCCATCTATCGCCAGGACTTCACAACCGCGGGCAGGATTTTCGGCTCACTCGCGGGCGGCCGCGAGCTCACCGAAGAGGTGCTGAAGGAGTGGTACTACTACTTCTTCCAGTGCACCGAATGTCGCCGGTGCAGCGTCTACTGTCCCTACGGCATCGATACCGCCGAGGTCACGATGATGGCCCGCGAACTCATGAATCTCGTCGGGCTCAACATCAACTGGATCCTGGAGCCGGTCGCCAACTGCCAACGCACCGGCAACCACCTTGGGATCCAGCCCCACACGTACAAGGACAACGTCGAGTTCATATGCGACGAGCTCGAGGACGTGACTGGGATCAAGCTTGATCCGCCGATCAACCGCAAGGGGGCGGAGATTCTCTTCGTCATCCCGTCGGCCGACTACTTTGCTGACCCCGGGACATACACCTTTGCCGGCTATCTCATGCTCTTCAAACACATCGGGCTCGACTACACCCTGAGCTCCTACGCTTCGGATGGCGGCAACTTCGGTCTCTTCAACTCCGTCGAGAACATGAAGAAGCTCAACTGGAAGATCTACCATGAGGCGAAGCGCCTGGGCGTGAAATGGATCCTCGGTGGTGAGTGTGGTCATATGTGGCGCGTCATGCACCAGTACATGGACACCATGAACGGACCCGCCGATTTCCTCGAGATGCCGAAATCGCCGATCACCGGCACCGTCTTCGACAACGCCAAATCGACCAAGATGACGCACATCTGCGAGTTCACATCCGATCTCATCCGCCACAATAAGCTCAAGCTCGACAAGAGCCGCAACGACCAGTTCCGCGTCACCTTCCACGACTCCTGCAACCCGTCGCGGGCCATGGGACTCCTGGAGGAGCCGCGGTACGTGCTCAAGAGCGTCTGTAACAACTTTTTCGAGATGCCTGAGAACACAATCAGGGAACACACCTTCTGCTGCGCCGGCGGCGCCGGGCTCGGCAACGACGAAAACATGGAAATGCGGATGCGCGGCGGTCTGCCAAGGGGCAACGCGGTCAAGTGGGTACGTGACCACAACGGTGTCAACCGCCTGACCTGTATCTGCGCCATCGATCGCGCGACGCTGCCGCCGCTCGTCGAGTACTGGTCTCCCGGGGTCGATGTCAGCGGCATCCATGAGCTGGTGGGTAACGCCCTCATCATGGACGGTGAGAACGAGCGCACGACCGACCTTCGCGGCGTGCCGGCACAGCCGAAGAAGGAGGAGCAGGACGATGCATGACACCGGCAAGATCGTCGCGGGCCTCGCGGTCTTCGTGGTCCTCGCGACCTCACCCCTGTGGTACAACGCCTTGAGCGCCGCTTCGCCGGAAGCGCCGGAGCTGCAAAAGCCGACCAACGGTTCGACCGAGTGTGTCGAAGCGACCGACTACATGCGGGCGAACCATATGCACCTCTTGGATCAGTGGCGGGACACGGTGGTGCGAGACGACGTCCGCACCTACACCTCCGAGGCGGGCAAGGACTACACCATGAGTCTCTCGGGTACCTGTCTGGATTGTCACTCCAACAAGGAAAAGTTCTGCGATGCCTGTCACACGTACTCGGCGGTCACTCCCTACTGTTGGGACTGCCACGTGATTCCAGAGGAGGGGCAGTGATGAAGAGCAGCAGACGAGGATTCCTCAAGTTCGCCGGTCTTTCGGCCGTCGGCGTGGCCGGTTCCACCGCTGTCGCCACCAGGACCAGGGCTTTCGAAGAACACGAGCCGCCGGCGACCGAAGGCAAGCGTCTGGCGATGGTGGTCGATCTGCGAAAGTTCTCCAAGGACGATGAGTTGCTCGACAAGATCGTCGCCGCGTGTCATGACGCGCACAACGTGCCCGACTTCGCGGACGACCCAAAGAACGAGGTCAAGTGGATCTGGACCGAGGACTTCGAAACCGCATTCCACGAGCAGGAGTTCCACTACATCCGCGAGGATCTCAAGGGTAAGTCGACGCTTCTCCTATGCAACCACTGCGACAACCCGCCGTGTACCCGCGTATGCCCAACCCAGGCGACCTGGAAGCGGGCAGCCGACGGCGTCGTCATGATGGACTGGCACCGCTGTATCGGATGCCGATACTGCGTCGTCGCCTGCCCGTACGGTTCACGCAGCTTCAACTGGAAGAACCCACGCAAGGCGCCGAACCTGGCTGAGCTGAAAAGCACCTTTCCAACGAGAATGCGGGGCGTGGTCGAGAAGTGCACCTTCTGCGATGAGCGCTTGGCACGGGGTCAGCAGCCCGCCTGCGTGGAGGCCTGTGAGGACGACGAAATGGTCTTCGGGGACCTCAACGACCCCGACTCCAGGGTGAGACAGCTGCTCGCCGAGCATCTGTCCATCCGCCGCAAGCCGGGCCTCGGGACCCAACCCGAGGTCTACTACATCGTCGAGGATCCGCGCACACTGCAGGAGGTCGCTCCGACGGCGGTGGTCTTTGAAGAGGAGGGTGGTCATGCTTGAGAAGGCACTCTCGGGCTCCCGGGCCTACTGGTCCTGGATCTTCGCCCTGTTATTGATCATTGGCGGCGGAGTCGCGTGCTGGTTCTGGCAGTTCAACGAGGGCCTGACCATCACCGGTCTCAGCCGCGATGTGGTGTGGGGTTTCTACATCGCCCAGTTCACTTTTCTGGTCGGTGTCGCCGCCTCAGCGGTGATGGTGGTCTTGCCGTACTACCTGCACGACTACAAGGCCTTCGGCAAGATGACCATCCTTGGCGAGTTCCTCGCCATCCCGGCGGTCATCATGTGCATGACCTTCATCTTCGTCGACATGGGCATGCCGAACCGCATCCTCAACGTCTTCCTCCACCCGACGCTGCACTCGATGATGTTCTGGGACACCGTCGCTCTCGGCGGCTATCTGGCTCTCAATATCGTGATCAGCCACTGGACGCTGTCGTCAGAACGGCGTGAAGAACCGCCGCCCAAGTGGCTCAAACCGATCATCCTGCTCTCCATCCCGTGGGCAGTGTCGATTCACACCGTGACGGCTTTCCTGTATGCCGGTCTCGCGGCGCGCCCCTTCTGGTTGACCGCGATCCTGGCGCCGCGATTCCTGGCCTCGGCCTTTGCCGCGGGCCCGGCGATCCTGCTCCTGCTGGCCTTCTTCGTGCGCAAGGTTTCGACCTTCGACCCGGGCAAGCAAGCCATCGACACGTTGGCCAAGATCGTCACCTACGCCATGACCGTCAACGTCTTCTTCGTGCTGATGGAGCTTTTCACCGCGCTCTACAGCGATATCCCCGAGCACGTCCTTCACTTCCAGTTCCTGTTCATGGGTCTCAAGGGAGAGAACACACTGGCGCCGTGGATGTGGGTGTCGTCGATTCTCGCAATCGTTTCGCTGGTTGTTCTCATCAATCCCAAGACCCGCTGCAACTACGGCTGGCTGAAGTTCGGTTGCGTAGCGGTCGTCGTCTCGTTGTGGATCGACAAGGGCCTGGGCATGGTCATTGCCGGTTTTGTACCGAATCCCCTCGGCAAGGTCGTCCACTATTCGCCGACCGCTCCGGAGCTCATGATCAGCCTCGCGATCTACGCCATCGGCGCCCTCGTTCTTACCGGGCTCTACAAGATCGCACTCGAGGTCAGGGGGCAGCTGAAGAAGGCATAAGGGATTTCGAATTTCGGATTTCGAATTTCGGATTTTGCCCCCGCCCACCCGGCAGCAGGCCGGGGCGGGGGCTTTCATTTGGAGTCTTTAACGTCGAAGTCTGAATTACGATGCCGGAGCTTGAACGAGCGCTTCGAACGGAGGTGCCTGGCTCTCCTTTCGGAGAGCGCGCCGGCAGGAGGTCGTGTTGAATCTACATATCGCGAGGCAAACAACATGAGTGAAACAAAGCGAGTCGTCATCGTTGGGGCGTCGGCGGCGGGTCTGCGTTGCGCGTGTCGCCTCCGGCGCCTGCAGCCCAAATGGTCGATCACGGTGGTGGACGCCAACGAGGTCTTTTCCTACGGTGCCTGCGGTTTGCCGTACGTGCTCTCCGGCGACATCGAAGAGTTGGGTGCGTTGCGCCGAACGCCCTACGGCGTCGAAAGGGACCTTGATTTCTTCGCTTTGTACAAGGGAATCGAGGTGCTGGCTCCGTGGCGGGCGATAGCAATCGATACCGAGGCGCGAACCCTGCAAATCGACGCGGACGGGGAAGGCCGCGACCTCGAGTGGGACGAGCTCGTCATCGCGACTGGTGCTTCACCGCGCAGACTCCCGAACCTCCCTGACCACCCCCGGGTCCACACCTTCCACGTATGGGACGACGTGAAACCGCTCAAGATCGGCCTCATGCAGGGTGAAATCGACCACGTCGCGGTGGTCGGCGCCGGTCTGGTCGGTGTCGAGCTTGCCGAAGCCTTCCACAGCCTGTGGGGCGCTGAAGTGACCCTGATCGAAGCTGCGGCGACTCCCCTGCCGGAAATCCTCGACCCTGAGCTTGGCGAGGTTGTCGCGCGTCACCTGGAATCAAACGGAGTCCGGGTCCTGACGCGATCCGCGGTCGCCGAAATCGCCGCCGCCGCCGACGGTGTCACCGTCAAGGCCGGGGGTGAGGAGGTACGTGCTGACGCGGTCGTAGTTGCAGTCGGGGTCGAACCACGGGTGGAGTTGGCGAAAATGGCCGGCGCCGAGCTCGGCCCGACGCGGGCGATTCGCGTCGATGAGCGCCTCCAGACCACTGTCGCCAACGTTTGGGCGGTGGGCGATTGTGTCGAGAACCGCCACGTGGCGACTGGCGGGCCGGCCTACCTGCCACTCGGATCGCTGGCCAACCGCCAGGGGCGTGTGCTGGGAGATGTCCTCGCCGGGCGGAACGGAGCATTTGGACCGGTGGTGGGGGCCGCTGCGGTCAAGGTCTTCGACCTCAACGTGGCGGCGGTCGGTTGCACCGCCGCCCGTCTCGGCGGCGACGGACTGGGTGTCCGCCAGGTGTGGGTAAGTACCGAGGACCGCGCCCACTACTGGCCGGAAGCACGGCTCATTCTCCTCGGGATGGTCTACGACCCGTCCACCGGCCGTGTCCTCGGCGTGCAGGGGGTCGGGGAGAAGGGAGAGGTCGCGAAGAGGATTGATGTCGCCGCTCAACTGATGCTCCGCGGCGCCGTGATCGGTGATTTTGCGGCTATCGAGCATGCCTACGCGCCGCCCTACGCGCCAGCACTCGATCCGCTGGCGGTGTTGGCGATGGCCGCCGCAAACCAGGTTGATGGTGTCGAGTCGGTTTCGCCAATCACCGATCTTTCGCGGGAATCCGTGCTTGACGTGAGAGTGTCGGCGGAACGAGAGCAACGTCCGCTGACCGCCGGTGATGTGCGCCAGATCGAGGTCAGCGAGCTTCATGACCGCGCCGATGAAATCCCCAGCGGTCCGTTGCTCGTGGCCTGCGCGCACGGCACACGATCGGCCGAGGTGGTGCGATGGCTGGCACGACGCGGTATCCAGGCACGCTACCTGGGTGGCGGCGTCAGCTGGCGCGTTCGGGCTCTTCGGAGCATTGATACGAGCGAGAATTAACGCAAAGGCGCCAAGACGCTAAGGCGCAAAGCAAATCTCAGAGTAGGCTCCTGCCTGCGGCGTCAAAGAGCTTCGGGGAGACTCACCTGAGGCTTTGGATGCTGCACGTCTGTAGGGCCAGCTCAAAGAAAATCTTTGCGTCTTTGCGCCTCTGCGAAAAAACTCGGCGGCGAAGTCGGCCGGCGGGTTCCGGTTCTGAGTTCTTCAGAGACCCGGTGAGGGTTGCGAACCACCGTCCAAACGACGCATAAGGACCCGGGCGAGCATGGCGCCGATGATGACGCCGGCGACAGGCCCATAGACCGTGGCGGTCAGGACTTCGATGATGGATGGCGACCAGAAAAGGTTGTACGGCTTGCACGCGGCGCTCAACTGGATCGTGAAACCGGTGACGAGGAGGATCGCGAGGGAACTCCTGAAGAGTGCACGATTCCGGTGGCGTTGCCAGGCCTCGGCAAGGGGAATGGCGAGGGCGGCGATCGCCGGGATCATGAGGCGCGGCCCGTAGCAGGAGCCACCGCCCCAGACCGACCAGCACGAGGTGAGCCCGAGGTAGAGCAGAAACACCAGCCATGCGACAACCACTGGATTTGTCAGCGCCCCGAACAATGGATTTCGGCGAGGCAATCCCAGGACCGCAAGGGCCACAACAGGTGCAAACACAAAGAGGCCGTGACGTGGGTCGAGAAGCACTCCAACCAGGCCGCGCAAAGGATCGCCAAAGCGGAAGGGCTGAAAGGTTTCGAACGGCCTGCCGTAAACGACGATGTTCTTTGCCATCCAAATGCCGGCAACGACCACTGGTCCCGCGAGGAGAACCCTCGCGCGTTTCCACCCGCGGCTGGCGGCGACAGCGAGCAGCGCGGGTCCAACGGCCAACAGAGCGCTCTCCTTGAGGGTCAGAGCGACGGAGAGGAGCGCGCTCCCGATAACGTTGCGCTGGCGGGCTATCAACCAAAGAGCGAGGACCATCGTCGACCAGATAAAGGGTTCGGTGAAAAAAGTGCGGCTGTAGAACCACAGGGGGCTCGCAAAGTAGAGACCGAGCGCGAGGTCGCCCGCGCCGAATGACCGGTCGAGAAGATCTCGCCCCGCAAGCAGGGCCGCAAAGGTCACGGTTAAACCGAAAAGGCCGAGCAGAAAATCGGGAGCGCTCCCCGGAAGAAGGGCCTGTTGGAGAGCGACCAACGGAGCAGCGAGGAGGGGCAGACCGAGGGGATGACTGAATACCGTGCGGTCTCCGACGACCCGGGTGTGGTGATCGAGCTCGGTGCCCGCACGCTTGGCCCCTGCCGCTTTGGATCCCTCCGCCATACGAAGGTAGTCCTCCGTGAGATCGATGTCGTGATCGACCGCGATGGAATGGGCCATGAGGGCGTAATGTGGCTCGTCGCCACCGATCAGGTAGGGGCGGACCAACCAGGGAAAGGCATGCAGCACGAACAGCAGGATGAGCAGCACGTTCGAGCGGAGTCGGTTGACCTCGTTCATCGGCGCATTGTGTCGCAGGTGATGCAGTCGATCAACAGTGCGAAAACGAAGCAAATCGGCCGATGTCGTGCGACGACTGGCGAATTGGAGCTCATGGAGACAGACGGGCGATTGAAAGCAAACACAAAGACGCCAAGACGCAAAGGAGCAAAGGAAGATAGAACTCAGGCTCCTATCCTGGGCGTCGACATCGCTCTTCGATTTTCACTGAGTGTTGCGCGCGGAACGACGGTGTGGCCTCATTGTGATGTTCTTTGCGCCTCTACGCCTTTGCGTTGGAGATTCTTCGAGAGGCCTTTTGGAGAGCCATTCCTGTTGTTCGTCGTTCAACGTTGCCTGCGGTCCATCGTTTCCAGTGCGTAACGCTGGAGTTGGGGGGACTGGCGGTGTTACAATCCCGGAACTGCGGTGGAAACCGCGGTGCTGGTTCCTTTCCCGGGTTTAAACTGATGTATCCGATCTCATTGGAAGTCAGAAATCGTCACGTTCTGGTCGTCGGGGGCGGTGGCGTTGCCCTGCGCAAGGTGCAGGGTCTGGTCGAGGAGGGGGCGCGGGTCACGGTTGTGGCGCCCGACGTCGTGGCGCCGTTGACCGAAATGGCTGAACGCGGTGAGATTGTCATCGAGCAACGACCTTATTGCGGGGAAGCCGACCACAGCTGGAACATCATCTTCGCGGCGACCGACGACCGGGAGACCAATGCACGCGTCTTCCACGACGCGGAAAAGGCCGGGGTCTGGTGCAACGTCGCCGACGATCCCGAGCTCTGCTCCTTCCACCTGCCGGCTCGGGTCCGCCGTGGCCCTCTCCAGATCGCGATCAGCTCGGCCGGCGAGGCGCCGTTCGTGGTGCGACGCCTGCGCCAACTCCTCGATCGCCGGCTCGGACCGGAGTGGGGGGAGTGGTTGTTATCCGCCGCCAGGTACCGGGAAGCTGTACGAAATCTCGGCGCTCCACGCGATCGCGAGGAGGCACTCTTCGACCGCTTCTTCCGCGAGACTGTGGATCCCAAAGGGCTCACCGCGCGCGTGGCGACTGCGGTCGAGGAGCGGGCGTGGCTCGAATCGCCGGTAGAGCACCGGACGCCGAAACGAGAACGAAACCCGCAGACACCGAAGGAAGAGCGCGTGGGGCTGGTGAGCCTGGTCGGTGCCGGGCCGGGTTGCCCGGGCCTCCTCACGATTCGCGGTCGGCAACGCCTGCTCGAGGCGGACGCGGTGGTCTTCGATCGGTTGGCGGCGCCGGCGCTACTCCCCGAGTTGGCCCCGGACGTCGAACTCCACCCGGTCGGTAAGGTGGCGGGGACCCATCCCGTGCCTCAGGAGGAGATCAACGACCTCCTGGTGCGGTTGGCCCGAACCGGCAAAAGGGTGGTCCGCCTCAAGGGCGGGGATCCCTACGTATTCGGCCGCGGCGGCGAGGAAGCCGAGGTGTTGGCGGCGGAGGGCGTACCGTTCGAGGTCGTGCCGGGTGTGACCTCGGGAGTGGCGGCCATGGCATGGGCGGGGGTGCCGGTGACCCATCGCCGCGAGGCCGTGCGATTAACCCTCCTCACCGCCCACGAGGCGATCAAGTCCGACGGGCCCCAGGTGCGCTGGGATCTGCTCGCCCAGGATCCACACGCGACGCTGGTCGGCTACATGGGCGTGAGTGCATTGCCGCAGGTGGTGGCAAAACTCCTCGAGCACGGGATGGACCCGGCGACGCCGGCGGCGATGGTCGAGCAGGGCACGACTTCCGCGCAGCGCCGGGTTCTCTCGACCCTCTCAGATCTTCCGTCGGCGATCGAGGCCGCCGGGCTTGAGCCGCCGGCACTCTTCGCGATCGGTCCCACGGTGAGGCATGCCGAGACGCTGGACTGGGTTTCGAGACTTCCCCTGGTTGGTCACCGGCTGCTGATTCCGGCGTCGCGATCCGATCTCGGTATCCGCCTCGAAGCGGCCGGCGCCGAGGTGGTTGTCCTGCCGATGCCGGTGACGCCGGCGGCGCGGATCGTGATGGGAGCCCTTCCGCTGACCGGTTGTGTTGTCGGCACTGCGGCCGAGGTCGATTGGCTCGACGCGGAGCGCGGTGGACCGGGATGGAGCGACGAAGTCGATGCCTGGTGCGTGGGATCAGAGGCCGCCGCCCGGGCCCGGGAACGCGGATGGCTCAACGTGCGAGAGCTCGCCGAGAATTCCGATGAGAAAACACTGGTCGCATCCATTGTTCGCTGAAGGGTCGTTGGCTCGATGATCAACCTGCAGATTTTCGACCGCAGCAGATTGTTGGTGAGATATGCAGGTTAAGCTCGGGCTCCGCATCCGGTTCTTTCTCTACTCGAACACCTTGATTGTGGTCACCATGACCCTGGTCGCGGTGCTCGGCGCGATGTACCAGAGGCGTACGTTGTTTGACGCCATCGTCGGCCGCGGCCGCAGTATCGTCGAATCGATGGCGGTTCCGATCACCTACGTTGAGGGGCGGGAACACGTCGGAGCGGGGGAACGTGGACTGATCGAACGCTACATCGCCGAGGTCATGGCCCGAAATCAGGATTTGATGCGCTATGTCATGGTCACCGACGGGGCCGGCGTTGTCACGCATTCGAGCCGCTCCGAATTGGTAGGACGGGCGTTCGATCGTGCGCTCGGACCAAACGATATGGAGAGTGAGCCAAAGTCTGACGAGCTTCAGGACGTCAATAACGAGGACGTGCTCGAGGTGCGTTCGGCCCTGGTCGATGGTGACGATTTCCTGGGAACCCTGGCGGTCGGTTTCTCGCTCGAGCCGATCGAACGGCAGGTTCGCGATGTTGCTGGTAAAGCAGCGCTTGTGGCACTCGTTCTCATGTTGGGCAACTCGATCATGACGGCGCTCTATGTGGAAACGTTGATCCGACCCATCCTCAACCTCAACCAGACCATGAACCGGGCCGGGGAGGGTGATCTCACGGTTCGTGCTCCGACCCGTCGCGGCGATGAGGTCGCCGAGCTCGCCGAAGTCTTCAATCGGATGATGGCTGAGCTCGAGACGGCGCGGGAACGGGAAGAGCTGCAGCGGGCCCAGCTCGCCCAGACCGAGAAAATGGTCGCGGTCGGAACCCTTGCCGCGGGTGTAGCGCACGAGGTCAATAACCCTCTTGCTGGAGTACTTGCCAGCATCGAAAACATGCGCGACAACCCGGACGACGAGGAGATGCGAGATCGCTACCTCCAGCTCATCGCGGATGGGCTCAAACGCATCGAGCGGACGGTTGCCAATCTCCTGAATTTTTCACGGCCGCGCGAGATCAAGCTCGAGCGCACTTCCATCAATCACAACCTCCGCCACGTCGTCGAGCTGGTCGGCTATCAACTCAGAGCCTCTGGCGTCGAGGTCGAAATGGATCTCGACTCCAATCCGGCTGCGGTCGAGGCCGACCACTTCCAAATGGAGCAGCTGTTCCTCAATCTCGTTCTCAACGCGCTTGACGCCATGCGCGAGGGCGGGAAGCTCTATTTGAGGACTCGGGTTCGCGGCGGCAAGGTTATCGCCGAGGTCCGCGACACAGGACACGGGATTCCCGCGGAGGTTCGCGACCGGATCTTCGATCCGTTCTTCACCACCCGTGAGGTCGGCGAAGGCACCGGTCTCGGACTTGCCGTGAGCGGCAGCATCGTTGCCGCTCATGGCGGCCGCATCGAGCTCGAGACCTCGGTTGGTCGGGGTACGACCTTCCGTGTCATCATGACCGCGATGGCCGACGACGGAGTCGAGGGAGAAACCGGATGAAGATCTGCGGACATCGGTTGCTGATCGTCGAGGATGAGCCGCTTCTTCGGATCACCATGGCAGATGCCCTCCGCAAGGAGGGCTGGGCTGTGGACGTCGCCGAGGACGGCGTCAAAGGTGCTGCGCTCTTCGAGCAGCACCAGCACGATTTAGTCCTTTCCGATCTCGTGATGCCACGTCTTGGTGGCGTCGAGCTCCTGAAACGGATCAAGGCTCTGAGCCCGGACACGACGGTAGTGATCATCACCGCCCACGGGACGGTCGACAGGGCGGTCGAGGCGATGCGCGAAGGCGCTGCTGACTTCATCGCTAAGCCCTTCTCGATGGCCCAGCTGGTGGTGCGGTTGAGCAACGTGTGCTCGGTCCGTGTCCTGCGCGAGCAAAATGTGCGTCTGCAAGCCCAGCTCGAACAACGTCACTCCTACTCGAACATCATCGGCAAGTCCGAGGTGATGCAGGAGGTTTTCGAGCTCATTCGGCTGGTGGCGGACTCGGACGCATCGGTCATCGTGCACGGCGAGAGCGGCACCGGCAAGGAGATGGTGGCGTCGGCCATCCATTTCGCCTCGGCTCGCCGCGCCAAACCCTATGTACGGGTGAGCTGCGCTTCGCTGCCCGAGTCCCTCATCGAGTCGGAGCTCTTCGGCTACGAGAAGGGCGCCTTCACCGGTGCCAGCGAACGGCGCATCGGCCGTTTCGAGGCAGCCAGCGGCGGCACCCTCTTCCTCGACGAGATCGGGGAGCTGCCACTGACCTTCCAGGTCAAGCTGCTGCGGGTGCTGCAGGAGCGGCAGATCGAACGTCTCGGCTCCAACCGGCCGGTCGACGTCGATGTGCGGATCGTGTCTGCGTCGGTGCGGTCCCTCGAGGAAGAAATCCGTCAGGGGAGATTTCGGGAGGATCTCTACTTCCGTGTCAACACGGTCGCCATCGATCTGCCTCCGTTGCGGGAGCGCCGCGAGGACATTCCGCTGCTCGCCGAAGCGTTCCTGCGCGAGTTTGCGGCCGATCGTCGCCGCGAGATCGAGGGCTTCAGCGATGAGGCGATTGACCTTTTCGAAATGTATCCCTGGCCGGGCAACGTCCGCGAGCTTCGCAACGTCATCGAACGGGCGGTTCTCTTCTGTCGGGGCCGGACGGTAACGGTCGATGAGCTACCGCCAAATATTCGCGGCGGCGTGTCGGTGGCCGCGGTCGGTGAAGCCACTCCGGTGATGCCGATGCACGACGCCGTCGAGCGTGCGGAGGCCGATGCCATTCGTGCAGCCCTGAACGCGACCGAGGGGCGTCGCGCGGATGCCGCCGACCTTCTCGGTATCAGCCGCAAGACCCTGTGGGAGAAAATCAAGCATCTCGAGATATCAGTGGATTGAAGATCTCTCTGATTCCGATTCTCGGTGCGGCGTC
>CAYRFI010000121.1:0-12406 GCA_964423595.1 uncultured Thermoanaerobaculia bacterium | reverse complement strand
AACCGATAGCCCACTCCGCGGACGGTGTGAAAGTGGCGAGGATTCCGGGGATCTATCTCGAAGTGTTTGCGGAGACGGTGAACAAAGGTATCGAGAGTCCGCGTCGAGGTGTCGAAGGTGTAGCCCCAAACCCGCTCGAGCAGCTCGCCACGGGTCAGGACCCGCCCCTCGTTTTCTGAGAAGAAACGGACCAGCATCACCTCGCGCTCGGTGAGCGCGACCACGCCCTCCGGTGTGCTGGCCCGCATAGTGTCCATATCGACCTCGCTCTCACCGACCTTCACGACCGGTCCGGTTCGGGCGGGAGTCCGCGACCATTCGGCGCGTCGAATGATCCCGCGGACCCGCAGCACGAGCTCTTCGACCAGAAACGGTTTGGTGAGATAGTCGTCGGCACCGAGCTGAAGGCCGAGGATTCGGTCGGCATCGCTGCCACGCGCGGTGAGGAACAGGATCGGGATCATATTGTCTTCGTTTCGCAGACGGCGGCAGACCTCGAAACCGTCGATACCGGGGAGCATGATGTCGAGGATCAAGAGCTCGAAGTCAGAGGACGGCTGGGCGATCTCGACCAACCCATCTTCGCCGGTGCTCACTCTGCGCACCGAAAACCCTTCGAGTTCGAGGTTTCGGCAGAGACCGTCGGCGAGCGGCTCGTCGTCCTCGACCACGAGCAGCCGGATTGGCTCTGACGTAGTCTGAGATTCGTTCACTCATACAATTGTACCTCCCGCTCGTCCGGCGCCAGAGTTTTGAGTTTTGAGCTATTCCCCACCATTCCTTCTCGGTGAGTTTCTGCGCCGCACATGCTGCAAACGGAGCAACGGCGGGGAGCCATTCAGAGCTGTAAAGCACATGATCGTGCCACGCAACGCGGGCCTCGGTTCAAGCAGTTTGAGCGACCGGAGAGCCACACCCACGTGCTACAATCTGCGGTCGATTCATGCTCGGCCACGGCGCGACGTGGATGTGGTCGGGTCGGGAGGTAGCGATGCGAATTTTCGTTCGTTGGATTTTCACTCTTGTTGTGGTGTGTGTGGCGATTCCGGCGGTGGCCGGGACGATAGGTTTTCTGGACTCGCAACGGGCGATAAAGTCTGTCAAGGAGGGCCAGAGACAGCTTCGAATCCTCGACGAATGGGCCTCTCAGAAGAGCGATGAGGTTGAAAGGCTACAGGGCCGCGTGGACGAACTCACCCAACAGCTCAACACCCAGCGCACCATCGCGTCGGAAGATGCCATCAGACAGCTCGAGAATGAGCTCTTGACCGCGCAGAGGCAATTCGAGGACGCGGGGAGGACCGCAAAGCGTGATTTCGAGGCCAAACAACGAGAGTTGCTGGCAAACGTCGCAACCCGGATCCGCGACATCGCAGGCGAGTACGCCTCGGCCAACGGTTTTGACGCGATCTTCATGCTCGAATCACAGCCGCTGGTCTATGTCGCGAATTCGGCCATCATCACGGACGCAGTGATCCAGCTCTACGACGAGCGATACCCGATCGACTGAATCATCACCTTGGCCTCCGGGTCGTAAACCCTACTGAGCACGGCACCTCGTCGCCCTCGCTACGAACCCTGCTGAGATATGGGGGCTATACTCGACCGACGATGAACTGGCGCGCCCTCATGGCGGTCTTTCTGTCCTGGCTCTCGGTCGGCGCGGCCGAAGCGCTGATCCGCGTCGAGCAGGCCATCCCCGAATCCCTCGAGGCCGGATCCGAGAATTCGATTCCAATCATCGTCACCAACGACAGCGCGGTTTCCTGGACGTCGGCGGACGGTTTTGCCCTTTCCTATCATTGGCTGGATGCTACCGGTGAGACCGTGGTCTGGGATGGCCTTCGCACCCCTCTGCCGAATGCCGTCGCCCCGGGCACCAGCATCGAGCTGAGCGCGTCCGTCGAGGCGCCGCGAAGGCCCGGAGACTACCTGCTCCGCTGGGACGTCGTGCAGGAGGGGGCCGGATGGCTTTCGGAGACCGAAGCGACCGGGCCTGACGCGGTTCCGGTGTCAGTATTTGCGGGCCGGGCTTTCACGGTTGTCGAGGGAATCGCTCCGCGGGTGATGACGGCCGGGTCGGTGTCGGTGGTGAAATTGGTTTTGCAGAACGATGGTTGCAGGACCTGGCCTGCCGACGGAAGCGTAGCGGCCGCCTATCACTGGCTCGGCCGGGAGGGTGGTGGTGTTCGCCCGAATCGACAGAATGTCTATTGGGAGGGACGGCGCACCTCATTCCCTGCCGCGGTGCGTGGTGGCGAAACGATTACCCTCGAAGTCGTTGTCGTGGCACCTGAACGATCGGGGCTGTGGCGTCTGCAGTGGGATCTGGTGGAAGAGGGCGTGTGCTGGTTCTCGGATCGCGCTCCCGAATTGCCACCCACGTCCCTTGTCCTGGTGATTTCTGACCCCTGGGCGAGTGGATTCTGGTGGTCGCTGCTAGTTCTTCTGGCGGGTGCCGCTGCGGTGTCGACCTGGCGGTCGGGCGGGCCGCGAGCCCTGGCGCTTTTCTTCTCGATTGGAGACGTCGCGTGGTGTGTTGGCGCGGTGTCGGTCAAACAGAACATCGTGCTCACAGAGTCAGGGGCCGGACTGACACTCACCGGGTGGTTATTGACCATGGCCGGAGCGGCGGTCATTGTGCTCCTCATCCGAGTGCTGCCGCAGCGATCCCACGGCTGGGCGTGTTGGGGCGTCGTGGCGGGCGCCACCCTTGTTCTCTGGGTTGACGCGATCTACCTTCGGTTTTTCGGTGATCTGCCGTCGGCATCGGCTCTCGCTGGTGTCGGTCAGCTCGGTCAGGTCGAGGCCAGTGTTCGCAAGCTTCTCGCGCCCGGCGACCTCTGGCTATGGCTCGACCTCCTACCGGGCGCCATCCTGGTGCTGGTTGCGAATCGCCTGCGGCGGAGCGCCGGCCTGCAACAGGCACGAGGGGTCGTTGTCGGTCTCTTGGCGATGACCGCTGCTGGCGGATTGGCGGCCGCGTATCTCGCGCTCACGCCGCCGGACCTCCTGGCGCAGGTCTTCCGCCGGGTGTCGGTGGCAGAGGAAGTGGGGGTGCTCAACCTTCACACAATCGACGGTCTCCGGTCCGTTACGAGGCGGGTGCTGAGCCGTGCACTCGACCCGGCGCAATTCGATGAGATCGTCGAGTGGTTCCGGGAACGGGAGCCGCTGCGAGCGGGAGCCGGACGATCATTCGCTGCCGCCGAAGGCGCGAATCTCGTCATGGTGCAGGTGGAGAGCCTGCAGGGATTCGTCGTCGGCCTCGAGATCGGCGGCCGCGAAGTGACGCCGTTCCTCAACCGTTGGACAGAGGACGCGCTGTGGTTTTCCAACGTGACCGACCAGACGGGACAGGGCCGATCCTCGGACAGCGAGCTCGCGACCCAGGTCTCAATGCTGCCGATGGCAGGAGGGGCCGCGGCCTTTCGGTTTGCGGCCAACGACTTCACCGGGATGGCCCAGGTGCTTTCCGAACGCGGCTACGACACCTTTTCGGCCGTACCCTACGAGGGTGCCTTTTGGAACCGTCGCCGGACCCATCCCGCGTATGGCTATGGGCGAAGCCTCTTTGTCGAGGACTTCGAAGGGGGCGAGAACGTTGGTTGGGGGCTTTCAGATCGAGACTTTCTGGAGCAGGCGGCGCGCGAGCTGACGGTCGCGCGAGAGCCATTTGCGGCATACCTCCTGACCCTTTCGCTGCACCATCCCTTCGAAGGCTTTCCGGCCCACCTCGAGGAGCTCGATGTCGGTATCTGGGACGGCACCCCATTTGGGAACTTCCTCCACACCATGCATTTCTTCGATGCCTCTCTGGCTGCCTTCGTGGCCACCCTGGAGCACGAGGGGCTCGCAGATAACACCGTGATCGCCATCTGGGGCGACCATGACGCCGGCTTTCCGTGGCGCTCGGAGATTGCAGCGGCGATGGACGCGACGCACGATGCGGCGGGGTGGTATCTGAGCCAGGAGGTGCCTCTCTTCATCAAAGTGCCGGGCCATGATTTTCGCGGGGAGCGCGATGTGCCCGCCGGCCACGCGGATGTTGCGCCGACCCTGCTCGCTCTGCTCGGGGTCGATCCCGCGCCGTACGCGTTTATCGGCCGCAACCTCCTCGGCGAACACGGAGACGGACCGGTGGTGGGGGAGTACGGTTGCTGGCGCGATTCGATCCATCTCTTCCTGCAGGGAAATGGTGCGTTAGATGATGGCACGTGTATCGAGCTGCCGACCATGGTCAAGGTGCCGAACGCCAACTGTCGCAGGGGTTTTTACGAGGCTCGGCGCACCGAGGAAGTCTCGTCCCTGGTGCTCGAATACGATCTGCAAGGCGCCATTCACGACGAGCTGGTTGGCGAGCCGGGATCCGATCGATGACTGACAGATCGATCGATACAGGGACCGGGGTGGTGCGGCGAGCCCTGGGGGCACTGCTTCTCTTCCGCCTGCCGGACGCCAGGCTTGACGTGATGGCGACCGCCGCGACGGCGGCGCTGGTGGGCCTTTCGCGTTTCGCGTACCTCGCAAACGGGCCCTGGGAGTGGGACGAGACCCTCTTTGCCCGCGGGATTCTGCACTTCGAGCTCGCGGCCCACTTTCCGCATCCGCCGGGTTTTCCCGGCTGGCTCGCGATCGGCCATCTCCTGACGCCCGTGGTGGGGGATCCGCTGTGTGCGTTGCAGCTCGCTTCCGCGGCCTTCTCGGTCGCGGCGCTGTGGGTGCTCGCGGCGATCGGGCGACGGGTGGCGCCGCCGGCTGTAGCTGTCGCAGCTGCATTGGTCGTGCTGGCGGCGCCCGGGCCGTGGCTCTACTCGGAGCGCGGTTTCTCCTCGACGACCGCCTCGGTTCTCGCATTGGGTGCAGCAGCCGTCGCTGTCGGCGGCCTTCACGGCAGGCGGGTTTCGGCCTTCACGCTGCTCGTGACCGCCTCATTCCTGGTGCGCCCGAACGTGCTGCCGGTATTGGCGGTGCTGTGGCTTGGTGCGGCGTGGAACGTCCGACCCCTCCGTCGTTTGCTGCCCGGGTTGGCCGTCGGAACGGCTTTGGTGACGGTATCCGTCATCCTCATGGTGCGGGCGGAGGGCGGGTGGAGCGCCTTTGTCGCGCCGTTCGTGGTCCACTCTCAACGACACTTTTCACGTCTCGCCGGCAACTTCGGGGGGTTTGAAGACCTGGGTCTCGTGAAAGGATTGGGAGGCGTTCTTCCGGCGACCGTTGTGTTGCTGGCGGCGGCGATCGGAATCGTCGTTTGGGCGCGAAGGGCGGGTCGGCAGGGCGCTGTTCTGTGGACTCTCGTGTTGACGGTTGCGGTGTCGCAGCTCGTGTGGATGCAGAATCGCACCACCGGCCGTTACGCGGTCGGGGTACAAATGGCGATCGCGCCGCTGATCGCTGCGACCGCGTCGGTCCTGCCGCCGGCCGCGGGCTGCGCCGTCCTGTTGGGTTCTGCGGGCTGGCTGGGCGTCGGCAGCTGGCCGCTGGTGGAGGAGCAGCACACCACCGAGCTCGCGGCCTGGCGTGCGGTCACGGCGACTCGGGAGGAGGCGCTCGAGAATGGGCGCACGGTGGTCCTCGAGCCCGAGCTCCACCCCTTCGCCTCCTACCTCTGGCACCTGATGGAGCGGCGGGGCGAGGCAACCCCGCCGTGGGTCCTCTCGCCCTGGGACCCCGGGCCGTGGGCCGGCGTCGACGGCTCCTGGATCGTGGCGACCGTCCACCGCCATCTGTACCCGGACGGTCTCGCTGGCCGCGAACGGTCGTGGGGCGGCGTCTCCGCACGACTGCGCCCCCTGACCCAGGGGCGATTCCTCGAAGCATGGCTGATCGAGGAGCCACCGCTGCCGCTGGAGGGCTGGTGGCCGCGCGAACGAACGCCGGAGGGACGGCCGTTCATGTGGGGGGCGGCTCGGGCCGAGCTCCTCCTGCCGCCGATGGCGGCAGGGTCCGAGCTCGGCCTCTCCCTCGCGCCGGCGTTCGGTTTGGGAGATTCACTTCGGGTGGTGCTGGACGGCGAGGTTGTGGCGACGATCGACGGCTCTGGAGGCGAACGCCGGGTTTGGCTCGACGCCCCATCCGAGTCCGTTGACCGACCGACACGCCTCGTCTTCAAGCGAGCCCGCGGCTACCCCCCCGGCGGTGGCGACTCGAGACCCCTCGCGGTGCAGTTGTTCGAGATCCGAGCGCTGAGCCAGGGCGCTCCCTGGGCGAGCCCGGTCAGCCACGCCTGGCAACGCGAGGCAATGCGGATCGAGGTGCAAGGAGCCTACAACGCCGAGTACTTTCCCGGGATCGGGGAAGGGGCGTGGCTACAGCCTCGTGCTCTCCTGCAGCTGCCGGCGACGGTTGGCCGGCTCCGTCTCAGGATGTGGGCGCCGCGCCCCACGCCTTCCCGGACCGTGATCCGGGTTGCGGGACGCCACGCCACCGAACCCCTCGAAATCGGGCCTTTCCCGGCCGACTATGCGATCGAGGTGCTGCCCGGCGATATCGTTGACGGTCGTCTCGAGATCGAGATACGCTCCGACACCTACCGGCCGGCGGAGGATGGAGCGGCCGACCTGCGAGAGCTCGGAGTGGTGCTTTCAGACGTCGCTTTTGAACCTCGTGATGGCGGATCTTGACGTCTGGTTCGGCGCCCCCTAGGATGGTCGGGTCCCACCACGCTGCACCCGCAGTAAGGAGATTCTGATGAACCAGAAAGCCGACAAAATGAAGGCATTGGAGACCGCAATCGGCCAGATCGAACGCCAGTTCGGCAAGGGCTCATTGATGCGACTCGGGGATAGACCAAAGATGCGGGTCAATGTGATTCCGTCCGGTTCGCTGACCCTCGACGCGGCGCTCGGCGTCGGTGGCGTGCCGCGCGGCCGGGTGATTGAAATCTATGGTCCGGAGTCGTCGGGAAAAACCACTCTCGCCCTTCACATCATCGCCAACGCGCAGAAGGCGGGCGGGCTGGTGGCGTTCATTGACGCCGAGCACGCCCTTGATCCTGAGTACGCGGGCAATCTCGGCGTCAACCTCGAAGAGCTGCTGATCTCGCAACCCGATTTCGGTGAACAGGCCCTGGAAATCGCCGAAACGTTGATCCGTTCAGGCTCGGTAGACGCCATTGTGGTCGACTCTGTGGCGGCGCTTGTCCCGCGCTCAGAGCTCGAGGGCGACATGGGGGACGCGCACATGGGCCTGCAGGCGCGCCTCATGTCACAGGCTCTGCGCAAGCTCGCGGGCATTGTTTCCAAATCGAACACCAGCCTGATCTTCATCAATCAGGTTCGCGAGAAAATCGGGGTGATGTTTGGCAATCCGGAGACCACGACCGGCGGCCGGGCCCTCAAATTCTACTCGTCGGTGCGCATCGATATCCGCCGGACCAGCTCGATCAAGCAGGGCGACAAGGTGATCGGGAATCGCACCAAGGCCAAGGTCGCCAAAAACAAGGTTGCCGCCCCCTTCAAGGTCGCCGAGTTCGACATCCTCTACGGAGAAGGAATTTCCTTTACCGGTGAGCTGCTCGACCTCGGGGTCGAACACCGGCTGGTGCAGAAGTCCGGCTCCTGGTACTCCTACGGCGATACCCGCATCGGTCAGGGCCGCGAAGCCGCGCGAGAATTCTTGAAAGCCAATTCGGAGGTGGCCGACGAGCTCGAGGTCAAGCTGCGCGAAGCCCTGGGCCTCCTTCCCGGGACCGCGGAAGCGGCGCCGACACATCAGGCTGATGAAGCTGGAAAAGACGAATCAACGGCAACAACAAAGTAATCGCCCTGAATCGAACCGACGGCCGCTGTTACAATTTCTCAGGGAGTTTTGAATGAGGACGAAACTGTGTCGCTTGTCGGCGATTTTCTTCACATTAATGATGACCTTCACGGCGTTCGCCGGAGCCAAGGATGAGACGGCGCCCGAACCGGCACCAAAGGTCATGCGCTTTGTCGAGCGAGCCCTCGCCTGGTACCCCAACTCGCAGTTTCAGCTGGTTTCGAACACCAGGTTTCAGACCCCGTCGGGCTCCTATCGTTATGTCGAGATAGCACGAACCTGTGCGAGCCAACTCTTGACCGGCAAGCCGACCATGCTCGTCGATGAAAACGCGAATACCATCTGGCTTGGCAGTGTCGGTGAACTTCCGCCGTTCCAGGCTGCCGGCGCCGGGCCCGAGGCCCTGCGCGCGTTCCTGTCCAAATTCTTGCCAGAAGCTCTCAAGGCGAGTATGGATCTGAAGGTTCAGGTCGAATGGGACGCCGGACCGCGGCGTCCCGGTGCCCTGATTCCCTTCTATCTGAAGATCGACAGCGGATATGGAAGTTACCGGCGCCAGGCGGCGGTCACGGCCGACGGAAGATACCTGGTGATGGCCTCCGATATGCCCCTTAACGAGGACCCGGTTGCCTATCGGAGGCGAATGCTGGCGGAGAGCGACCTCGTGATGTGGGATACCTCGGACAGCGGGAAAGTCACCGTTGACGTCGTTGAGTTTTCCGATCTCGAGTGTCCCGCCTGCAAGGGCAAGTGGCCCATTATCAACATGGTGTTGCAGAAGAACGCCGGCTCGGTTCGGCACGGGATGGTGAGCTATCCACTGACCATGATCCACCCGTGGTCGTTTCGTGCCGCCTGTGCCTCGTGGTGTGTTGCGCTCCAGGATCCACAGGCGCTGATTCCCTTCAAGGAAACGTTTTACGACCTGCAACGGGAGATGGAGGTCGCCCTCGTCACCGCGACCTCGGTTGATTTCGTTGTCGGGCGCGACCTCGACGAGAGTACATTCCGGGAGTGCTATCTGCGCCATCCGTCAATCGATGCCGTCCACCGGCAGCTGAGCCTCGGCCAGAACATGGGTGTTTCTGCGACCCCGACCTACTATGTCAACGGGTGGCAGATCCAGGTGCCGGACGGCTCGTGGTTCCCGGCGATGGTCGAACGCCTCATCAAGGGCGAGGAGCCATAAGAACGCCGTGGCCTGGTGCTGTGGAATTGAGCGCGCTCGGCGGGGGTGCCTGGCTCCCGATTCGTGGAAGCGCATATCGTCTGTTGAACCACGTCTCAGCGAATCGGCGTGCCTGGCATCCTCTCGGGAAGCGCGAATTGAGAAGGTCCCCCACAAGGCTCCAGTCGGCTGACAACGCCCGGGCGCGAGAGTGGGCTGGTTACCTCGAAGGTGTCTGCGGCTAAGTCTTCTACGATGAGATCGTGGAGGCTCCCGTGTCGGAACCGGAAATCGAAGTGATGAAACAGTTGATGAGATATGCGGGCTAGTGGCCGGGGATGGCGGAAGCTCGCGTTTGTAGTGCTTGGCGTCGCCGCCGGGACCGTGGCGGCGTGGCGATGTGGCGTGTTCGCAATGCTTACGGTCGACAATGTCGATCGCCTCAACGCGTGGTTCGACGGTCTCGGATGGTGGGCGCCGGCAGTCTTCGTTCTGCTGTGGATCGCGGCCAGCGTTCTCTTTCTGCCGGGCCTCGCGATCACGATTGTCGGGGGGCTCGTCTTCGGAGCGGTATGGGGCACAGTCTGGACGACGCTGGGCGCCAACCTGGGTGCAATGACCGCCTTTCTGGTCGGGCGGTATGCCGCCCGCGGCATGGTCGAAGTCATGGTCGAGAAGAACCGGGCCCTGCAAAAGATCGACGAGGGTGTCAAACGTCAGGGCTGGCGGATGCTGATGGTGACCCGGCTGGTGCCGATCTTTCCGTTCAACGTCCAGAACTACGTCTACGGGCTGACCGACATTCCGCTCAGGACCTACGTGCTGGTGACGCTGCCCTGTATGCTGCCGGCGACAATCGCCTACAATTTTGCGGCTGGGTCGGTGCGAACCGGAGATTTCGGAAAAACTCTCTGGTATCTGGGAATCGCGGCGGTGTTTTTCGTTCTCCTGTCAATGATTCCCGGTTGGGTGCGCAAGCGATATGACACCGAAAAGACCTCGGGGGACCAGTAGGGACGCCGGTTACTATTTCGTAACGGACGCTCCGCAAACGGGCAGCTGCACGCCTGCGACGTGTTCTCGTTTGCTCAAGCGATACTCATGTGGACGGTTCGATCTTCTGTGCTGCCTAGATTTGAAGAGCGGCCCGAAAGTACGTCGTGGCAACCAGATCGACTGAAATCCGACCATTCCGCTAGGGAATAAATATTGCGAATCGAGGGCCGGAATGGTGCGCGCAAATGAAATTCTCCAGCTGGCGGTCGAGAGGTCCCCATCATCAGATCCGCCATTTCACTATTTGAAATTGGTAATATAATCTCGTTTCGAGGAGTGATAATGATGACTACTCTCGTTTATGTCATCGCGTACCTCGGCATCGTCTTCTTTTTGATTGCGGTTGCCGCCCGGTTCGTTTTCTGGTCGAGGATGCCCATGCACGTGCGCTGGGAGCTCTACCCGGTGGCGCACGAGGGAGGCGGGCGCGCGGCCTATGGCGGCTCTTACCTCGAGGAAACCGATTGGTGGCAGAAGCCCCGCCAGGTTTCGCTTCTCGGCGAGCTCAAGGTCATGGTGCCGGAGATCCTGTTTCTGGTCGCCCTCAGAGAGCACAACCGCAAGCTCTGGACACGGTCGTTCCCTTTCCACTTCGGGCTCTACCTGGTGGCTGTGACGACCATCCTGTTGCTGGTCGGGGGTGTCGCCGGCGCCCTGCTGCCGGCGAACATTGCTGCTGGGTCGAACCGGGTGATTGGCCTCCTGGTCCCTTGGCTCGGCGGGGCAGGGCTCGTGCTCGGCATCGTCGGTGCGATCGGGCTCTTGGCGCGCCGCCGAAGTCGCGAGCTCAGGGACTACACGGCGCCCGCCGACTACTTCAACTTGGCGTTCTTTGTCGTCGCCTTCGGGGTCGCGCTGATCACCTTTGTCGGCTACGACCGCGACTTTTCCCTGGTCTCCGCCTTTGTCGCCAACCTCGCGACCTTCAATATGGCGCCGCTGGGCTCGGGCACGGGGGTGCTGCTGCTCATGCTGTCGGTGGTGCTGCTGTCGCTGCTGACCGCCTACATCCCGACCACGCATATGTCGCATTTCGTCGGCAAGTACTTCGCCTACCACTCGATCCGCTGGAAGGACGAGCCCAACCTTCGCGGCGGCAAGCAGGAGAAGGCCATCCACGACCTCCTCAACCAGCCGGTGTCGTGGGCAGCGCCCCACATCAAGGGCGACGGCAAGAAGACCTGGCTCGACGTGGCGACCGAAGATCAGACGGCGGAGGGTGAACAGCCATGAAGCAGCCGAACAGCGTCAAGGACATCGCCGGGAACCCCGGCCAGCCACTCGCCAACATCCAGCCGCCGAATCAGATCCCACTGCCGCCTCCTTTCGACGACGTCGACCTCGATCCGCCGATCAGCGAGCTCTCCGACGCGGCCAAAGAGAAGTACGCGGTCCTCGATCAGACCATAGCCGTTAACATCGAGCGACCGAAGACATCGGAGGAAGAAGAGGCATTTGTAGCGGCATTCTTGAGCGGTATGGAAAAGCTCTTCACCTCGGAGAACAACTGGACCTTCCTGCAGCCGTTCGAGATGTCGATCGAGCACTGTGCCCATTGTCAGACCTGCTCGGAGGCCTGTCATATCTATGAGGAGAGCGGTCACAACGAGCTCTACAGGCCGATCTATCGCTCCGAGATCCTGCGCCGTATCTACTTCAAGTACGTCAAGAAGGAGTCACCCAAGGTCCACGGCGACATCGACCTCAACTGGGAAACCGTGGCCCGCCTCATCGAGCTCGCCTACCGCTGCAACCTGTGTCGTCGGTGCGCGCAGACGTGCCCGATCGGGGTCGACAACGCGCTGCTTTCGCGCGAGATCCGCAAGATCGCCAGCCAGGAGATGGGCATCGCGCCCAAAGAGCTGCATTCGGACGGGTCTGTGCTGCAGCTCGGCGTCGGATCCTCGACCGGAATGACGCCGCTGATCGTCAAGGACAACATCGAGTTCATCGACGAGGACACCGCCGATCGCACCGGTATTACCATCGAAACCCCGTGGGACGTCGAGGGCGCCGACATCCTCCTCCTCCACAACGCCGGCGAGATCATGGCCTGGCCCGAGAACCCCGGCGCCTTCGCCACCATCTTTGAAGCGGCCGGGCTGAGCTGGACCCTCTCGTCCGACATCGCCGCGTATGACGCCATCAACTACGGCGTCTTCTACGACGACGTCCAGTTCGCGCGCGCCGCGGTCGCACACGCCTCGGCGGCCAAAAAGCTCGGGGTCAAGAAGATCGTCCTCGGCGAGTGCGGCCACGCCCATCGCATCATGAAGATGATGATGGAGAAGACCGGCTGGTGGGGCGATCTACCATTCGAGATCACCAACTGCCTGCAATGGACCGCCGGCGTGATCCGCTCCGGCCGGCTCCAGTTCGACAAATCGAAGAACGCCCAGCCGGTCACCTACCACGACCCCT
>CAYRFI010000120.1:0-12914 GCA_964423595.1 uncultured Thermoanaerobaculia bacterium | reverse complement strand
TCTGTCACGCAATGATTTTTGGGGCTCAGAGCATTGAGTTTTTCAAGCGGTAAGATACGCGTTTCACGGCCGTGCGGGGCTATGCGGCCATGCGGCGGTACAATTCAGCTAGGCGGTGGCGCCGTGAGCGGCGGGCACCGTGAAGCCGAACAGCCGTATAACCGTCGGGCGGGTGGGCGGGCGGCCCGTATAGCCGTGGGTGGGTGGTCGGCGAAACCCGTACAGCCGTAGAGCTGTCGGAGCCTTCGTCCGCGGACTAGGTTGCAGGGCTACGTTTCCTCGAGAACGCGGATGTCGGGGAGATTGCGATACGCCTCTCCATAGTCGAGTCCATAACCAACCACGAAGAGATCTTCGATCTCGGTGCCGAGGAACGCGACATCGACCTCGACTTGGCGCCGCGAAGGTTTTGACAGGAGCGCCACCACCTGAATGGATCGCGGGTGCCGCGCCTCGATGAGCTTGATGACATCGGTCAGGGTAATTCCGGTGTCGACGATGTCCTCGATCAGGTAGACGTCGCGGTCGCGGACATCAACCGTGATGTCCTTGACCAAGACCACCGAACCGGACGATGTCGTGCTGGCGCCATAGCTGGAGACCTGGATGAAATCAAGTTCGACCGACGAATGGATCCGCCTGGTGAGATCTGTGAGGAAGAAAACACACCCCTTCAACACTCCGACGAACACCGGCGCCTTTCCCTCGAGGTCTGCTTCGATCTCCCGGGCAAGCCGATCCAACATCATTTCAATCTCCTCGCCGCTCACCACAACCCGTCCCAGCATCTTCTCTCCCCCCTCGCATTGTCGGTCACTGCAAGTCGGTGTATCCTAAGGTGATGCAAGCTCCCAACGCGAATGTTCTGAGCGTTCGGTATACCACACTGTCCGACCGCTTCAGATCATTGTGGACCTTCTACCAGTTCCTCGGCGGGGTGCTCAAGCACCTCGGCGAAGGACCGATGCCCTACACATACGATTTTCAGGCCCTCCACGAACGCTTGAAGGAGCTCGTCCACAAGATCGGAGTCGAGAGCACCGCAGACGCCACACCGGAGCTGGACCAACTCGAACGAGAGCTCGATCGAATTCACCGGGAATTGGCGCGCATCGAAAACCAGTTCGCCCCCTCGGTGATGCGCAAGTTTTTCGATCACATCAAGCGCCAGGATGAAAAGGTCCTCACGGCTCTGCTCAAGTTCTATCTGCTATCGAATTTTTTCGAGCAGGACACCCTCGATAAGCTCGACATTCTCTTCACGCGTCTCGCGGAGACTCCGGGGAAAGACGATCGAAAGGTCCCCAAAGACCCAGCTGACCTTTTGTCCAGCTTCAAGCTGCTTTCGCAGATCACAGATCTGCCGCCCATGAGCCTTGCCGAGGAAACTCCTCTCACCCAGGCGGTTCAGGCCATCCGAAAGGAGCTGGAGTCGATTGGGGATTACAAGTCTCTCGTCGAATCAAAGGTCTACGAGAGGTATCGTCGGCTCAAGCAACGTCTCGGAAAGGCCGCGCTTCACCCATCGATGTTGGTCGAAATCACCACTACCAATATCGTCGCCAAGAATAGATTCAAGGAACTGTACGAAGCCGAAGAAAGCAAGGTCATCGAAAATACCAACCGTATTTTCGACATCGAGCGCTACCTCGAACGTCACCCGGAGCTCGCGAGTGAGGGGCTCAAGAGACAGCTTGAAGAGTTTCGGACCATTCGCGTGCGCTACGAGGCAAGAGCCCGTAAGGACAACGTGAAACGAGACGACATCTCCGAGATGACACGCGCTATGCAGGCGGTCCTCGCCCAGTTCGACCCGGCTGCAAAACGATCGCTTCACGCGAGGCCGGAAGGGGCGACTGTATCCCCGACAGCACGCACCGCCTCTCACAAGATTCAACCGCCGGACGAGGAAAGACTTCCGACTGAAAGCAAAGGCGCCGACGAAAAGGTCGAGGGGACATCTCTCGACAACCTCGTACCCCCCGACCCTCTCCTTAACGAGACCCTTCACAAGATCATGTTTGCTCTCGAAATGATCGTTTGGGACCGTCTGCCGACCCAGATCACGTCTGCGCCCGAAATCCACAACCTCAACCTGGAACCGAGGGAGATCGAGATCTACCGCCGGCTGGCCGAAGGTAACGTCGAAAAGACTCATCCAGAATGGGAGCTCGATCGGTTCATCCTCACGAGCGCCGCCCTGAGGGTTAAAATGGAGGAGGAAACCAACGAAATTACGCGGCTCGATGATGCCAACAATCCGGATCGCCTGTACGAAGTTCTCGAGCACTCGGCGCAAAGCCTCGAACGGGCGCGCGATTCGGATCGCCGCTTCCAGTGGTTCATCGATGACATGCTCTTCCGCGGCGAAACCCAGCAGCTGGAGGACATCTACCGGTCGCGATTCCGCTTTCTCCACGCCTACTCCGGCTTGTGGCTCGCACACCAACGAAGCGGCGGATTGACTCCCCTGTAGTGGCCGACCGTCGTCTTGATTTCGCCGACGGTTGGCGACCGGCCGGCGTCTCGTGGCGTCTCGCTGCTACCCTTCTCGATATGGCGATGTACTGTTGCCTGTGTGCACTGTTGGCAATTCCGGTGAGCCAGAAACTCGATTGGAGCGCCGCCTGGGGCGGGATCGATCATCTCGCTCGAGCGACCTCAGACCCGCAATGGTTGGCGCACGCCAGTGGCATCCTCGGTTTGTGGATCGCGCTGTGGTGGTGCTACTTCGTGGTCGGCTGGGGTCTCCTCGGGGCAACACCAGGCAAGTGGGCGGTCGGCCTCAGGATCACCGACTACAGACAGCGGTTTCCAATCGGTCCAACTCGAGCCCTGCTTCGGCTCGCGGCCTACTGCGTGAGCTCGATGACCTTCGGATGGGGGCATTTTTTGATGGTGATCCGATTCGACAAACGATCGTTGCACGACATCCTGGCCGGCACACGGGTGGTGCGTAAGTCTGCACTGCCAGTCACGGTTCAGGCCGACCCCATTGTCGACGAGCTGCCTGCCGACGACACATCAGAGTGATTGAACGCGCTTCACGTCTATACGGCTTCACGGCTTTTCGGCGGAACGATTGAGCTTCGCTTCCGCGCTATCGATAGTGTGTGCCGTATAGCCGTGGGTGTGCGGGCGGTGGAACCCGTATAGCCGCACAGCCTGCGGGGTTATCTGATGCGAACTCGGTTCTACCGAAGAAAACCCTGCAGGGAATGCTTCAGATGCGACCGTCGGAGTTTATTCAGCGCCCGACTCTCGATCTGGCGCACGCGTTCCCGCGACAGACCCATCACCTCGCCGATCTCCCTTAGGGTCTTGGGTTGATCGTCGGCGAGTCCGAACCTCAGCTCGAGCACCTTGCGTTCCCTTGTCGGCAGCTCTGCGAGTGCGTCCGCAAGCGCGCGCGAAAAGCTCTCGCGGAGAAGCAACTCGTCGGTATCGGGCAGTCCGGTCTGCTCCAGGAGGTCGCCAAGCTCCGAGTCGCCCTCCGAGTCTACCGGCTCGTTGAGTGACAACGACGAGCGCGAGGCACGGGTGAGGACCCGCACATCGTCGACGGTGACACCCAATTCCTCGGAAAGCTCGCGATCGGTCGGCGCTCGGCCGAAGCGCTCGGCCAGAAGAGAGCGGATCCTCTCCATTCGATACAGGGTGTTGGCTTGTTTCTGGGGGAGACGAAACGACCCCGCGTGCTCGGCGAGGGCGTGGAGGATCGCTTGCCGAATCCACCACACCGCATAGGTGATGAACTTGACGTCGTGCCCTTCCTGAGACGGATCATACTTTTTCGCGGCCTGGATCAGTCCGAGGTTGCCCTCATGGATAAGGTCGAGGAACGGAACGTTTGGATTCCGGTAACGCTTGGCATAAGCGACCACAAAGCGGAGGTTCGACTCCACCATCTTGCGAACCGCGTCTTCGTCGCCGGCCTGGATGCGTGTGGCCAGCTCGATCTCCTGCTCGTGATTCAAGGGCGGATAGCGGGCGATTTCCTTGAGGTATCTGCGCAGGGTCGCCACCTCGGCGTCTGGCGTCGAGCCACTGCGTCGGCTCATTCCTCGTCCACGACCTTCAAAGTGGTGGTCTCCACTTTGACCAGCGAGTGGAACCTGGGAACCTCACTGTGCTTTTGCACAGTCCGCCGGATCAATTTACCCAACATTTCATTTTCCTTCTGCAGGCGCCGGATCTGCTCCTTCAGGTTGAGGATGATGTCGACACCGGCGAGATTCACACCGAGGTCTCTGGTCAGGGCAAGGATGATTTCAAGCCGTTCGCAGGTTTCCTCGTCATACAACCTGGTATTGCCACGCGATCGTGTCGGCCGTAAGAGACCTTCGCGCTCCCACAGGCGGAGGGTCTGAGGGTGCACGTTGTATTTTTCCGCCACCCAGGAAATCATCCGGTACTTCGGCTTCGACTTCATTTCCCTCCCCCACCATCCATGGTCAGAGCACAACGAGCTGCGGACCGAATCGGTACAGCGTTTCGACCATCACAGGGTGGCGTTGTCTTCACTGTACCAGAACGAGAAAGGCGAGGGCCGGCTGCGAAGAGCCGAGCCCAGGCCTCGCAAAAGACGCCGTGACACATTTCGCCAGAGGCGTCAGCCCTGATTTTCAGCGTCGACGTCAACGTATTCCGCATCAATCACATCGTCGTCGGTTCCCGCCGATGTGACATCGCCGCCGGCCGCAGACTCGCCGCCAGGGGTGGCGTTGCTGCCTCCGGCGGATGCACTTTGGTACAGCACTGCCGCCACCTGATGGCTGGCCTGGGTCAATTTTTCGAGCGCCTTTTCCATCTGGTCGGCCGACCCCTCTTCGAGGACCTTCTTGGCCTCGGCAATAGCATCATTTACCGCCTTGGTCTCAGCCTCGGGCAGCTTGTCGCGATTCTCGTTGACGAGCTTCTCGGTCGAGTAAATGAAAGCGTCGAGCTTGTTACGGGTGTCGATTTCCTTGCGCTTCTGTTCATCGTCAGCGGCGTGTGACTTCGCCTGCTCGACCATGTCCTTGATCTCTTGATCGGAGATTCCCGACGAGCTCGTGATCTGAATCTTCTGCTCCTGGCCAGTCCCCCGGTCCTTTGCCGAGACGTGGAGGATTCCGTTGGCGTCGATATCGAAAGAGACCTCAACCTGCGGCACACCTCGGGGCGCTGGCGGAATGCCGATGAGGTGGAATCGTCCAAGGGTGCGGTTATCCGCCGCCATGGTCCGTTCCCCCTGTAGGACGTGGATTTCGACCTGATTCTGGTTGTCGTCGGCCGTCGAGTAGACCTTGGACTTGCGCACCGGGATAGTCGTGTTGCGTTCTATGACGACGTCAGCAATACCACCCAGGGTCTCCACGCCGAGCGACAGCGGAGTAACGTCGAGAAGCAGGACATCCTTGACCTCCCCCGACAACACGCCCGCCTGCACCGCCGCCCCGATGGCAACCACTTCGTCGGGATTGACGCCCTTGTTGGGTTCCTTGCCGAAGAAATCGGAGACGTGCTTCTGGACCATCGGGATCCGTGTCGAACCACCGACCAGGATGACCTCGTCGACATCCTTCGCATCAAGACCCGCGTCTTTTAACGCCAGGCGGCACGGCTCAAGAGTCCGTTGCACAAAGGGTTCGATCATCTGCTCGAACTTCGACCGCGAGAGGCGCAGATTGAGGTGCTTCGGCCCCGATGCATCTGCCGTGATAAACGGCAGATTGATGTCGGTCTCCATCGTGGATGAAAGCTCCATCTTCGCCTTTTCGGCCGCCTCCTTGAGGCGCTGGACCGCCATCCGGTCCTTGGAAAGGTCGACCCCCTGGTCTTTTTTGAATTCCTCTTCCATCCACTCGATAACAACCTGGTCGAGGTCGTCGCCACCGAGATGGGTGTCACCGTTGGTCGACTTGACCTCCACCACGCCCGTGCCCACGTCGAGGATCGAGATATCGAATGTGCCGCCGCCGAAATCGAAGACAGCGATGGTTTCATCTTCCTTTTTGTCGAGACCGTAGGCGAGCGCAGCAGCGGTCGGCTCGTTGACCAGGCGCAACACCTCCATTCCGGCAATCTGGCCGGCATCCTTGGTGGCCTGCCGCTGCGCATCGTTGAAGTACGCGGGGACAGTGATCACCGCGCGATCGACCTTACCACCGAGGTAATCCTCGGCCGCGCCCTTGAGCTTCTGCAGAATCATGGCCGAGATCTCCGGCGGTGAGTGCAGCTTGCCTTCGATCTCAATGCGGGCGGTATCGTTCTCGCCCTTGACCACCTTGTAGGGAATGGTCTTGATTTCCTCACCGACCTCATCGAATCGACGGCCCATGAACCGTTTCACCGACGACACCGTGTTCCCCGGGTTGGTGACCGCTTGTCGCTTGGCCACCTGACCAACCAGGCGTTCACCGTTGTTCGCGAACGCCACCACCGAAGCGGTCGTGCGATTGCCTTCTTGATTCGGGATGACGACTGGCTTGCCGCCCTCCATCACGGCGACCACTGAGTTCGTGGTGCCGAGATCAATTCCTATGACCTGAGACATGCTTGTGTCCTCCTCAACTCTCTTCACACGTGATGAATATAAAACTTGAGTGAGAGTTTGTCAAGTCCCGAGAAAGGTCCTGAATGAGCTCATTTTTCGGTCGGTGGAGACCATCTATCTGCAATCGGCCGAAAGCGCTGCAGGCTCACGATCTCTCGCCGCTTCGCGGCTTTCCTCAGTTGGGAGGTGAAGGCTGGGAGCTCGGAGCTACGGGACCAACTCTACACCCGGTCCCCCGGAACGGTCGGCCCTGTCACCCGCACCCTCCCAGGCGAGGTGACGGCTCAGGATCAAGCTTTGAATCGGTTGACCGCTGCTGTCCGAACCAGTGACAAGCAGTTTTTCGCCCCGCGTCACCATTCGATATTGTCTGCCCCACGGGTCGAGTGGCACGGATCCTGGGTACTCCGTCGCCAGGTGATCCGCGTTTTCGGGGTAGACGCCGTCGAGGTAAAATGCGGTTTCGGCCTGGCGAGCCACCCTATCGAGACTGATCCACGACACGCTCTGGAGAACATATCGATCCCAGACGTCTTCTCTCAGACTGAAACCCGGATTCGCCGGATTCCGGTTCACGATCATCAGAGCAAAGCCGAGGAGTATCAGGAACGGCACCGCGAGCCACGGAAGCGAGGCCGGCGACCACCGTTGTGACTTGGGAATGTCCACGCCACGGCGCATCTCACGCGCGATCTCTTCCTGGGTGGCTTCGCGAATCAGTCCGCGATCCAGCAGCTCGGCAACCGCCTTGCAGGTTTCGAACTCGATCAGCGTGCTCTCCAGGATGATTTCGTTGACCGAATCCCTACCGTTGATCAGTGGATACACCGCCATCTGATTCTCGGTGATCTGGTTGTCCGGGAGCGGCCCGGATCCGCTCGAGTCCTCGCTGTCGAAACTGAACTCGAGATCACCGATAAAATCGTCGCCGCCCTCCACGACCTCGAGGCGACGCGACGGGTCCACCTTGCGGAAGATGACATCGCGATTCGGAATCCGCTGGTCGATGAACGGCCACTCGTCCGTCATCCGGGCGCCTTCCATGATGATCGAATCCGCCGCCATCGGTTGCAGGAGATCGCGGTCGTAGTCGATATCGGTTTCCTGCGAGAAATGGTACTCGCCGTCTGACCATCGGAAGACTCGATACACGATCTGCAGAATCTGCTGGTGAAGGGCCACTCGTACCGTCTCGACCGGCACCACGTGGTGATCTATCAGGATTCGACCCAACCGTTGAAGAGTCTCTTCCTGACGACGGAGAGCACCTTCCAGCTCCGCCTCGGTGACCTCTCCTCTCTTGAGCAGAATGAGCCCGATCATGTCTTCGGTGTGTTGATTCAGTGTCGACGCGCCAACGATGCAGCCGTCCTGGAAAGACACCGTCACGAGGTTCTCTTCGGCGCGAAGAGTCAACACGCCCGTCTTCCGCTGTAACGAAATCAGCTGCAGGATATCGGCGAAGGAAAAATCCCGAAGTGTTCCTTCAAGCGCCATCCTACCTCCGACTCCAGGCCGAAATGCCCGACCGTAAGACGATCAACCCGAAGAGCACCAGAAAAACTGTCTGGACGAAGGGAATTTCGGCCAGTGGTTCAATCCGGGGGACGAAAAGCGGCACCAGTACCACCGCGCCGATCAGGAAAAACCACGCCAGGAACCCGGTCAAGAAACCACGCACGACGTGCCCGGCGAGTACGCTCTGGCTTCCGGGAATGAGGAAACCGGCGACGCGCCGAACAAGCGAGCTCCACCTCTCCCAGCGGCGAATCTGATCCATTTTTGCAGTCTGCTGTTCGATCGACACGACCTCACGCTTCATGAATACCGACACGCACTGCGAGCAGTGGACAGTGCTTTCTCCGAAACCAGATTCCAATCGGTAGACCTTTCCACATTTGCTGCATTCCCTGGCCGGCGGATACAACCGCAAGCGAGCCAACAACACCGCGAGTCCAAGAAACGCGCCGACGAGGAATACGACCGAAATCCTCGAGCCCAGCTGTTTCACCGGATCAAGTGAGAGCGAATGAGGCTCTGCAAGGGCCATCTGATCGGTACTCAGGCTCTCGACCAGGGCAGTCACGTCATCACTGCCCAGGCGAGGGAACCTGACGCGCGGGTCGAGACCTCGGAGGCCGTCCTCCGCCACCTCGCGGCCGGCGATTTCGCGTGCTCGTGCTCGCGCGGCGTCTCCTTCCTCGAAACGCCGGCTGAGGTCGAACGCGAGTGAGAGATTGTGATAGGCAAACGCGTTTTGGCCGTCGAGCTCGAGAGCCTGGTCGAAGAGCTGGATGGACCGCTTAGTGTTTCCTTCCTCCAGCGCGAGGTTGGCGACGAACACGAGCGGCCTGGCACTCTCCGGATCGAGGAGAGTCGCCTTCTGAAACTCCACGCGTGCCGTTCCCGCCTCGCCATGCATGCGGAGGAGCTCGCCGAGGATGAGGTGGAAGCTCGAAACCTCTTCAAGTTCCGCGGAGAGCTCGGAGAATTCGCGCAGGGTGGCGAAATCCGACTGTCGCTCATCGAGCATGGTGCCGACCCGGCTCATCAGCGGCTCACTGTGCAGGACGTCGTGTTGGATCCAGGAAAGGGTCGGCACCACCAGCGCCAGGGCCAGGCACGCCAAGAAGGCCCAGATTCTCAAGAGCTGGCTCAGGTACGCCCAGCTGAGGACAAAGAGATAGACGACCAACCACACTGGGCCCAGCGCCGCAAAGACAGGAAGCAGAAGCAAGACAAACGCGAAGACCCACGCGTTGGCCGGACGAAAGACCTTCCCGCCGAGATCGCGAGCATCGAAAACAATGCTACGCAGGTGGCGGATGGTGACAACGAAGATCATTGATATCAGGGTGGCCGCAGTTGCGATCACAACCCACATCAATAGACCCGCAATGACCGCCCTCCTGGTGGATTCGAACTTGATGAGCGTGATCAACCCGACAAGAGACTCCTTGATCGCAGAAAACGTCGCGCCCTTGTCCAAGCTCCACCGCGCCGCGAGGAAGTAGCTTGTCGGGTAGTTCGGATCCAACTGTCTGGCCGCGCGGAGCATCGTCTCGCCGTCCGCGCCGGGATGCGCCTGGGCCCACGTGGTCAGCGCTGCCGCAAATGCCGGCAAGCGACGAACCTCTAGCTCGACAGCTTCGTCTTGCAATGCCGTGATCGCCGTCTCTGCACCCGCGACATCGCCGTGGACGAGACTCGCCTGCACGTCCTGCCAGGTGTCCAGGAGATTTGCGCCCGCGGTGCCCGAGAACCCCACGATCACGATGAGAACGGGAATGAGCCTTCTCAGCATCAATCACTTTCTCTTCTGCAAATAGAACGTCCGCAACTGATACAGGACGCTGGCCAAGAGCTTGGCTTCGTCGGCGGAGAGATTTCCGGCCGTCTTCTCTTCGAGCTCCCCAAGGTAGTTGATCATCCGCTGCGCCTCCTCCGGTTGAGCGGGCAGGCCCTCGGCGCCGACAAGAAGAAGCTCCGCCTGTCCGGCGAGCATTGTTACGAGCTCGAGGAACAGTTGGGAAGATTGGCCGCGATGGGCGGACGCCGGCGCCGCGGCTGTTGATTCCGGCATCGGCGTCTCGGGCTCCTCCACGGCAACCACCGGGGGCGATGCCGGAGCGGCCGCCTCCGCGGTCGGCCCAGGCGTATCCAGAGGTTTACCTTCCGCGGTGAACTTTCGGCGATCAACCACTTTGATCTTTGGTGGCTCCGACCTCGTCTCGCCCACCTCGTGTCCTCCCCAACGTCAATTATTCCGTTTCAAGAATACTACGCAGCCCTCAAACATGGATCAAGCGCCGTCTCATGCCCTCGGCATTCTGGTGAACACCGGTAGTCGAAATCTCTTATCGGAAGTTGGCCTTCCGCTTTTCGAGGAATGCTGAAGTTCCCTCACGCATCTCCTCGCTCGCGGCGCCAATGCCAAAAAGGGTTGCTTCAAGCAGGCACGCATCTTCGAACGGCAGATCGAGTCCATGATTGACCGCTTCGATGCAGTGACCCACCGCGAGAGGCCCGTTGGCCAGGATCTTCTGCAACAGAGCATCCACAGTGTCCAAGAGCTCCGCCGGCTCACACACCGAATTCACGAGGCCGATCCTCTCCGCTTCTTCGGCACTGACATTGCGTCCTGTAAGCAGAATCTCGAGCGCACGACCTCGACCCACGAGCCGCGGCAGGCGCTGGGTTCCCGCGTATCCCGGAATCAGTCCGAGCTTGACCTCCGGCTGGCCGAAGACTGCGTTACTCGCCGCCACTCTGAAGTGGCAAGCCATCGCCAATTCGCAGCCTCCACCGAGGGCAAAGCCGTTGACGGCTGCGATCACCGGTTTGGTCAGACACTCGATCCGTCGAAAAATCGCCTGCCCCCGGAGTGCGAACTCCTTGGCTTCCACCGGCCCCAGGGTGTTGAGCTCGCCGATGTCCGCGCCGGCCACAAACGCTTTGTCACCGGCCCCTGTGACCACCACCGCAAGAACCGTCTCATCCGCACTGGCCGCAGTCATACAATGATCGAGCTCGTCCAGGGTCTGACGATTCAGAGCGTTCAGTTTGTCGGTCCGATTGACGGTCACCCAGAGGACTCCCTCGCGGTTTTCGGTCAGCAGCGAATCACATGCCATGGACACCTCCGTGCGTGGTACCGCCCATTCTACTCTCGCCAATATCCATGCGCGAGACGAATAGGGGCAGCGCTAACTTGCAGGGAGCGGGCCGGCATGAAAGCAGACAAATCCCGGAAACGGGTCACGATAACGGCGCGGCACAGCTCAGAATCGAGCGGAGGAGGGTTATTCGAATCCCGACGGACTCACCGCGCGATCCACGCCCTCATCCTCGATGTGGGTGATCGAGAATCCAAGGGCGAGTCGTTTGGCCATATAGTCCCGCAGCCGGCCGAGCTCGCGGCGGAGAAAGGCCTCCACAAACGGTTGCGAAGCTGGGGCGCTCATATCCGCGGGGAGATACACGACACCGAACCGTTCGAGCACGTCTGCGAGCTCGCCGAGGGTCAACATCCCGGAGGCGGTCCATGTTGCCGGCACCAGTCCGAGAATCTGGGTCTTTTCAAGGGCGGATACGGGATCTGGATCGACATCGGTGGCGTTTCCGAGGGTGGCCTTGAGCAGCAAAACCGCAAATTCGCCGTGCGTGATGGCGTTCTCGGCCTCGGACGTGGAACTATCCTGTGCGCGTATGAACGGCGTCCCTACGCACAGGAGTGCAACGGTAATGACTGCCAGGCGCCGCATAAAATTCACCTCGGCCCTCTATCTGATCATATTGCCGATCGCCCCAACTGTCAACAGACAGGACAGATATGACCAATTCTCCGACAGGCCAGCGAGGCGCTCCGAGCTGCCGGTCAGAAGAAGCGCCGCTTGACGATGATGGTGTCCCCCGAGAGTATCGCCGGGTCCGTCGCGCGTCCTTTGCGGATGCGCGACAGATCGAAGCTGAGGATTCCCTTTTCACCGCCTGTATCACGGTGTAGCTCGACAACTTGCGACGCGAATTTGCCGACACCGCCAGCTTGTGAGATGGCCTGCACAAGTGTCATGCCGGAAGAGATTTCGTACTGACCTGGACGGGCCACCTCGCCGGTAATGAAGTAGATCTGTTTCGCCGACACAGACACCACGTCTCCAGCAACGAGGACAACGTCTTGGCCTTCTTCACCGGTGAGGATCTTGGCAGTCGACAAAGTCATCACCAGTTGATCTTCGGACCCTTCGCCCCGTGGGGTTCTCCGCAATTCCAACACCGGTCCGGCCGTCGACTTGATTCCGCCCGCCATGGCAAGCAGCTCGGTCAGGCTGGTTCTCCCCTTGAGGTAGTAAGTCCCGGGGTTCTGCACCTCGCCGAGCAACGTGACCGGCTGCGATGCATACTTGACGACCTCGACCTTCACCTGGATATCAACGTAGAAATCCTTCTCGAGGAGAGATTCGAGGACCGCTGCGATTTCGGCCGTCGGCATTCCCGATACCTCGACCACTCCGAGGAGGGGAAACGTGATGGTACCCGACGGTTCCACCGTGAACTCACCCGAGATCTCCTCCTGCTGGAAAACGCCCACCTTGATCACATCGCCGATGCCCACCCGATACTCTTCCACCGTGCCAGGCGCTTCTTGCGCCCAGATGGCCACCGAAAAGCAGATGGTCGCAGTTATCGCAACACAGACACGCCACCAGAACCTCATGGAATCACGGTACCATACAGCGCTGTCGAGGTGGGTCTGGCCTCTACCTCGTTTGTTACAAATCGTGATCTCCGACCACCGCCTGACGTTCCCGCGTCCTTAGTCTGCATATCTCACCAGCTTTCGTCGCGAGGCCGTGAAGCTGTAGAGAGATGTGGT
>CAYRFI010000119.1:771-13016 GCA_964423595.1 uncultured Thermoanaerobaculia bacterium | reverse complement strand
CTCTTATCAAAAGAGTTTCATCATGACGTCACAATCCTCAACCGTTCAGCTTCCCGCAGTCCCGTTGCGGGACATGGTGGTCTATCCCCACATGATGGCGCCCTTCGTTGTTGGGAGGCGGCCGTCGGTGGTTGCCCTCGAACGTGCCCTTGGACGGCCCGACAAGCAGATATTCCTCGCCACCCAAAGAGATCCTAAGGTCGACGAACCCGCCGAAGAAGACATTCATCGCCTGGGCGTCATAGCGAGGGTAGTCCAACATCTGCAGCTCGCGTCGGGAAACATCAAGGTCATGGTCGAGGGCCTCGGTCGCGCGCGCCTGGTAGACATCGAGGACGATGATGGATGTCTGATGGCGCGGGTCGAGCGCCTGCAAGTGCAGGTACCCCAGGATGAGACCGTTGCGAACTACATGATTCAGCTCGTAGAGCTATTCAAGGAGTACGCGAAACTCTCCCATCACCTCTCTGCGGAAGGGGTTCTTGCCTCGTTGCAGACCGAAGACCCGGATCAGTTCGCGGACATTCTTGCCGCCCATCTCTCCCAGCCAACAGCCGAAAAACAGAAACTTCTCGAAATCGTCAATCCGGTGGACCGCCTCAACCGCCTGCACGACCTCCTCGACATGGAGATTGAGAAACTCAACATCGACCGACGAATCTCCTCGCGCGTCAAGAAACAGATGGAGAAAGCGCAGCGCGAGTACTACCTGTCCGAGAAGATTAAGGCGATCAACGAGGAGTTGGGGCGCAACGACAACACCGAGGAGCTGGAGGACCTCAAAAAACAGGTTGAGGACTCCGGGATGAGTGAGGAGGCCAGGGAGAAGGCAGAGATCGAGCTCCGTCGGCTCGAAGGCATGCCGCCGGTATCGGCTGAAGCCGGAGTCTCGCGCAACTATGTTGACTGGCTCCTGGCGATGCCATGGAAAAGATCTTCGCGTGAGATCAGGGATATCGGGCGCGCCGAGAAGGTTCTCCACGAGGACCACTACGGGCTGGAAAAAATCAAGGACCGCATCCTGGAATTTCTCGCGGTACGACAGCTTGTGCGGAAAACCACCGGCACAATCTTGTGCTTCGCCGGCCCTCCCGGGACCGGCAAGACATCTTTGGCACGGTCCATCGCACGCGCAACCGGACGGCAGTTCGTCCGGCTCTCCCTTGGTGGAGTTCGCGACGAGGCAGAAATCCGCGGCCATCGACGCACCTATATCGGCGCATTCCCAGGTCAGATCATCCAAATGATGCGCAAGGCCGGCACGGTCAATCCGGTCCTTCTCCTGGACGAAGTCGACAAAATGGCGGCGGACTTTCGGGGTGATCCTGCGGGAGCTCTGCTCGAGGTTCTCGATCCTGAACAGAACCACACCTTCCACGATCACTATCTCGATATCGAGTACGACCTTTCGAAGGTCTTCTTCATCTGCACCGCCAATGTCACCCATTCGATTCCGCCCGCATTGCTCGATCGAATGGAGGTCATCCAGCTCTCCGGCTACACCCACCAGGAAAAAATGGAGATCGGACGCCTCTTTCTGGTGCCTCGACAGATCGAAAAGCACGGCCTCAGGCGATTCCAGATCGAATTCACGAGCGATGCACTCATGCTCCTCATCGAGCGCTACACCCGGGAGGCCGGAGTGCGAAATCTCGAGCGGGAAATCGCCTCCGTGTGCCGCAAGCTCGCGAGGCGGGTGCTCAAGGACAAGACCACCAAGAATTCGACGATTGAAGTTTCCACCGAAACCATCGGCGACCTGCTCGGGAAGCCGCGTTATCGTGCCCAGCGGCGCGAGCAAGAGCCCGAGGTGGGTGCCGCGTCCGGGCTCGCCTGGACCCAGGTCGGTGGAGAGCTCTTGCAAACCGAGACGACGCTGATGCGGGGCAAGGGACAGCTCACCCTGACCGGACAGCTTGGCGACGTGATGCAGGAATCGGCACGGGCGGCGCTCAGCTTTGTCCGATCGCGCGCTGAGGTGTTGGGAATCGACAGTGAGGTCTTCGAAAAGACCGATGTGCACGTTCATGTGCCCGAGGGTGCGATCCCCAAGGATGGTCCGTCGGCGGGCATCACGATCGCCACTGCCCTGGTTTCGTCGTTTACCCACACCCCGGTGCGGGTGGATCTGGCGATGACCGGCGAGATCACCCTTCGCGGGCACGTTCTGCCGGTCGGCGGCGTCAAAGAGAAGATCCTGGCCGCCTACCGAGCGGGGATTCGCGAAATCGTGATGCCGGACGAAAACGAGAAGGATCTCGAGGACATCCTCGAGGACGTCCGAGAGGAGATGACTTTTCACTTCGTCAAACATATGGACGAGGTGCTCAGCCACGCCCTTGTCGGCGCGCTTGAATCAGATGTTGCCGCCCAGTCCGGCGACGCGGCGGCGAGGGTTGAATCGCCACCGTTGCCGCATTGAGCTCTTTGGAAATTACCGAGGTCACCTTTCGTGGTTCGGCCCTCAAATCGGCCGATCGGCCGGGGGAGTTTTTCCCCCACGTGGCAGTCGCCGGGAGATCGAATGTGGGGAAATCGAGCCTTCTCAACTGGCTCTTCAAACAATCTCTGGCGAAGGTCGCCAAATCGCCGGGTAAAACTCGGACCTTGAATTTCTTCCTCATCAACCGCTCGTTCTATCTCGTCGACCTCCCTGGGTACGGCTATGCGAAGGTGGCCAAAAAGCTGCGAGAAGAGTGGGGTCTCGAGCTCGGTCGCTATATCCATGAGGAGGAACGCCTCGCCGGCGTCGTGTCGCTGGTCGACATTCGTCATGGGCTGACAGCCCGAGACAGAGACCTGCAGGAGCTGTTGTTGGAATCAAATCGAGATCGGCAGGTGGTCCTCACAAAGGCCGACAAGATCGGCCGCGGTCAGCGCGCTCGAATGCGCCAGGCCGTTCAGCGAGAGCTTGGCCTGCACGTGCCGCCGTTGGCGGTTAGCGTGCGCACCGGAGAAGGGCGGCTGGAACTGCTCGCGGGCATCAACGACATGGTGAATTGCTGGAGATCACAGCATCGGAGTGATTGAAATGGGATCCAAGAAAAAGAACAACAACAACCACAAAGAAGAAGGAGCGGTCGTCATCCCGCTCGATCTGGAAGAGGAGATCGAGGAGTATGAGCAGGCGGTAGCCGAACAGCCTGCCGGGGAGGCCGCCGCCGGGCGCCTCGACCTCAATCAGCTCAAAGAGATGAGCATCAACCAACTGAGCTCGGCTGCCAAAGGCCTCGGGGTCGAGAATCCAGCTGGAATGCGCCGCCAGGATCTGATTTTTTCGATCCTCCAGCATCAGACTGAAGCCGAGGGCTTGATCTTCGGCGAAGGTGTGCTCGAGGTTCTGCCCGAAGGATTCGGCTTTCTCCGAGCGCCGGAGTACAACTATCTCCCTGGCCCGGACGACATCTACGTTTCGCCGTCCCAGATACGACGCTTCAACCTTCATACTGGCGATACCGTGTCGGGGCAGATCAGACCGCCCAAGGAAGGTGAGCGATATTTTGCGTTGATCAAGGTCGAAGCAATCAACTTCGAGCCGCCAGAAGTGGCGATGGAGAAGGTTCACTTTGACAACTTGACCCCCCTGTATCCGGAGGAGTGGCTCAGGCTTGAGGTCCCGGACAACATGACCGCAAGGGTGATGGATCTGGTGACACCCCTCGGGAAGGGGCAGCGTGGTCTGCTGGTGGCGCCACCGCGTACCGGCAAGACCATGATGCTGCAGGCGATCGCCAACTCGATTACCACCAATGACCCAGAGGTGACCTTGATTGTGCTCCTGATCGACGAGCGTCCTGAAGAGGTCACCGACATGCAGAGATCGGTGGCCGGCGAGGTCATTTCCTCGACTTTCGATGAGCCCGCCACCCGCCACGTTCAGGTCGCTGAGATGGTAATTGAAAAAGCCAAGCGTCTGGTTGAACACAAGCGCGACGTTGTCATCCTGCTCGACTCGATTACCCGTCTTGCTCGCGCCTACAACACGGTGGTTCCACCCTCTGGCAAAGTGCTTTCAGGTGGTGTTGACTCCAACGCCCTGCAAAAGCCCAAACGGTTTTTCGGTGCGGCGCGGAACATCGAGGAGGGCGGCAGCCTGACCATCGTAGGTACCGCCCTCATTGACACCGGCTCGCGGATGGACGATGTGATTTTCGAAGAATTCAAGGGCACCGGCAACATGGAAGTCCATCTCGACCGCAAGCTGGTGGAGCGCCGCGTCTTCCCCTCGATCGACATTCACAAGTCGGGCACCCGCAAGGAAGAGCTCCTGATCGACGAGTGGGAGCTGCGGCGCATCTGGGTTCTGCGCAAGGTGCTGTCATCGCTGTCGTCGGTGGAGGCCATGGAGCTGCTTCTCGAGCGCCTTTCCAAAACGGTCGACAACAAAGAGTTCTTGGAGTCGATGTCTCAGGGCTAGCAAATCGCTGTCGCGAATTGCTGTTTGGGAACAGATTCTTCATTCCGAATGCTTTCTCCACTATGAGAGTATTCGTTGAAAAGGCCGTAAATGATCGGAATTGACGTCATTCTCGACAAAGCCGTCGCAGGGGAACGACTCTCAGCCGACAAGATCCGGACCCTCTTCGATCATGGTGGTTTGCTCGAACTCGGCCAGGCGGCGGACGCGGTGCGCCGGCGCAAGAACCCCGACAACGTCGCCTCTTTCATCATCGATCGCAACATCAACTACACGAACGTCTGTGTCTACCGCTGTCGTTTCTGTGCGTTCTACCGCACAGCCAAGGACGCCGGGGCCTACGTTCTTCCGTTCGAAGAGATCGCGGCCAAGGTTTCAGAAACCGTCGCATGCGGCGGCACGGGCATTCTCCTGCAGGGGGGTGTCCATCCGGAGCTTCGGCTTGGCTACTACGAGTCATTACTCACCAATCTCAAGAAGACGTTTCCCCAGATCCACCTTCACGCCTTTTCGGTGCCTGAGATTTGGTACCTGGCGAAGCTCGAAAAGATGCCGGTGCGCGAGGTCCTCGAGCGACTCATTGCCGCCGGTCTCGATTCGGTTCCGGGCGGTGGAGCGGAAATCCTCGAGGATGACACCCGGCGTCGGATCTGGTCGCGAGCCAAGGCATCGACGAACCAGTGGTTAGGGGTTCACCGAGAGGCCCACAATCTCGGTCTTCGAACCACTGCGACAATGATGTTTGGTGTCGGTGAGCCGATATCGGCTCGGGTTGCGCATTTGCTTGGGGTGCGCGATTTGCAGGACGACACTGGCGGATTCACAGCCTTCATCCCTTGGACATTCCAGGATTCAGGCACCGACCTCGAAGGCGAGGTCGAACCGTCTGGCGGCTATGACTACCTGCGGACGCTCGCCATCTGTCGCCTCGCCCTCGACAATGTCGACCACGTGCAGGGCTCATGGGTGACGCAAGGCCCCAAAATTGGGCAGGTCTCCCTCTTCTTTGGGGCCGACGACCTCGGGTCCATCATGCTCGAGGAAAATGTCGTGGCAGCGGCCGGGGCGCAATACCGTATGACCCAGAGCGATATGGAACGGGTGATTCGGGAGGCAGGATACACGCCAAGACAACGGCGGACACTCTATGAACCCCTATGATTCATAGAGCGATTTACTCCGAGACCTCAAAATGATCTTCGTGGAACAGAGGGTTCTCACGCAGGATGATCTGCAAACCGTGGGTTTCTTCGAGCTCACGCAAGAGCTCGCGAAACGGGCCCTGAAGATAATGAGAAACAGCCGGATGGACCACGAGGGAGACCTGCTGGCCGAAGTCGGCCGCAACCGCCGCGAGCAGCTCACGCCGGATTTCGAGACATACAGTCGGTAGCGCCTTGATGCGGCCGGAGCCGTGGCAATAGGGGCACTCTCGGCTGAGGGTGCGTTCCAGGCTTGGCCTGGTGCGCTTGCGAGTCAGCTGAACCAGGCCGATGTCGCTCATCGGCAGAAGTTGCGTTCGCGCCGGGTCGCTGGCGAGCTCATCGGCCAGGGTGTCGAAGACCTGCTGCCGATGCTCGGGATCTTGCATGTCAATGAAGTCGATAACGATGATACCGCCGAGGTCGCGGAGCCTGAGCTGGCGAACAATCTCAACCGCAGCTTCGAGGTTGAGGGCGAACACTGTGTCCTCGAGCGTCTGGGTGCCGACGTATTTGCCCGTATTGATATCGATGGTCACCAACGCCTCGGTTTGATTGATGACTAAATAACCTCCGCTTTTGAGCCAGACCTTGGGTCGCAGCACCTTCTCGAGCTCGCGATCGATGCCGAACGAGTTCATTAGATCGGTTGCCTGTCGAAACAGCTTGACCCGGGGCACGAGGCTGGGATCGCTCTGCTGAAGAAAATCCAGGACATCCTCGAAGCTCTCTTCGTCGTCAATCCACACCTCTGAAACAGCATGGGTGAAGAGATCTCTGATCGCGCGTAGGACAGCGCTCAGCTCGCGATGTATCAAGCTTGGTGCTCGTGCCTGGTTCGCGATACCCTGGATGCGGTCCCACATCTGCAGAAGGTACGCGCGGTCGGCCTCGAGTTCGGTTGCGCCCTGATCCTCTCCGGCCGTGCGGACGATCCAGCCACCGTTCCCGTTGAAGCTCTCGACAATTTCCCTCAGCCGCGCCCGCTCATCATCGTCGGCAATACGTCGCGAAACACCACGGTGGCGAACGTTGGGCAGGTAGACGAGAAGCCGGCCGGGGAGGCTGATATGAGTTGTCAGGCGCGCCCCCTTGGTGCCGATTGGATCTTTGACGACCTGAACCAGGATTTCCTGACCCTGGCGGAGGAGGTCGGAAATATCGGAGTTCGACATGTCGGGCTGCAAAGCCTCGCTCTCCTCGGCGAGAAAAATGTCCGTGAAATCGTCGAGAATGCCGCCCGCTTCGCGGACGTAGAGGAACGCGTTGCGGGCAAGCCCGATGTCGACGAACGCGGCCTGCATTCCAGGAAGGACCCGGTTGACGCGACCCTTGTAGAGGTTGCCTACCACCGATGAGGTCCGATGCCGTTCCGCACGGTATGAGACCAGGCGAGAGTTCTCAAGCATCGCGACCCTGGTTTCAAAAGGATTGACGGACAGGTAGAGCACCGAACCACTCATTGGTTCACCAACCGATGGCGCCATACCGATTGAACGACACCGAGGGCGGCGCAGGTTGAAATCAAAGACGAACCGCCATAGGAAAAGAGGGGCAGCGTTACACCGGTTGTTGGCAGCCATCCGAGCACCATTCCGAGATTGACGACCACCTGGAAGACCAACCATGCTCCGATCAACACAGCCAGAATCAGGCCATGACGGCTGTCGGTAGTGAGGGCCACTTTGGCGATCCTTGAGAGGAGAAGCGCATACGCGAGCAACAGCGCGGTGCCGCCGACGAAGCCGGTTGCCTCCGCCCACACAGCGAACGCGAAGTCCGTATGCTGGGCCGGAAGGAACCGCAGCTGCGACTGGCTGCCTCGACCGAGGCCCTGGCCGCCCGCCCCACCGGACCCCACAGCGATCTTCGATTGACGTACCTGGTAGCCGGCGCCGAACGGGTCTCGTTCTGGTTGGAAAACGGTGAGCACACGGTCCTTCTGGTACGGTTTCAGCACGTATTGCCAGCTCGCGTGACCCCCGAGCACAGCGAGCAGGATGAGCAGGATCCATACCCAGCGGGGGAGGCCGCCCAAAAGCAGAACTCCAGCAAGCACCGGGAGGTAGGTCAGAGCGACGCCGAGATCCGGTTCAAGCACGACGAGGAGAGTGGGGACAGTGACGATGGCAACCGCGATCGTGACATCTCCGACCCGAAGCGCCCGCCCTCCGCGGTGGGCGAGCCAGGCCGCGGCCAACAGAATCGTGGCCAGGCGAGCAAACTCGCTCGGCTGAAGGGTCACCGGTCCGATGGCGATCCACGCCTTGTTGCCACCGCGCACCTCGCCCAAAAACAGGACCGCTATCAGAACCACAAGGCCGAAACCGTAGAAAACGGGAGCCAGCCGTTCATAGATATCGAGCCGGACCAGAGACATCAACCACAGCACGAGAAGCCCGACCAGACCCCACAGCAGCTGTCTCAGGAGGAGATTCGATCCGACCACCCGTGAGATAGTGTGCAGGGTCATCAGGGATGCGCCGAGAATGCCAACCACGGCCAGGAGGAGCCAAGGGTCGATGCGATGCTCCATGATCGATTTTATCCCGCACTCTCGGTCGACCGGGGAAGGTCGGGAGTCCGCACTGGAAGTGGGCTTGGTGGTGGGTCAGCCGTGGGGGCAGCCTGCCTGAGATATGCCTCGACGATCTGAGCTGCCACCGGAGCGGCCGCCGAGCCGCCGTCCCCCCCATGTTCGACGATAACCGCTACCACCAATGCGGGTTCGTCGAGTGGCGCCCAACCCACGAACCACGCGTGGTGGCGCAACTCAGGCGCGAGTTCATTCGCACGCATGCCCTCTTGGAGGCGGACAACCTGGGCGGTTCCGGTCTTTCCCGCCATCGGCACACGTGCTATTCGACGAGCGGTCCCCGAGGGGCCGTGCACTACTTCGCCAAGGGCGGCGGTGACGAGGGCAAGATCCTCGGAATCGATATCTTCAAATGTGGATGTCTCGGGTGGGGCTGCCACCATATACGGCGAGACCGGCTCTCCCCGGTTGGCAAGAATCGCGAATGCCCGGGCGAGTTGCATCGTGGTGGCCAATACCGGCCCCTGACCGATCGATACTGATACCGCCTCACCGGGGTACCACGGCGCACCGCGGACCTGGCGACTCCACTCGGGAGTGCCGATCAGCCCTGCGGCCTCGAAAGAAAGATCAAACCCGGTTCGCTCGCCAAAACCGAAACGGCGAAGCCATTTGGCCATACCCTCAATGCCAAGGCGCTGACCGAGAAGGTAGAAGTAAACATCGCAGGACTCCGTAAGAGCGCGCTCGAGATTGACGAATCCGTGGCCTCCGCGCCGCCAACACCGGAACCGATGGCCGTAAAGAACCACCGATCCGTTGCAATAGACGGTTGTTTGGGGATCGATCAACCCTTCAGCCAAGCCTCCCAGGGCAAGGAACGGCTTGATGGTTGATCCCGGTGGGTAAACGCCTTGGAGACAACGGTTTTGAAGTGGATGTAGGGGATCTTCCTGGAGCGCCTGCCAGTCGGATCGGCTCAGTCTGCCTCCGAAAACCTCCGGGTCGAAGCTCGGCGCCGAGTACAACACCCGCACGGCGCCGCTTCTTGGATCAAGAGCGACCACCGCCCCGGACCGCTCTCCAAGCGCTTCGGCGGCGGCTTTCTGAAGCTCGATATCAAGGGTGAGACCGACGTCGTGACCAGCCCGTGGGGCGACCTCGGAAACCACGCCGAGCTGCCGGCCCACAGCCGAAACCATGACCCATCTTTCTCCTGCGCGGCCCGAAACAAATGGATCCTCTGCGGCCTCGATGCCGGTTGCGCCAACCATCGAGTCAGGCTCGAGTCTTGGGTCAGCCTCCACCGCCTCCTTGGAGACTGGCCGCAGATGTCCAACAGTGTGGGACGTGAGCTTGCCGTATGGATAATGACGACGAAAGCGGCTGACGACCGTCAGTTCAGGGTAGTCACTCTGGTGGGATCGGATGGCCGCGACCTGATTCCAGCTCAAATCCTCACCTACGACCAAAGGCGCCATTCGGCCAATGCGCCTCACCGCAATGCGGTCTCGGAAGGTTGGAACGTCGGTGACGCCGGCCTGGGCCAGGAATAGACCTGTGGCGTCGAGGTTCTCCGCTTCGTCGGGAAACAGCAACAACTCCCAGCTCGGAACATTTTCAGCAAGAACCTTGCCTCGGCGATCGTAGATCCAACCCCGCGGCCCCGGCAGCGGGAGACGGCGGAGGCGATTGTTCTCGGCAAGGTCTCGCCACTGGGCCCCGTGCACGAGTTGGAGGTCAGCGAGTCGCAAATGGAGAAGGCCAAGGGTAGCGAATACCAATAGAAAGAGAAATGCTGTGCGACGTCGCAGCGGGCCGATATCCTCTCGGAGTTCCATCATGATCACCGGAGCTTGCGGACCTGATAGGCTCGCCAATGTTCGCCGAGATCCAGCGCCAAAACCATGCCCACGAATCCACACCACAGCCCGGTGAGGGCCGCTGACCACACGAGTTGGCCGAAAGTCAAGAAACTCGCAAGGCCAAGCGGCATAACGGCCAGTCTCTGGACGAGGATGACGACCACGGCTCCGACTGCTCCGAACGCTGCCCAGGCCCTCGGAGACCGGTCGGCGACCACTGAAGCGAGCCCGTACAAACTGAGGCAGGCGGCTGTCCACGCAATTCCGCCCGGCCCAACAACCGGCCCAAAAAGGAGATCCCACGCGAGCCCCAGAAGAAGGGCCTCGTACGGCCAGTGTCGCTCTTTGCGAACGAGTGATGCGGCAACGATCCAAATCATCGGCAGAATGAAATGGCCGCACCACGCCGGCATCCCAGGCATACCCAGCGCCCGCTGAAGGATCAGGGTGACCGTGGCGAGGATCGCGATCTTAGCCCGCATATCTGACCGCCATCGGCCTCACGGCGGACCTCCGCTTGGCGCAGGTGCCCATTTCGGGAGAATCAAGACCATTCGAATAGAGTGAAGATCGGCGGTCGGGACAGCAGTCACTTCGAGAAACGGCTCGTCGCTCTCGCGAACGCGCGTCACGCGAGCAGCCGGAATGCCCGGCGGATAAATGCCATCACCACCGCTCGTCACCAATAATGCGCCGCGTTCGAGTTCGGCCTGACGCGGCACGTACGCAATTGTCAGAGCGTTGCTCCCGGTTCCGAGAGCGAGGCCGTGGACGAGCGAGTCATCAGTTTGAACGGCGACCGCCGCGGCGGCATGGGTGAGAAGTTGGAGCCAATGCCGATGCCCCTCGCTCCTCATGACTCTTCCCACCAATCCCCCGGCCGAAACCACCGGCGTGTCGTACGCCAGAATGAAAGACCGTGCAGTCCTGATTTCCATGGTGCCCGCGATGAGATCTCGATATGTGCAACGACCAACCAAAGCTCCGGCGCCGAACTCACCATCCGGCCCCGCAAAATCGCCAATCTCACGCAAAGCGGCGAGATCTGCTTGGAGCAGCATCTGCCGGGCGCGAAGTGTCTCGAGGTCGATACGCATCTGACGATTTTCGACCATTGCACGTTGAAGACCGCGTGCCCCGAGACCCAAGTCGACTGCGAGATCTACGGATCCACGGGCGACCATGGCCACCGGCTCGATGAGGGTGCGCAACCAAGAGAAGAGGACCGGTCCGCCCCCTACCGCCGGCACCTGAAGCGCCGCTAAGAGCTCGAGGAGAGTCCACACGAGAACCGTTCGGAGCACGTAGGTCCGTGACATCTCAGGCTCCGAGCCCGCCGATCTCACCAGCTTCCTTCCGCGGCCGGAGATGTGCAGCAATCTGCGGCGTTTGTTCGCACCGGGCTGCTCGACGTACCGTTACGTACGCCTCCGCGGCCCTCAGGTCGCGAACACCGCACCTCACAACACCTCTCCGGCCTCGCGACGAAGACTGGTGAGATAGGCGGGCTACCCGCAACGGTGGCCTCCGTCCAGAGCCGGCGACAGAACGGTGAATGTGCCGAAAAGGGTCACCACGCCATCATACTCTGGAAGAGGTCGAGCCGAAGCCGGTCGATAGCGCCCAACTGCGAGGGGAGAGAACCCTAGCGTGCATATCTCACCAACTATCTGCTGCGGCCGGAAATCTGCAGCAATGTGCGGCGTATGCTGCCATCGGGGTGCTCGACGTACTGCAAGTACGCGCTCCGCGCCCCTCAGGTCGCAAACACCACTTCTCACAACAGCTTTCCGCCCTCGCGACGAAAGCTGGTGAGATATGCAGGCTAGGCGATCGCAATCTTCCGCAGGAGATCGATGTTGGTCAGCATCATTCCGGTGCCGCGCACGACCGCCGAGCCGGGCTCCTCGCAGTGCGCTACCGGCAGACCGGTTTCCTCGCGGAGGCGTTTGTCGAGGTTCTTGAGCAGCGAACCCCCGCCGGCGAGAATGATGCCCTTGTCGATGATGTCCGCCGACAACTCGGGCGGGGTCTGCTCGAGAGCGTTCCTGACGGCATCGACGATGGTCGATACGATTTCGGTCAGGGCCTCACGGATTTCTTCGTCGGTGATGGTGAGGTTCTTGGGTACCCCTTCGACGAGGTCCCTCCCCTTGACCTCCATGCTCAGTGGTTCGTCGAGCGGGTAAGCCGATCCGATTTCGATCTTGATCTGCTCGGCGGTC
>CAYRFI010000119.1:0-761 GCA_964423595.1 uncultured Thermoanaerobaculia bacterium | reverse complement strand
CCGCTCTCCAAGGAGGAGGTTGTACTTCTTCTTGAGGTAATGAATGATCGCCTCATCCATTTCGTTGCCGGCTACTCGGACAGAACGCGAGTACACGACACCGGCGAGGGAGATGACCGCCACGTCAGACGTTCCGCCGCCGATGTCAACGATCATGTTCCCGGAGGGTTCGGTAATCGGAAGGCCAGCGCCTATGGCCGCAGCGGTTGCCTGTTCGATAAGGTAGACCTCGCTCGCCCCGGCCTTGAGAGCGGTGTCCTTGACGGCTCGCTTTTCCACCTGGGTGATCTCAGACGGCACCGAAATGATGATCCGCGGACGGACGAGGAACGAGCGTCCGTGCGCCTTGCGGATGAAATGCTCGAGCATTTTCTCGGTCACTTCGAAATCCGCGATCACGCCGTCCTTCATCGGTCGAATCGCCTGGATATTGGCCGGCGTTTTACCGAGCATTTCCTTGGCCTTGGCACCCACGGCTTCGACACGGTTGGTGATTCGGTTGACCGCCACGATGGAGGGTTCGACAACTGCAATCCCGCGGCCACGGACGTAGACCAGCGTGTTCGCGGTGCCGAGGTCAATCGCCAGATCTGAGGAAAACAGCCCGAGCAGGCTGGAAAAATGCATCAATAGACCTCCACGAACACGCGCTCGGTTCGTTCTGTACGGTTGCCCGAGGGATCTACCGCGACGATTACGATGTCGATCCAGCCGTCGTCGAAAATCTCCACCGTCTTGCGGAAGCGGCCGTCGGCGTCGAG
>CAYRFI010000118.1:0-13034 GCA_964423595.1 uncultured Thermoanaerobaculia bacterium | reverse complement strand
GTCGACGATGCTCGGGCATCGACTTCCTCCTCGCGCCTTGATCTCGGCTCACGAGCCCCATCGGCGGACGGCACTGGGGACCCGGGCCGAGCCTCTTGGTCGCAAACCCCACATCTCACTACAGCTTCCCGGCCTCGCGACGAAAGCCGGTGAGATATACGGGTTAACGCAACTCATCCGAGCGGCCGCGGGGAACCGATCGCGAAGGTCACGCGGCTCCAGCCGATCGACCGCACCCTGCCGATCTTCCACTGGTACCGATCATCTGCCACCTTTTCGACCAGATCGTTGAGTTCTCCGACCGAGTAGGTTCTGAGGTTGGAAACCAGACCGTCCCACAACGCGACCATCGGCACCACAGGAACCAGATAGGTCCATAACAACCGGCGCCACCGGAAGGGCCGCATGAAAGGCGTACACAGCCAGATGAAGAGCGGAATCAGAATGGTCGGGAGGCCCCAGATCAGCCAGTTGCGCTCCGTGTATTCGAAGATCCCGACGCCTTCGTTGTTGTTGACCGCGCTCGTCAAGATCGCTCGCGCCTCAACCGGGCGGAAGTGGTGGAAGGAGGTGAAAAGGGTCCGAAACCCCTTCAGGCTCACCGGTACGTCTCTCGCATCGATTGGCGTCTTCAAGTAGGTCACATCGGCGCCGATCCGGCCAGCGAAATCGAGAGCGTCCAGGTTCGGGTACCTGTCGGTCAACGCCACCTCGAGATCACGAAGGCCCAAATCTCGAAGGACCGGCACGAGTGACAACAAGGGCCGACCGGCGCCCGAGCACAGATCGACGATTCTCGCGGTTCTCTCCCGCCCGAGAGCCTCGGCCAAAAGAGGTGCTACACACGCATAGGGCGTGAAGACGGCGGCAAAGAAGGAGAGGTAATCGGTCAGGAGGTCCCGCCACACGGTGGGGAACCATGCGAGCTCATGAAACTCGAAGAGATGGACACGACCCACACACCAGACTCTATCCCCCACCACTCCCACTCGGCAACGCTCGCCCTCTGATCACGCCCCGTTCCGACGGAACGCCCGGCCAGCCCCGGCCACACGGAGAGCGACAGTCATGGTCGGCGGGTGCATTCGCCGCAGATTGGCCGCTCGAATGACCTCCGAGGTGGCCGGCGTCAGCCGCCCCTCGATCCGCAGATGCACCACGGCGTCAACCGGTTGCCGATCGAGGTCGTCACGAATATTTCTTTCGAGGGTCTCGGATCCGAGATCCGTTGCATCGATCGTCAGAGCGATCATCGGCCGTGCCGGCAGCTCACGAAAGTCCCAACGTTCGAGCCGGCCACCGCTTTCGGCATCGGCCTCCAGCTCGAGAATCATGTGGCCCTTGGGTTCGTCCCGCTCGGCGAGGCTGGTGCGCTCGATCGACCCGGGGTAGAGCACCGGAGCGGCGAGCCTTTCTCCAGCCAGATCTGCCGTCAGGACCTGCGAGCGGTGGATGTGACCGCAGAGTACGGCAGCGAAACCGGATGGGATATCGCGGCCACGAATGATATCGGCGCCCGACCTGAACGTATATCCCTTGACCCGAGCGCCCTCAACCGTCTGGTGAAGGCACAGCAGCCGAATATGTGCGCGGGCGCCGAAATCGCCGCATTCCTTGACCCGGCGTGCGAATAGATCCCGGATATTCTCGCGCTCGCACGGGAACCCGGCGACTGCCAATTGCGTCCCATTGACCTCCAACTCCACCGTCCTCGGTCGGTCGAAAACATGCAGATCGGTGTGGCTCACCAGCAACGGGTACGGTAACGCCGAACGCTCGTGATTGCCCGGCACCAACACCACCGGCACGCCGACGTCCGCCACCTCGAGGAGTGGTTCGAGAGCCTGTGCCACCAACCCGGCCGGCACCTTGCTGCGGTAAAGCAGATCGCCGCCGTGAACCACGAGGTCTACCTGGCCGTGAAGAGCCGGCTCCAGAGCACGGCGGGTGTTGGCAAAGAAATCGGGTCCGCGACGCCTCTTCTCCACCCGCGGCCTCGAGGGCATATCGAACCCGAGATGGGTGTCGGCCAACAGCAGGACCTTGATCACCGCAACAGCCTACAACCGCGTGCCCGTCTCCGTCTGCGTGCCTGTGTCCGAATTCGTTCGGAACCACCTCGTCCAAACACGATAATGCAGCGATGATCAGGTATGGTGCTCGACGGAGAGACATGACCTATAACTTCGATCCCGACCGTTGGCTGGAAACGCATCGCGCGGTCCTCGAGGCCCGCCGGGACCGCGGTGAGATCGATGACGACGAGCTCGAGGCCGGACTCCTCGAGCTCGATCAACGCTACGAGGAGATCGTTGCCCGCCTCGACGGGACCTTCGAGATTCCCACGAGCCGATCACATTCGAAAGAATAGACATCACCTGACGGGTGTTCACTCTCCGGAGGTGGAGAGTCTTGAGTCGAGAGACCAGGTTGGGTCTGCTGTACGCCACCGGGGCATTCCTCCTATGGGGCGTGGTCCCGGTGTATTGGAGGACGCTGCAGCATGTGCCGGCCCTGGAGATTCTGGCTCACCGCATTGTTTGGGGCCTCGTCTTTGTCGCCGTGTGGATGACGATTCGCGGGCGTTGGCCGGAGCTGCGAGCGGTGTTCCGACGACCGCGGACAGTGACGACCCTCCTTGCCTCGACCTTCTTCATCGCCATCAACTGGGGGCTCTTCATATTTGCCGTCAACACCAACCGGATCCTGGCCACCTCGCTTGGCTACTACATCAACCCTCTCGTCAATGTCCTCCTCGGCCTTTTCGTGCTCCATGAACGCCTCAACAGGAAACAGTGGGTCGCGGTCGCGCTCGCCTCGCTGGCCGTTGTCTTGCTCACCGTTCGGGCGGGAGAGCTGCCGTGGATCTCACTCGTCCTGCCGGTCTCCTTCGGTCTCTACTCGCTGCTCCGCAAGATGGTCAACGCGGACGCGGTCGTCGGGCTGACCTTTGAGACCGCCGCCCTCTTCCCGTTCGCCGCCGCGCTCTTGCTGCGACAAGAGCTCCGGGGTATCGGGGCGCTCGGACACCAGGGACTCAAGATCGATCTGTCGCTGGTCGCCGCGGGCGCCGTCACAGCGGTGCCTCTGATTCTCTTCACCCTCGGCGTTCGCAGGATCCCACTGTCGACCGCCGGCCTCTTACAGTACATCGCTCCGACCTGCACATTCCTGCTCGCGGTCCTGCTTTACGACGAGCCCTTTACGACCACCCACGCCTTGAGCTTCGTCCTCATCTGGATCGCACTCGTCATCTACAGCTTTGATCTGCGGGCAAAACTTCGAACCGAACCCGACCTCGACGCCATCGAGTCTCCAGCCGTGCCCCTCCTCGAGGACTGACGAAATCCGAATCAGGACATATATTGGGAATAGGTATCCGAATCAACCTCCGGTGCGCCGAAATGTTGAAGGGAGGCGGCATGAGCTCGACTGAAGAATTGATCGAGACCATCTGCCCGAGGTGCGGCGAGGCCTACGCCCACTGGGAAAGACCCGTTCCGGAATCGGCAGCAACCTCGACATGTCCACATTGCGGCCATGATCCGGCGGCCGACCGCCTGATCCACGAGGATGGCATCTGGTCGCTCACGGCCGAAGAGGAAGAAGCAGCCGAACGCTGATCCCGTCCTCAAGCGGGTGGAGGTGGTGCACTCGGTAAAGGAGTGTCTGCCGGCAGCTCGAGTTGTGGCAGCGGGCGGATTCCGGGTTACATTCATCGCGATGCAGCCGTCAGCAAACTCCGCGGCCCCGATCACCATCGTCCACCTCTCCGACCTTCACCTGACGGCCACCGACGACGGGCGCCGGAAAGAGGACCGCGCCCGTCACATGAATGCCAACCTCTATCGCCTTTTTCGGCACAGTGCGATTCAAAAGGCCAACCTCGTGCTCATCACCGGGGACGTCAGTGATCGCGGCGAGCTCGCGGCATGGAACTTCCTGTGGTCTGCGGTGAGAGATGCCGGGCTCGATCTCCGCAAGCTCGTTGTGATCCCCGGCAACCACGACGCCGCCTGTCTCGGTCTGCGACGCACGCGTCCCAAGGCTGAAGACCTTGCGATTGTCCGCGCGGGGCTCGAAAAAGGAAGGCAGCGGAGACGGCTGCCGTACGTCCGGTTCTTTGCCGGCGGCACGGTCGGCGTCTTTGCAGTCGACAGCGTCAACGCCGGCAACTTCAACCTCATCGACAACGCGGTCGGCCGCATCGGTTTCAACCAGCTCTCGAAGCTCGGGGCCCTGCTCAGGGAGAACTCCGAGATCCCCTGCAAGCTCATCGTCCTCCATCACTCGCCGAACATCCCGCATTCCGCGACCTCGAAGAGACGGGGTGAGAAGGCAACGCCCTTCTGGCAACGAGCCGCGCTCCAACTCGACCGCGTCGACCGGGTCGGGCTACGACTGCTGGCGCGGACATTCGACGCGAAAGCGATCCTCCACGGTCACACCCACGACAACCTCGACCGCAGGGTCGGCGGCGTGCGCATCATCGGCACCCGCGACTCGACCGTGCCGCAGCCCTCGGGGCTTTTGAGCTACAAGGTCTACTCTTACCACCCGGGCTCGAGGATCCTCAAAGCTGCCATCAACCGCGTCAAAGGAATCTCGTGACCCGGTCGTAGTAGGATCGGAAGAATTGGAGGCAGACATGAATCTGGAGCAGGCCATCACCACCGCCCTCGAATACGAGGGCCGGGTCCACAAGACATACTCGGAGGCGGTCGAGAAGGCCGAGCACGACGTCGCGCGGAAGGTTTTCAAGACTCTCTGTGACGAGGAGATGGGCCACATCAAATACTTGCATGAGCGGCTCGAGGAATGGCGTTCGAAGGGCACCGTCACCGTCGCCACCCTCGACACCGTGCTGGTGTCGAAGGCGGCCATCGAAGCCGGCGCCGCGAAACTTCGCCAACGTCTGGAGAGCGGCGGCCGGGAAGTGCGGGGCACCGAGTTCGAGAGCCTCAAGAAGGCTCTCGACGTGGAGCGCGAGACCAGCGCCTTTTACAAACAGATGGTTGCCACCCTCAACGACGAGGGCCGGCGCCTCTTCGAACGCTTCGTCGAGATCGAGGAGGGCCACGTCGCCATTGTCCAGGCCGAGATGGATCTGGTCTCCGGCACCGGATTCTGGTTTGACACTGCCGAGTTCGATCTCGAAAAGGCCTGACCCAACCCGGTTCGGTAGTGACCGTTCCACCGTATAATATCGCGATGCCACCGACCGAAGCACACCGACGAAATCACGCTAGCGAAACAACGTTCGCCCGCGACCTCGGGCTTTTTGATGCCACCATGATCGGCGTCGGCGCCATGATCGGCGCCGGCATCTTCGTCCTCACCGGCATCGCGGCGGGGGTTTCCGGCCCCGCGTCGATCCTCGCCTTCGCCCTCAACGGCGCGGTCACCCTGCTGACCGCCTTCGCCTACGCCGAGCTGGCGTCGGCTATTCCGCGTGCCGGCGGCGGATACTCGTACGTGCGGCTTGCGTTCCCAGGCGCCATGGGCTTCATCTCGGGTTGGATGCTGTGGTTCGCCTACACGGTCGCCTGCAGCCTCTACGCCCTCGGCTTTGCGGGTTATTTCTGGGAGGTATTCCATCGCTATTTCCCCGCGTTCACCGAGCCCTTTTTCGGAGCTGCCGGGGCCTATCTGCCGATCGCCGCCGTTACCGTGATCATCGGCTCAATCTTTCTCCGCCTCAACATCCGCGGCGCAGCCGTGACCGGTGCGGCCGAGAATGGTCTCACCCTCTCCAAGCTGGTCGTGCTCGGGATCTTCATCGCCTACGGGCTCAAAAAGATCCACGGCGCCCCGACCGAGGCGGCCGCAGGTTTCACCCCCTTCTTCCCGCTCGGCGCCTCAGGCGTCATCGTCGCGATGGGTCTGACCTTCATCGCCTTCGAGGGCTACGATCTCATCGCCACCGTTGCCGAAGAGATCAAGGAACCCGAGAAGAACATTCCACGCGCCACCTTCATCGCCCTTGCCGTCACCATCACCATCTATCTTCTGATTCTCTTTGTCTCACTCGGCGCCATCCACGTCGACGGCCTCCCGTCGTGGCAGTTTCTCGGCAAGTACGGAGAGACCGCGATCGTTCGCGCCGCGGAACAGTTCATGCCCGCGTTCGGGGTCGCCATCATCGTCCTCGGCGGTCTGCTGTCGACCATGTCAGCCCTCAACGCGACCATCCTGGCGGCGTCGCGGGTCGCCTTCTCGATGGCCAGGGACCGCTGGCTGCCGAAGGAGATCGCCCGCATCGACCCAATCCGCAGAACCCCGCGCGCGGCGATCATCGTCACTGGCGTCATCCTGATCGCCATGGCCGTCACCCTGCCGATCGAGGCGGTGGGGTCAGCCGCGAGCCTCATTTTTCTCCTCACCTTCGCGTTGGTGAACCTGTCTGTCATCGCCCTCAGGCGAAAAGCGCCCGAGATCGAGCGCAGGTACAAGGTCCCCTTCTATCCTCTGACACCAATCCTCGGCATCGTCCTCAACGTCTTTCTCGCCCTCTACCAGTTCACCTTCCAGCCCATCGCGTGGTACGTCACCGCCGGCTGGGTCGTGTTCGGGTTGTTGCTCTACTTCGGGGTCTTCGAGAAGCTGGCGGCAGACGTCGAGCCACAGGTCCTGGTGCCGTCGCGCCGAGCCGACGAGCTCCCCGCCGAGGACTCGGTGATGGTGGTCCTCCACGATCCCGATATGAGCGAGACGTTGCTCGACTTTGCCATTCCTGTGGCCGAGCTGCGCGGGCGGCGTCTGGTGGCGACAACCGTGGTCGAGGTGCCGCAGCAGCTGCCGATCCACGAGGGGATGCGGTTTGCCCACCACAAGGAGACGGTGCTGCGTGATGCCCAGCAGTACGGCAGGGAACGCGGGGTCAAGATCGACACCGACCTCGTGATTGCACATCGGGTCGAGGAAGGCATCTTCACCGCCGCCGGCCGCCACCGCGCGGACGTCATGGTAATGGCGTGGAAGGGCTACAGCAACACCCGTGACCGCATCTTCGGCGAGACCGCGGACAACGTCATCCGCTACGCGCCGTGCGACCTGATGATGCTCAAGATCGAGGGCAAGGAGTTCCGAACATGTCTATTCCCGACCGCCGGGGGACCCAACGCCCATCTCGCGGCCGATCTCCTCAACGCTCTCTCCAAGTCCTTTGACATGAAGGTCACGACCGGGTATGTGGTCCCACCCGACGCCACCGAGGACCAGCGCCACACCGCCCGCAACTGGATCGATAAGACGCTCGCCAACATGCACGTCGATGTACCAATCGAGAAGCAGCTGATCGAGTCCGAATCCGTGGCCGGCGGCCTCGCCAAGGCGAGCCGCGATTTCGACCTGGTGGTCATTGGAGCGGCAAAGGAGCCGGTGTTCCGCAAGATCCTCATCGGCGAGATTCCGCAGAAGGTGGCCCGCTATTCCCCCGCTTCGGTGCTGGTAGTGAAGCGCTACGTGGGACCGTTCAAGACGCTCTTCAAGCGGATCCTGGGCTGATTCGGATCTCCACTCAGTGTAGAATTCCGAACAACGGAGGAAATTCCAACATGGTCGACGCACCAATTGGCGTCCTCGGCCTCGGTGCCTACGTGCCGGATCGGGTGATGACCAACGACGAGTGGGCCGAGCACGTCGACACCTCTGACGAGTGGATCACGGCCCGCACCGGGATCAAAACACGAAGGGTCGCGGCCGAGAACCAGACGACCGTCGACCTTGCGGCAGCCGCCGCCGAGCGTGCGTTGGAGGATGCCGATGTCGCGATCGAGGAGATCGACGAGATCATCGTCGCCACCGACACTCCAGAGGTCTTCATCCCCGATACTGCGTCCTACCTCCAGAACCGTCTCGGCGCACGCGAGGTGCCGGCCTTCGACCTCGCCGGCAGTGGTTGCGCCGGCTTCATCCTCGGTCTCGATGTCGCTCGCTCGCGAGCCCAGGTCGGTGACCGCAAGATCCTCCTGGTCGGGGCCGAACTCTTGACACGATTGATGGATTGGAAGGACCGCGCGACGTGCGTGCTCTTCGGCGACGCGGCCGGCGCGGCCGTCATCGGCAGGGGTGAGGGTGCGGCCGAAATCGTCGGCTTCACGGCCGGAACCGACGGAACCCAGGCCGAGATCCTCGGCCTCGAGGCAGGCGGCACCCGAGCGCCATTTTCTCTCGAAGCCGCCCAGCGCCGCGATCACAAGAAGATCGTGATGAAAGGGCGGGAGGTCTTTCGCGAGGCGGTCACCCGCATGAGCGCGGCCGCCAAAGAGGTCCTCGCCCAGGCGGATGCGGTCGTCGAAGACATCAAGCTGGTCATCCCCCACCAGGCCAATCTACGGATCATCAACGCAGTCCAGAAAGCCCTCGCCGTGCCCGACGACAAAATCCACATCAATGTTCAGGACTACGGCAACACCGGTTCCGCCTCGGTACCGCTCGCCCTGTGGGAGGCGCGAAACCAGGGGCGGATCGACCCGGGCGACCTCGTCCTGCTGACCGCCTTCGGTGCGGGCTTCCACTGGGCCGCCGCGCTTTTACGTTTCTGACGTGCTCCGTTGTCCGGCGGGGGTGGAATCTCAAGCCATGCAAGTTAAGGGTTAAGGGTTAAGAGTAAAGAACCGAGATTTCGAGGGGTGGGGGCTTCACTCTTTACTCTTAACTCTTTACTTTCCTGGCCAGCGAGGCCCATCGCGCCAAAAACCAAGCGTCGGCCTATTGCCAACTTACCCTGTATCGGCACACCTCGTCGCCGCGGGCGCGGCACATTTCCTCGACGATGCGCGGGTTCTTGGTGCCGCAGAGTTCGAGAGCGCGCTTGTACCAGCCGATCACCGTCAGGCAGTCGGCCTTGGAAAACGTTTCCGCTTCGTGGGTCGTGAGGACCCCTTCCCGCTCACCGGTCTGCTCGTACTCGCGCCGCCCCGTCTGGTAGTACATCCGGTAGATCTGTGGCGCCTTGGCGAGGAACCCCTGCGGGTCGCCGGGGGCGAGGAATGCGGCGTGAACAGTTTTCAGATTCGCATCGGCAGACGCCGCCCCGAGACGCTCGAAGACCTCGGGCCGGCCACCGCCAAGAACCTTGACGATGGCATCGTCGAGGCGCTTGCCAATTTCGAAATCGAGCCACGCCACCGGAACCAGACCCCGGAGCGCCTTCTGGTCATCAGGATCGAGATGCTCCATCACCCGGTCGAGCCCCTCCGGGCCGTACTGCTTCTCGACGAACGCCAACCTCGATTTCAGAATCGAACCTTTGATCTTCTGCGTTCCCATGTATCTATTCTATCCCGCGTCCGCGTTCGAGAGGCTATGCGGCTATGCGGCTTTACGGTTTTACGGCGCAACGACCAAGCACGGTGTTGGGATTGTCGCCAGTTTGTGGGGTATGGCCGTGGGTGGGCGGGCGGCGGAACCCGCATAGCCGTCCGCCCGAAGGGCGGACGGCCCGTATAGCCGTGAGGTGGGTGGGCCGGGGAACCCGTAAAGCCGTCAGCCGTGAGGGCCGTTAGATACGTCTGGCCCCTGACTTCTGTGTCGTCGCGCATGAGAGGCGACAGCGACCCCGACAACAACCATCGCCGATCCGACCCACGTCCTCGCGGTCATCGGTTCGCCCATGAAGAACCTACCGAGAAAGAGCGCCACAACCGGAGTTCCGTAGCCGATCAGGGAGACCTGGCGCGCCTCCATGTGCTCGAGCAACCAGAAGTAGAGCGGAAATGTCACCGCGGTTCCGGCAATTGCCATGTACAGCAGGGCAGCGACCGGTCCAGGATCGAAAACTAGGGGGCGGTGGCGCTCGACGATTGCCGCGACCACACCCATGATTCCGGTCGCCAACAGCATCGCCGCAGCGTTGAACGGCACCGGTTGCATCCCGGATCCCCACTTCTTGACGGCGACACTGACCGTCGCCGACGCCAGTGGCGAAATCAGCATGACCGCCGCGGCAAGGGCCACCATCGACCCCCCAAGGAGCTCGAAGTCCTCGGCAAAGATGACCGCGATGCCGGCAAAGCCGAGACCGGTTCCGATCAGCGCCGGAACCGTCATCCTCTCTTTGGGCAACGCAAAGTGGGCCATCACCGCGACCAGCAACGGAAAGGTGGCGAAGAGCACCGACGCCAGACCGGACGGCACCCATTGCTCGGCCCAGAAGACAATCCCATACGAAATACAGAACGACAGCACGGCGTGCAATACCCTCAGGTGCCGATCGCGTTTGCCGGTGGCGGCGAGTGGAATCCCCACCATTCGGGCGACGCCGATGAGCAGTACCGACGCGATCGCAAAGCGGAGGGCTACGCCCGTAATCGGCGGGATTCCCCGCAGCGAGATCGTGATCGCAGACCACGTCGTTCCCCACACCAGAGTGAGAAGACCGAGGGCTGCGACTTTCAGGAGAGGGCCAGGCGCCGACATGGAGGCCGACTCTACGCCGATCTGACGAAGACAGCCAGCCCGCGTATCTCAGAAATATTCGTCGCGAGTCCGGACAGCTGGCGGAAGATGCGGGTCAACTTCAGTGTTGCCAGACTGCCATATCACCGGGCGGTGGCGCGGGCACGGACTCGACGTGACCTCCGGAGGTACCGGGCTCTGACCGACTCGCAGCATTGCAGGGGGAGCTCCTCTACGGTGTGACCGGCACACTCACCTGCCCCGGACTGGGTCCCCTCTGTCCCAGAAAGGGGCATCGTGCGTTTCTCCAGATTCGATCGGTGATCCACGATCCGGCACGAATCTTGCGATTGATAAAAGCGATATTCCCGGCCGATTGGACCCCGAGCGGTTCGATTTTCTTGCCGGGAAGGAGGAGGGCCAACGCGCCGTTGACGCACGGCGCCCGAGCTCGAGGTTTTCTCGGCCACACGACGAACCGTCGACCGCAAACCTGCGCGCGTCTCGTAGCGACGCGGACCCGGCGACCGATCCCGCACGCGGGATACCGGAGGTGGACCATGAGAAGGACCTCGATACTCATCACCGCGCTGGTGTTGACGCTGTGGCAAAACCCCGTCGCAGCCGAAACGACAACGCCCCTCGTTCCCCACGACGTCGGACACTGGCTCAACCTCGAGCAACGAACCGGCAAGTTGGCACCTGAGATCGCCGAAAACCGACAGCTCGTTCAAGACATCCTGGTGGTCGAGCGGTCGCTCGCGAAAATCGACGCATTTCTCAACGAAACGCGGAAGACCTCCGGCTGTCACCAGCTGCTCCTACCCTATGTTCGAATCACCAGGGAGCAGGTCGCCAATGTCGATGACGAAGGCAATATTCAGCTCACCCAACGCAAGGTGCGGCGTGACGCGTGGCTCCCGGTCGGTGTGTGCAGCACCATCGACCAGCGAGTGGTGTATTGGGAGGCGGCCAACGCCTTGATCATCCTCGACAGACCCCGCAACGATGCGGGAGGCTTCCCCCGCACTCTCTACGCCCTGTTCCAGATCTCGGCCGAAGAGCGCGCCCGGTGGTCCGAGCGCAGCGAGCGTCTCGCCGCCCGTGGCAAGGTGGCAAAGCCACCAAGGTTCAAAACTCTCTATGTGCCGCCGGGAGACCAGCAGATCCTGCGCACGCACGATCCGATGATGGGCCCCTTCGGCGCCGAGTTCGGGCTGCCGATGATTGCGGCCGGCAAGCTGGCGTCCGAGGAGCCTACCGACGGTCTCCAGCCGGTCGAGCCAGGACCGCATGACCGATAGGGCGAACGTGGTTTTTCTCAAACCGAGGTGCCTGGAACTTCCGGCACCTCGGGACGATCTTCGGTATGTTTCGCTGGACTACTTCAGCCCACGCTTCTTGAGGAGCGGTTCGACGCTCGGCGCCCGGCCGCGGAATCGAACGTAGAGCACCTCCGGGTCTTCGGAGCCGCCTCGCTCGAGGATATTCTTGCGGAAGGAGGCCGCCGTCTCCCGGTCGAATAGACTCGTCTCCTTGAACGCCTCGAAAGCGTCGGCATCGAGGACCTCCGCCCAGACGTAGCTGTAGTAGCCGGCCGAGTAGCCGCCGATAATGTGGTTGAAGTAGGTGCTGCGGTAGCGCTCCACGATCTCGGGAATGAGACCGATCCTGTCCATCGACGCCTTCTCGAATTCGTCGATATCCACTCCGGCCGGATCTCCGAGAGTGTGCCAGTCCATGTCCAGATAGCATGCCGCCAGGTACTCGACCAAATTGAAGCCTTGATTGAACTGCTCCGCGGCCCGGATCTTCGCCACCAGCTCGTCCGGGATCACTTCCCCAGTTTCATAATGCTTGGCGTAGAGCTCGAGCACCTCGGGTTCGAGCACCCAGTTTTCCATGATCTGGGATGGCAGCTCGACAAAGTCCCATTTCACTTCCGACGAGCCCCGATAGCGAACGTTGGACAGCAACGAGTGCAGACCGTGGCCGAGCTCGTGGAAGAGGGTGTAGGCCTCTTCGAGGGAAATGAGCGCCGGCGCGTCGCCCGCCGGGCGTGAAAAGTTGCCGACGTTGAACACGATTGGCCGCACGTTGTCGCCGTCGTGGATCCACTGGCTGCGAATGTCACCGCTCCAGGCACCACCCTGTTTGCCGGGGCGCGGGTAGTAGTCGGTCATGAAGACGCCCAGGTGGCTGCCGTCGGCGTCGGTGACCTCGTAGGTCCGCACCTCGGGATGGTAGGTGGGGATGTCGGTGCGCTCAGTGAACTCGATACCGTAGAGCCGGTTGGCGACGGTGAAGGCGCCGTCGATGACGTTGTCGATCATGAAGTACGGCCGCACCTCCTGCTCGTCGACGTCGTACCGGGCCTGGCGCACTTTTTCGGAGTAGTAGCGCCAATCCCACGGCTCGAGTTTGAAATCGAAACCGTCGGTCTCGATGGCCGCTTGCAGGGTCGCCGCCTCCTCGCGAGCCACCGCGAGCGACGGGCGCCAGAGGTCTTCCAGAAGCCCGTAAACCGCGTCGGGAGTTTTCGCCATCCGCTCCTCAAGGACAAAATCTGCGTGCGTGTCGTACCCCAGGAGCTTTGCCTTCTCGGCGCGCAGAACCAGGATCTTGGACAGGAT
>CAYRFI010000117.1:0-13162 GCA_964423595.1 uncultured Thermoanaerobaculia bacterium | reverse complement strand
AAACCGGCGCAGTACTCACTGTCACCGCCCGCCAGCTCGTTCCAGACGATGACCATGGCGATACAGCGGGCAAGACCGATCAAAATCAGACCGACCATGTACTCCGGTTTGTCGGCGAGGAGGGCGATCGCGAGGAGGAACATCAGCACCGGCCCGACGATCCAGTTCTGGACCAGCGACAGCCCGAGCACCTTCCAGTCACTGAAGACCCGGCCCATCTCCTCATATCGCACCTTGGCCAGGGGTGGGTACATCATCAGAATGAGGCCGACGGCAATCGGAATGTTGGTGGTGCCAACCGAAAACCGGTTCCAGAAGGCTGCGATGCCGGGCCACAACCAACCTGCGCCGACACCGACCGCCATGGCCAGGAAAATCCACAGGGTGAGGAAGCGGTCGAGCAGGGAGAGGCGCCGGGCAACGCTGGTGTGAGCTGTCACTTCATCTCCTTTTGCGGGTCGATCATTTGCGGGATTCAGCCGCGTTTGCCTTGGCCTTGGCCGCCTCGTAACCGAACCGACAGAGGTCTTCCACCGGCAGCCGACGCAGCTCTTGAACCAGTCGATTGTCGGCCTCGATCTGCGGATCATTCACCACTGCGGAAAGAGCGGCTTCGATCCATGAACGAGTGTTGACGTTGTCGTTCAGGGTGAAATAGACCCATCTTCCATCCTTGCGCTCGGTAACCAGCTCAGCCTGTTTCAGCTCCTTGAGATGGGCCGATACGGTGGACGGTGCGAGCTTGAGGACCTCGGTAATCTGGCAGACACAGAGCTCGCCCGATCGGAGCATGGCCAACGTCCGCAAGCGAGCTGGATGGCCGAGCGCACGGGCCGCGGCGACGGAGGAATCGAGACTGAGAGATTTCATTTCGTCATCTCGCGAAATGTAGTATTGTGTGTGCAGGTTGTCAACTGCGGAGGAGCGATGTCCAACAAGAGACGAGTTCTGATCCTGTGTACCGGCAACTCCTGCCGTTCGCAGATGGCGGAGGGTTGGGTCAACCACGAGTTTGGTGAGACATGGCAGGCACGGTCGGCTGGAACGCGGCCGGCAGAGGCCGTTCATCCGTTGGCGGTACGGGCGATGGCCGAGGTCGGTGTCGACATATCGGCTGGACGACCGCAGCTGGTGGACGTCTATCTTGATGAGCCCTGGGAACTTGTGATCACGATCTGTGATTCGGCCCGAGAGACCTGCCCGGTCTTTCCTCAGCCGATCGAAACTCTCCACATCTCGTTTCCCGACCCCGCCGAGGCCGAGGGGACCGATGAGGAGGTCATGGAAGTCTTTCGGACGGTGCGAGATGCGATTCGCGACCGTTTACTGCCGGAGATCCGCGGCCGGACGGTTTGACATCAGCCAGTTGACGGCCCATCATCATTTCGTGAAATCTCGCGTTCAAATCGAACAAGAGGAACGTCTCGACCGTCGTTGAGACAGCGGGGGCGGTGGGCCCCGATTGGGTGCCGCTGCGTTTTTGTTTGAGAGGGGGGCACGATGAAGCGATGGACCGTCTTACTTGTGGTGTTCGGACTGATGATGTCAGGCTGCACGAAGCCTGCGGAGAAACCAGCGGAGGTCGAGGAGGTGACGGCGAGCCAGTGGGAGCAGGTCCTTCCCGGTTCGATGACCGACACCCAGAAGGCGCAGCAGGAGCTGGTGGCGACCGCGGTCAATGCGTTGGCCTCCGAGACGATGGGAGAACTGACCGCCGCCCTCGACTCGGGTGACGCCGGTGCTGCGATCGCCGTTTGCAAGGAGAAGGCGCCGGCTGTAGCGGAAAACGTGCACGAGACATACGGTGTGAAAATTGGCCGCACCTCGTTCAGGCTGCGCAACCCGGCCAACGTTGCTCCGGCATGGGCAGATCCCTATATCGCCGATCTCGTCGAGGATCCCACCTACGTCGTCGGACCGAATGGGGAGCTTGGCGCGCTGCTGCCGATCAAGCTGAGAGCCGAGTGCCAGATGTGCCACGGTCCCGCCGAAGAGATCGACGAGGGCGTAATGGCGGCGATCTCGGAAGCCTATCCCGACGACCAGGCGGTCGGGTTTGTCGAGGGAGATCTCCGCGGCTGGTTCTGGGTCGAGGCGCCTCCTGGCGAACCCGAGGACGAATCGACCGATATGTAAGCTAGGTGTACAGCCTCTTCGCGACGTACTCCTTCACCACGTCGCGGGCGTACTCCAGAACTTGGTCCGCGGATTCGTTCGGCTCCGCGTAGTCGGGGGTTTCGACGATGTCAATCACCATCTCTTCCCACCAGTCGGACTCGAGGGTCAGCTCGACGAGTTCGGGATCGAAGTCGGCGTCAGAGAAATCGTCGGGGTCGGGTTCGTCGAAGGAAATGGCGATCCCGTCCGAGGTGTCTGCGAGCGTCACTCTGCTCTGAATCCACTCGTACATCCTCTTGATTTCGTCCTTGTCCATCCAGGCCTCCGGTCCCGAGCGTCTCAGCGATTGTAGCGTGCCGAGAGATGAAGGTCGAAACCGCTTGCGGATGAACTCTGCCGACTTTCGTTCACTTTGTAACCGCAAAGAAGCGAAGCCCGCCAAGAAGATTTCTGGGTGGGTAAGGGGAATTCTTTGCGATGTGTTTGCGCGTTTGCGTTTTCAACGTCGCAGAAGTCAGTGATCCCCTATGCTGAAACGAGAGCAGGTTAAAGTAACCGCATGGAAACGTTGCCTTTTGAAGTCCGTGTCGAGCTGTATGGCTGGGATCTGTTCTGGGCGTTTCTGGCGGTGGGTGACAGGCAAAATGAGTTAGCCGAACTCCGATCGCGGATCGCCGGCGGGGTGAAAGAGAGATTCCCCGAGCCGGCGGCAATTGCCGCCCACCCCCCGGTGGCGGCGATGCGAAAGCTCTTTCGCGCGGCAGGTTGTGACCCCACTCGCTACCGCCCGGCGTCCGAAGCCCTGCTTCGCCGGTTGGTGAAGGGAGCCGAGCTTCCCGCGATCCACCCTTTGGTCGATGTCAACAACTGCCTGTCGGCCGAGCTCGTAGTGCCGTGCTGTGTGATGAAAGAAGGGAGTCTCGGGACCTCGCTCGTGTTTCGGGTCGGAAGAGCCGGCGAGAGCTACGAGTCCCTGCGCGGGCCGTTCAACGCTGAGGCTAAGCCCTTGTTGTTGGATGAGATCGGTCCGATCGACACACCGATCACCGGCAGCGAACGGGTCAAAGTGCAGGCAGACACCGAGAAGGCCTGGCTGGTGGCCTATTTGCCAAAGGATGTGGTCCTGGTTGACAACGCGTGGTCAGCCCTCGAGGCGATAGCTCGCAAAGCAGGCGTCGGGGTCGAACGTTTTAAAAGTAGCTGATCTCAGGTGATTTGACTTCCGCGCGTCTGCGATTCATCATGATCCGGTGAAATCAGCGGCCAGGGTGACCATCCTTCTTACGGCGGCCATGCTTTTGGCGTGGCACGGGGTGTTGCTGTCGATACCGCACCATCACGTCGACAACGCCGTTCCGCAAGAGGAGATCGCCTGTTCGGCCTCAGGCTCGTCGTCGCAGGTTTTCCATCTGCACGGCTCCGGGCGCTTGCTGTCTCCGCACCCCTGCCTCGCGTGTCTCGTCGGAACGACAGTCGCCGAAGCGCCGGGAGTTGCAGAGGTCGAAGGCGCGGCGGTCGATAGATCGACTGTTGTAGCGACGTCCTCGGATCTCCGTGCACGGTTCCATACCCATCTTCCCCTGTTGCGAGGCCCACCCGTCACCTCCTGAATCGAAATCCAATAACGATCGGTTTTGGACAAACGGGGAGGGAACATGAGCACACGATACTTTCGTGGCCTAAGCCCGTGGTTGGCAGCCGCACTGTTGGCCGTGGCGCCGGTCCTCGCGCAGGATAACGAGCCGTCGGCGCCCGAGCCCGAGACGCCGCCGACCATCGAAGAGTTACAGCACCAGATCGAAGAGCTGACGCAACAGCTGCAGACGGTTCAGCAGCAGCTCGAGGCGATCAAGGCGCAACAGGAGGCCCAGGAGAAGCAGGCTGAGCTCGACACGATGCGGCAGGCAGCGGTGGCCGAAGCCGCGAAAAAAGGTCCGTCCGAGACGCTCGACACCGGCACCGAATTCGCGTCAGGCACCCGCATGCAGCCGCAGCTCAATCCGGAAATCTCGGTCACCGGCGATATCTTCTTCGTCGAAGGCGATCACCTGAAGACACAATTACAGGCGCGCCACTTCGAGCTCGACCTGCAGTCCTACCTCGATCCCTACACCAAGTTTCACGTGGTCTTCGGCTACGAAGGGGCCCATGCGGCGTGGGGTTTTGAAGACGAGGACCACGCGCATATGGAAGATGGCGAGGAACACGAACACGAGGAGGGCTTTGAACTCGAAGAAGGCTATGTCACCTGGCTGCAGCTCGGCCCGACGTCACTGACGGTCGGCCGCAAGCGGCAACAGTTCGGGACCCTCAATCGCTGGCATATGCACGCCCTGCCGCAGACCGACTATCCCTGGATTATCGGCGAGAGCTTCGGACCGCACGGCCTGTCGGGAACCGGGGTCTCGCTCGAGTGGCTGATGCCCAGGCTGTGGGCCGACACCAACGAACTCGTGGTCGAGGTGATGAACGGCGATAACGAGATCGCGTTTGCCGGTTCCGATTGGAAAAAACCGACGGTGCTTGCCAACTTGAAGAGCTATTGGGACCTGAGCACCAACACGTACTTCCAGCTCGATGTCACCGGACTGCACGGGGTCACCGATCATGAAGGCGACCTCGACCACGATTTCCTCTCCCTCGACCTCACCTACGACTGGTACCCCGCCGGGCGAGAGCTCTATCGCGGTTTTCAGCTGCGCGGCATGGTGCTCCGTTCGTGGCTCGACCTGGAGGATGGGACCAGCCTGGACACCTGGGGCAGCTACCTCTATGGCCAGCTCAAGTTTGCCACGCGGTGGTTCGCGGGCCTGCGCTGGGACTGGGTGGAGGACCAACGCGAAGCCGGGCACGAGTTTTGGGGATTGTCTCCATATCTCACGTTCTGGCAATCGGAGTTTGTCCGCCTTCGCGGTCAATACTCATACCGTGACGACAATATTTACGGAACCGACCAGCGATTCGAGCTTCAGCTGACCTTTGCCGCCGGTCCCCACAAGCACGAAAGCTACTGAGGAGAGCGCCATGAAAAGAAAGCAACCACACCTGATACTCATGATGACCGTCATCCTCGCCCTTGCGTCGGCGAGCGAAGCCACCGTCAAGGTCGTCACTACCGTCGAGGACTACGCTTCCATCGCCCGCGATATCGGCAGGGACCGGGTCGAGGTCGAGGCGATCGTCGCCGCCAACGCCGACGCTCACTTCATCAAACCGAAACCGTCGTACGCCATCATGCTGCGTGATGCCGATCTCTTCGTCAGCACCGGTCTCGACCTCGAGCTGTGGGCGCCGGTGCTCGTCAACAAAGCGGGCAACCGGAAGATCGTCGATGGGGCGGAGGGGTACGTCTCCGCTTCCCACGGACTCGAGCTGTTGGAGAAGCCGGCGTCGATGGACCGTTCGGCCGGCGATGTTCACATATACGGCAACCCTCACATCACGACCTCACCGCTCAATATCACCGTGGTCGCCCGCAACATCGCCACCGGTCTGTGCAAGGTGGATCCCGATGGATGTGAGACCTATCGTGCCAACCTCGCCGATTTCAACGGCCGAATCGCACGACGCTTGTATGGCGATCGACTGGTCGAGCTTCTCGGCGTCGAAGCCCTCGATCCGCTCGCCAGGAGCGGTCGCCTGGTGCCCTTTCTCGAGGAGCACGGGCTGCTCGGAGAACTCGGCGGCTGGCTCGGCGATGCGATGCCGTTCCGGGGTCAGAAGCTGGTCTGTTATCACAAGAACTGGATCTACTTCACGACCCTCTTCGGACTTTCTGTCGTTGACTATGTGGAACCCAAACCGGGGATCCCGCCGACCGCCCGTCACGTGGCGGAGCTGATCGAGCGCATTGAAAACGAAGATATTCGCGTGCTCCTCACCGCCAACTACTTCGAGCGTCGCAAGCCGGAGCTGATCGCGGAGCGAACTGGGATCGTGCCGGTGGTCGTGCCCATGTATGTGCAAGGTGAGCCCGGCATCGAAACCTACTTCGATCTTGTCGATCTCTGGGTTGCGCGTTTGAAGACTGCTTTCGTCGAAACGGAGTGACGTGATGACTGAGATGATGAGCTTCATGGCCGCGCCTTTTGCCGCCTGTCTGTTGCTGGTGGGTCTGCACGCCTACTTCGGGATCCACGTCATCGAGCGGCGGATCCTCTTCGTCGATCTCGCGGTGGCGCAGTTCGCCGCGCTGGGCGCGGTGGTGGGCTTCGCCTTCGGCCAGCACCCGGGAGAACTCGGTTCAACTCTCTTCAGTCTCGGCTTCGCGACGCTGGCGGCCGCGCTCTTCGCCATCACCAGGGTCCAGATCGAGAAGCTGCCCCAAGAGGCGATCATCGGCATCACCTTCGTGGTCGCCTCGGCGGCGACGATTCTGGTAGCGGACCGGGCGCCCGAGGGTGCCGAGCATATCAAGGAGACACTTGCCGGGACTCTCCTCTGGGTGACCTGGCCGACGGTGATCAAAGTGCTCGTGATCTACATCGGAATTGGCGTGTTCCACTGGCTGCTGCGCCATCGTTTCATGCTCATCACGACCGATCCTGACGAGGCCTATCGCCGGGCCTGGCGGGTTCGCTGGTGGGACTTTCTCTTCTACCTCAGCTTCGGCGTCATGATCACCTTTTCGGTCGAGATCGGCGGCATCCTGATGGTCTTTGCCTACCTCGTCATTCCGGCCTGCGTCGCCATCCTGGTGCACGCAGGGATGCGGTCGCGTCTGGTCATCGGCTGGATCGTGGGTGTGGCCGGATCCGGTCTCGGTTTGGTGGCGTCCTATGACTTCGACATGCCGACGGGACCGGCGATCGTCGTGATCCTCGGCCTGCTGCTTGCGATCGCCTGGGTATTCGATGCCGTGCGATCGGATCCGGAAGGGAATCCGCAGCCGTGACGGTCAGGTCAATTCACCTCGTTGATCCAGATGTCGAAAGGTTGGTAGGACCTTTTCGAAGATCACCAGCAGCACGAACGGGATGAAAAGGATTACGGCCGCAGCGAGAATGCCCTCCTTTTCGAACATCCCGGGCACGTAGGCCTCGCGGAAACCCATCATGCTCTTCGAGAACATCTGGCCGCCGATAACCACGTTCCACCGCATGGCCAACACCTGCAGCAGCAGGAGAAGCGAGGAGACCATGGTCAGCGTATTGCGGATCCGGTCGTCCATGTAGCGATCCATGATCACGACGATGCCGAGCAGGATGAGCGGGATCAGTCCCCCGCCTACCATCTGCAGCGAGATGAACGAGAAGGAAAGCTGGTGGGTGAGGAGGTGGCCGATGACCTCCCACTCCTCGGCCCGCTCGTAGGCCAGCATCATGATCTCGAGCAGCTCGAGGGTCAGCGACATGATCATGAACAGCCACAACCAACGCGCCATCGCAGATATCGCGCGGCGGTCGATCGGCATGCCCTTGAGCTTCATCGCGACCTGGTAGAGGACGATGAGGAGGGCGATGCCCGAAACCATAGCGGAAAACAGAAATATGACCGGCATCAGCGGCGTCGACCACCACGGGTTGGCCTTGATCGCGCCGAAAAGGAACCCTACATAGCCGTGCAGGAGACAGGCCATCGGGATGCCGATGGCCGCCAGGATTCGGATGATCTTGCGGTCGATTTCGCGCGCCTCGAGGGACGTGTCGTAGACCCCGAGGGCAAGGGTGGCGAAGAGCCGGCGCTTGAGACCTCGTGAGCGGGCCGCGGTGTCGATGATGTCGACCCGAAAGACGAACCACACCTCGAAGAGCAGAACGACGAAGTAGGAAGCGTAGAGGATCCCGAAGCCCGCCATCGCCGAGGTGAAGTTGGGCGTGACGACGATGTTGAGGGCGCGTTCGGGATGGCCAAGGTGGTTGAGAAGTGGCAGGCCGGCCACCGCCAGGAAACAGAGGGCCGTGGCGAGGGCGAAACGACCGAGCGGCTTGAACTCCTCGCGCCCGAAGACGTGGTACAGCGACGAGACGAGAAATGCTCCGGCCACCAGCCCGGTGATGTAGGGGTACATCACGATCATCAGGCTCCAGTGAATGTGAACATCGTTCGGGAACAGGTATCCGGTCAGCTCGGGGAACATCAGCGGACCTCCATGTCGAGGCCGAGGTAGAAACACTTAGGACGGGTGAGCAGCTCGGGTTGCAGGACCTCGACTCGGCTGGTTGCGAGGATCTCTATCACCGGGTCATCCGGGTTTTCGCGGTCGCCGAGCCGACGCGCGCCGACCGGACAGATCTCGATGCAGGCCGTCTTCAAACCCTTGGTGATCCGATGATAACAAAGGGTGCACTTGTCGGCGGTGCGGGTCTCGGGGTTGATGAAGCGGCTGCCGTAGGGGCATGCCTGAACGCAGTAACCGCAGCCGATGCAGTGCTCCCCGTCCACCAGGACGACTCCGTCGTGTGTGGCGAATGAAGCGCCGACTGGGCATACCTGGATGCAAGGGGTTGCCTTGCAGTGGTTGCACAGCTTGGGCACGAAGAAGGCCTTGCGGACGTTCATGGAGGTCGTGACGGGGTCGAAGCCGTGCTCGCCTCCGGATGGGGAGTCGACGTAGGGCTCGGCTTCGGGTGGGATTTCGTATCGCTCGACCCAGGTTCGGTAGTTGCCTTGGGGGACCGCGTTCTCGGCCCGGCAGGCGCGGACGCAGGCACCGCAACCGATGCACTTCGTCGTATCGATTAGATAAACCCAGCGGTGGCGGTCCCAGTCATAATCCGCTCCGGCCACTCCGGCCGATGAACCCTCGGGGAGAATGAGCGCGATGACCATGCCGCCCGCGAACGCCGCACCTGACCGGTGCAGAAACTGCCGCCGTGAGATCGGGTAGTGTGAGCGATCGGGCCTCGTGTCGTCTGGTGCCATGGTGTGTCCTCCGGCGATCACAGTGGTGAGTGGGGGTCGTGGCATGCGAAGCAGGCATCATCCGTCAGCTCGCCGCCGTTGTCGGTCACGTGCTCGCGGATGTCGATCTGGGGGAATTCGGCGGGTCGCGCCGCGAGTCGGCGGTGGCAGAGCTCGCACAGCTCACGGCTACGGCGCACCGGCATCTCGGCCAGCACCTTGCCTTCTTCCAGGTCGACGTGGACGGTGACGGGGCCGTGGCACAGCTCACACTGCACCGAGGCGTGAGCTCCGGCCGCGTGCTCGGCGTACTCCTCGTCGTGACACATCGCGCAGCTTTCGTCACCGCCGTGCCGGATCGGCTTCTGGCGGAAGTCGGTGACAGCCGCACCGCGGTAGCGACCGAACTCGCCCCAGGTCTTCGGGACGAAGGCCGATCTGCCCAGGACCATGGCGATCAAAACTGCGAGGAGCAGGATGGCCGCCCGGAAGACGTGCTTGGTGTGAATGAGCGGACTCTCAGGGTTCATGCGGCGCGACCTCCTTGGTGGAGTCGACACGATTGAGGCGATGATGGTCTTCCGATGTCAGTAGCCAGCGGAGGAATGAGCGAGGTGCGGAATCGTCTGTTGGTGATCTCGTTGGAAGTTGTTGACCTCCTGCCAACCAAGAGATGAAACCCTGGTGACGGTGCTGCACTTCCTCGAGTCTTGGGAGCTGGTCAGGAGAAGCCAGCCGATGGCGGACACTACGGCGATCGCGCGGCGAACCCACACGACTCGGAAGTGGGTCACGCGACGCCAACCAGCGGAGGAATCCACGGTGGCGAGACGAATACTCCGTACGGCTCGGAAGCGGATCCGACGCCGTCAACCAGGCGAACGGGGACGACCCGGTGGGACCAGCTGGCGCCTGCTCCTCGTCTCGAGGCAGTTCGTCGCCCTCGGCAATCCACCTCCCGAATGCCAGAAGCTGCTCCCAGAATCGGCTTCGTCCGGCGGCCATGCGCGGTTGAGTGTTCACCTCAGATTACCCTTCAATCAATCAACTCATAATCAATTGATCAATGCCGCAAGCATGGTATCTTCGAAGGCGGACAGTTTCAAGACCCTTGTGTGAATTAAAGACTGTGTCTCAGGAGCGATCGATGAACCAGAGGCTCGAGGAGCTGGAAAAAGCGGTCAAGGCATTGGAGGCCGCAGTTCGCCAACAGGATGGACGGATCGCCGCACTCGAGGGCGGGATCGCTGACACTCCAGCTCTCGGGAGAGATGCCCCCGAAACCCTCGAGCCCGACATCCCGGTGGCGGCGGCTCTATCGGACCAGTGGCCGATTTCGGCACTCAAGGGCACACCCGCGTTCATCGGGCGAAGCTTGTTGATCTTGGCCGGCGCGTTTCTCCTCCGCGCCCTGACCGAAGCGGGCACTTTTGCGAACGGGACCGGGGTCGTTCTCGGCCTGGTCTATGCCGCGAGCTGGATCGCAGCGGCGGCGATGGCTGCCGGCAAGGGTGCGAGGGGGAGTGCGGGCTTCTTCGCGGTGTGCGCGGCATTGATCGCGGATCCCCTGATTTTCGAGGCATCGACCGAGTTTGGCGTGCTGTCACCGACTGGAAGCGCGGTCACTCTTGCGGTCATGACCGCTGCCGGTTTGGTCATTGCCTCGCGCTGGCGCCTCCACGAATCGGCCTGGGTCTTCGTCGTGGGCGCCACGGTCAGCGGGGTGACGTTGGCGTTCGTCCGCCCGCCGGGCGAAGCAGCCACGGCTGTGTTGGTGGCGCTGGGGCTGGCATCCGTCTGGTTGGCCGGCCGCCACGGCTGGGACTCCCTGGGATGGCTGACCGCAATTGGGGCCGATGTTGGAGTGCTCCGTTTGACAGCCATGGCGACGGCGCCGGGCGGACCGCACGGCTTCGATCCACCACAACTGGTTCTGGTTGCCGCGCTGCAAGGCGTCCTCGTTATGGGATATGTGGGTTCGTCTTTTTTGAGAGCCGTTCGGGGGCGGAATGCTGTCCGTCTGTTCGATTATCTGCAGACTGCGGCGGCGGTGGCAATTGGCTGGGGGGGCGCTGTCCAGCTCGCGCGCGCGAACGATTCCGGGATCCGAATTCTCGCAGTGGTCGCTCTCCTTGTCGGGGTCGCCGCTTACGCCGTGGCCTTCACCGTAGTGGATCGGAGACACGGGAGAAATCGATCCTTCGTGTTCCTTTCGTCCCTCGGGCTGGCCCTGGTTTTGCTCGTCCTGCCGGGAGCGGTGGGTGCGGCGAGCGCCGTGGTGTGGGCCGTGCTGGCTCTGATCGCCGCAGCCGCGGGCAGCCGATGGGATCGGATGACTCTGCGTGCGCATGCGGTGGCGTTGCTATTGGCCTCGTGGATAGCGAGCGGCGTGGCAGCTGAAGCCGTGGCAGACCTCAGCGGTCGAGCTGGCTTCAACGAGGTGCCGGGCGCCGTCGCGATGATCGTCGCCGTCCTGACCGTGATCACGACGTTGGTCGGACTCCTCGTCCGTAGATCGACCACAATCGGTTGGGCGCAACGATTGCCGTTGACCGCATTGCTCGTCATGACCGGCATCGTGCTGGCGGCGGCTTTGGTTTCGGTGGCGTCGCTGGTGGCGCCGAGCTCGTCGTTGTGGATGGGGACGGTCGCTCTTTCGGCGATGACTCTCCTGTCCGCCGTGCTCGCCGCTCGGTGGGGAATCCGGGAGGCCGGTTGGGTGGTGTATCCACTCCTGGCTCTTACCGGTCTCCGGGTCATCCTCGCGGATCTCGCGTCCGGCCGGACGGTTGTCTTCGTGATCGCACTTGCGGCCTACGGCGCGGCGTTGATTGCCTCTCCGAAGATCCTGCGTTCAGGACGGGCTCAGACCGAAGAGTGAATTGGCGGCAACCCGACTATCGGTTTTTGGTGGGTTTTGGCTCGGCTTCTCGACGGAGGTTGTTGGTACAGTCCTGGTAGGCGTGCTGAACGCCGGTCCGGATCAGGGCCCGCAGGTGCTCGTCGGCAAGGGTGTAATACACCGATCGGCCCTCTCTGGTCGCATGCAGCATCGCGCGGTCCCTGAGCAGCCGCAGCTGGTGGCTGATGGCCGAGATCGAGAGCCCTGTGTACTCGGCGATCTCGGAAACATTGAGGCGGTCCGCCTCGGTGAGAGCATGAACAATGCGGATCCGGGTGGGATCGGAGATCGATGAAAAAAGACGGCCCAGGCACTCAACGACCCATTCGGGAAGCGCCTCCGGTACGGATGAGGAATCCCCCAATTTGTTCATGCGTTCATATTCTCAAGAATTCGGACCGTCGTCAAATCCTGAGATTGTCAGCTGGTTTTAAGACTCGATCGCTGAAAACAGCCCTTCTGAAATCCAGGTTCTGAACCAACGGAAGACCTTCGCCTGCTGCCTCTGGGATTTTGAAGCAGCGGCCGTCGCGAGGGCCTCGCCGAGAGGCGCACCATCGACGATCGCCTTCAGGAGGTCGTACTCCGCGCGACTCAGCTCAAGGCGTAGGACCGAGTAGTCTCGGCGGTAGAGGGCGACCCAGGTCGCGCGACGACGCGGGCTCGGTGACGGCCTGTCTTCATGGAAGGCAACCAGATTCGGAATCACAGCGTGTCTGAACGCGAGCAGACGGAAGGCGGAAATGGGCCGCAGCCTCGCCTCCTCCCACGCTTCTGAAGGCACGGCCTCCAGCTCAGCCGCGCCGAGCACCGGCGACTCCTCCTCGTCGAAGACCTCCGTCATGGCCAACTCGAGTCGTGCGAGATCGTGGAGGAAGGCGGCTTCAGGCCAATTCGGTTGGTCGAGAAAGAACTGCGGCAGGTGGTCACCAAGCCGGTTGAGGGTGTAGCTGGTTGACGGGTAGCGCTGGACGTATTCGCGCACGAGATGAGCGAACTGATGATCGCCGAGGCGGTAGCGGATCACCGGGTAGTCGGTCTCGAGAGCCTCTTCCATCCGCATCAGGTACATGCCGTGATAGACGTCGACACGTTCGGCGGAGGTCATGGAGTGCGACGGCAGGACCACCTCGCTCAGCCGCTCACTCGGGATCTCATTTTTGGCGGCGTCGGACTCGATCGCCTCTTCGACGGTGCCGGGGTGGACCACCACCTCCTGCATCCAGTGTTGCAGACGCGCGAGCTCGGGTCGTTCAAGCGACATTGGCCACCTCCTGCCGACGCCAGTCGCCGGCCTTG
>CAYRFI010000116.1:9450-13349 GCA_964423595.1 uncultured Thermoanaerobaculia bacterium | reverse complement strand
CTCCCAATGGTCTTCAAGGTGGCGGCAGCGGTCGGTTTTGTCCTTGATTCAAGTCAAGGAGTGCGCGGATACACCGCTCCTGCTGCCATCACACCCAACCGCGATCCGGGGTGGCCTTCTCGCCACCGGTCGAGGAGGGTCCCGGGATCTGGGAGCACCTCGCAACCCAGCCGCGTCGCGATTTCTGGAGCGATGCGTGAATGAAGGTGAACGCAGTAGCGAGAGGTTTTCTCGACAATTCGGAGCGTGGTGTGTCCGTACTGCACCCAACGGGACGAGAGCCTGGCCAGGATCGATTCGGGGGCTGGATCATCGACGAACGGCGCCATCTCTTCCGATCCGAGCCCACGCTCGAGAGACGCCACCCACAGGATCTCGCCACCGGGCTTGAGAAACCGGCACGCCGCGTCGAGAGCCTTGTGGGCCTGGATGAGGGTTGAGTCCGTCGGGCTGCCACCGGAACCGGCGACCATGAAATCGAACGGATCCTGATGCGAAACCTCGAACCAGGTTCGGACTCGCTCGACGGCGGCGTCGAATGCGGTTTCCCAGGGTCCTGCTCCTGCCCACGCGACGCCACCTTCCTTCCCCTCGACCAGGCACAGGGCGAGGTCCGGCGGGCGAAACGCAGCCGCACGGCCGATTTCCTCGGCAACAGGATTTCCATCCAAAACCCCTGGTTCACATCCTGGATGGCGGGTGGCTCGTTCCCCCGAGAGATCGAGGACCAGGCTATGGTTGGCCTGAATCTCACGATACCCTCCGACGCCCGGGAAGACCATCTTGGGGCCACCTCCGAAACCGGCAAAATAGTGATGCCGCACCGTACCAATGGTGATCAGACATTCACCCTCGACGGCGCTCGGGTGGAGACGAAGGGGTAATCCGGCGCGAAGATCTCCGACGCTCACGAGATTCGAGGCACGGCTGTCGTGTTCGATGACACGGATCGAGGCGGGCAGCGGACCAACCAGTGATGCGACCTCCTCCGGACCGACCGCCGGATGGGTGCCGTTGGCAACCAGAACGGTGATGGCACCCTCGCCGATCCCGGCTCGGCGCAAACGCTCGATGACGACCGGAAGCACCTCTCGGAGGCTCGCCTTCCTCGTGGCGTCCGGCACGATGACCGTTGCGGTTTTCTGCTCACGCGCAATCTCGATCAGCGGTTGACCGGCGAGCGGACGGTCAAGAGTCGCGGCGGCCAGCGCTCCCGCGTCGCGACCGGGTGGGGCGCTCGGCGCCAGAGCGCGGACCCGAAACCCGCGAAGATCCAGCGCCAACCGGTCAGTGGCGAACGGGAGTTTGACAATCATGGGGTCACGATACCATCTTGGGAGAGATGATTACCGGTCCCTCCGAGCACACCATCGACGATTCTGCGACCCGGTTTCTGCTCGCTCTCGCACGTGAGACGATTCACAGTCGCTTGAACGGGTATCCCCTCCCCTCTCCCGAGCCGGCCGATCCAACGCTTCTCGAACCGCGCGGCGCCTTTGTGACCCTCAAGATCGACGGCCGCCTCCGAGGTTGTATCGGCCATGTGATCGGCGTCGCGCCGCTGTGGCGAGCGGTTCGGGACAACGCCATCGCCGCCGCCTTCGAGGACCCCCGTTTTGGGCCATTGGAGGTTGATGAACTTCCCCACACGCACATCGAGATCTCCGCTCTGACGCCGTTGCGGCGGGTCGATTTCGACGGAATTGTCATCGGCAGGGACGGAATCCTCCTCGAACGCGGGCCGGCGCGCGGCCTCCTTTTGCCGCAGGTGGCAGTAGAGTACGGCTGGGATCGGGACACCTTTCTCGATCACACGTGCCGCAAGGCCGGCCTCGAGCCCGGTTGTTGGCGCCATCCCGACACCATCATTTCCGTCTTCTCGGCGCAGGTTTTTGGAGAAGACTGACTTTTTCGCTATCGGGATCGCCATCGACCCGTTCCAAATCGGTTGGCCATATCGATCCCGATAACGATTGCGAGAGCGACTCATAGCCCGGCGACAGGCTGCCGCGCGACGACGTCAACGGATGCCCAAAACCTCTTTTTCATACGCATCGATCGTGGAGAACGATCGAAAGGGTTTTCCGCGAGCGGCGTCGGGATCGGGCAGCGGAACAGCGCCTGAAACGTCGAAGAGGCGTTCCAGCCAGATCTGAAACGCCGTCATCCCGTCGTCACCGCCGACCATCTGCCGCGGGTCAAAGTTATCGCTGGTCATTCGGATCGCTCGCAGTTTCGGGCGATCGCCCCAGGGCGAGTCCAGGAGGAGATCCACCAGGACCACCGGCTTTTGGGCGGCGCGGGCAACCCCACACACCGCGATGACCTGCACTGTTGCCAGGTCGACCGAGTGTCTCTTGCCATCGAACTCAACCTCGAGAGTCTGCCCGTCGAGGCGTCGGGGCACCACGCGTTTGGCTATGACTGAGTAAACGACGGGTTCGTCTTCCGCCGTGTCCTGAGTCGCGGACGACGTGGATCCAGTGTCTGCCACCGGACGGGCGAGCGCGGCAATCTCCTCGAGCTCCTCGCGCGCCTCGGGCGGAATCTCAGGTTGGGAGAGCGCGACCGAAGCGAGGGCAGATGCCTGGTCGCTGCCGAGATCGACTGCCAGGCGGACTAGCCGCAGCAGAACGCCGGTTGGAGTCGATTCGTCGGCCCTCCGCGCTGCCAGATCAAGGGTGGCTACGGCCGGATCGATTCGGGTTTCATTTCTCAACATCTCCGCAATCCGTGACCCGAGTGCAGGATCGACGTCCACGGCATACCCGGAATCGAGCACTTCAAGCCAGTGGGTGGTCACGAACTGGTTGTCGCCCGAACGGGCGGCGTGGCGAATAGCGCTCAGCATATGAGGCATTGATGCCGTGACATCCCCGTCCTGGAAGCAGAGATTCCAGAGCGAGATGGCCGCGTCCACATTTTCTGAATGAGTCGCTAGCTCGCGCTTGAGGGCGGCCTTGGCACCGTCACGATCGCCCCCCTCCGCGAGCGCTGCTGCTTTCTCGATCGCGGTGTTTTCGAGGAGCGTGACCTTCGACTCGATAATCCGGTGGATGAATCGCTCCTCGATACGGAAGTAGGCAATCGCGCACGCGACAACGACCCCGAAGACGAAACCCCACACGTGTGCCCAGAAGGCGACTCCGCCACCCGCCTCGCCCGATGCAACGGTATCCATCGCCTGGGCAAAGGTCAGCTCTTTCAGAAACCACAGCGGAAGCATCAGCCAGGCCGGCGCCTCGAAGGTCCCGACCATGAAGAAGAAGAGCCAGTAGAAGAACTTGATCTTCGTGTTCCAGTAGCGCACCAGGAAGGCGCCCATCACCCCTGCGATGGCGCCCGATGCGCCCACCAGGGGAGCATCGAGGGTCGGATACCGTGCGGCGAACATCAGCGCAGCCACGATCCCCGCCGAGAGGTAGAACGTCGCGTAGAGGGGACGCCCCCAGACGTCCTCGATGAATGGCCCTGCGAGAAAAAGAATGAAGAGGTTGCCCAGCAGATGGCCCCATCCGACGTGTGCAAACTGGTACGTGATGAATGTCTGCAGGTGAATGTCGGCCGGGACCACCCCGAGGATGCGTAACGGGGAGTTTTCGACGGCCGCGGAGAATGCCTTCACCAGTCCGTCGAGGGTCTCCTGCTCGCGCCGCAACAGATCCTCATTGTTCGGCGGCTTCGGCCCAGACTGTCGCATCATCTCGATCAGCGATGTCGCTCCGTCGCTACCGAATTCCTGGTTGAGGGCGTCCCGCAGCCTGGGATCGATCTCCAGATAGGGATGTTCTCCGAAGTACTCGAAGGCCTCGCCCAGATTCTCGTACGCTCGCTCCATCCGCGAACGATCTCCGGGATGGGTGAAGAGGAAGATGATCAGGCATAGACCCATCACCACG
>CAYRFI010000116.1:0-9440 GCA_964423595.1 uncultured Thermoanaerobaculia bacterium | reverse complement strand
CCACGAATGTCACCCAGGGAAGTCGCCGGACTGAGGTCTTTTCGTGACCGATCGGTATCAGCATCAGGGTATCCCTTGGTCAGAACCTGGCGTGAGATTCCGGCGAGAAACAGACTCTGGGTTTATTATATCGGCCGATGTCTGTGGGTGGGCTGATTCTCGTTGAACCGTCTCTGGCCGGGAATATCGGTGCGGCCCTTCGGGTGGCGGCGAATTTCGGCGTCAAGCGCATTGATCTCGTTCGCCCGGCGATCGAGGCGGAAGATCCGGAGGTCCGTCGATGGGCGTGCGGCGCAGAGGATCGGATCGAATGCTCACGATGGGAGAGCTTTCACGAAGCGGCTTCTCACTATCACACGCTGGCTGCATCTGCTTCCGGGCGCGGTCGCAGGAACCTCCCGGTTCTGGCCCCGGGCGAGGCCATGACAGATCTGGCCAATCGCGGCCTCGACGGTGTGGCATTGGTCTTCGGAAACGAAACCCGAGGTCTCACCCGGGACGACCTCGATCGTTGCGATCTCATCATTCGAGTACCAACGGATCCAGAGTTTCCGGTGCTCAACCTCGCCCAGGCGATAGCCATTCTGGTCTCCACCGCCCATAGCGTGGACGGTGTGTTTGAATCGAGCGCTCCAAAACCGGCGCCACAGGATGTGGTCGACGGGCTCATGAACCATCTCAACGAGAGCCTTCTGACCATCGGTTTTTTGGATCCGAAGAGCCCGCGACGGATTCTTCGCCAACTGCGCCGCCTCTTCGGGCGTGCGGGCATTACTGCCGGCGAGGTCAAGATCCTGCGAGGAATCTGTCGCCAGATGGAGTGGGCGGCCGGCGCCCGTCCCGGTCGATTCACCGCCGGTGAGCCTGAAGACGAGTAGGTGTGGAAAGGAAATACGGGGAGAAACCGCACCTGGGTTTTGAGTTCTCAGTTTTGAGTTTCCACCGCCCACCCGCAATGCCTATGAGGATGGCGGGCAACTCAAGACTCATGACTCAGAACTCAACCCTGATCAGCGGCTCCCCCGCTCCTACCTGATCCCAATTTCGCGCGGCAGTCGATCTGCGAGGCTCAGAAGCCCGGGGTCGGTGGGATGGCGGTCGAGCGCCTCTGACAGCGCCACCGCTGCCTCGGCGTAGCGGCCGGCACGGAGCTGAAGCGAAATCAACCGCACCGCGAGTTCCGGAGAACCGGGGTCGATCTCCACAGCACGCTCGAGGGCAAGCAGTGCTTCCTCCTGCCGCCCAGCCTGCTCGGCGACAGACGCGATCCGTGTCAACAGCCGCGTATCGGCCGGATCCATACCCCACGCGCGCCGCAGATGTTCGAGTGCACCGTCAAAATCCCCACGGCTCTGCGCCAGACCGGCAAGGGTGATATAGGGGGCGGACGACTTGGGATCCAGCTTGAGGGCCTCCCCTGCCGCAGAGATTGCACCCTCACCATCTCCATCGAGGTCGCGCGCGATCGCGGCCATTGACCATGCACGCGCTCGAACCGGCCTCGGGTTCGCCCGCCCGGACGCTATGGGCATCAGCAGTTCAAGGGCCTGGGGATACTCTCCCGCCTCTATCGCCCATCGCGCGATCTCGATGTCGACACTGGGTCGACCTCGGAGATTGGCAAGCAGAGACCTCGCTTCGGATTCGTGCCCCTCAATCCGTAGCTCACGCGCCAGTGCCAGGGAAGTCTCTGTTCTTCTCCGCGGGTATTGCTCCATCCGCAGACGGAGGCCATCGAGTCGGACCCGACTTTCATCCTCCGCGGTGAGCTCGATCTCCGGGTCTCGTAGGGACGGGGCAATCGCCTCCGCGATGCCGAGCTCTGAGAGCGCAGACTCACGATCCCCGACTGAAAAGAGAAACAGAGCCTGCAGACGGTGAAGGTATGCGGAGCTTGGATCGCGAGTGAGGGCAGCTGCCAGTGCCTCGACCGACTCACGCGTCCTCCCGCGGAAAAACTCCTCTCTGGAACGATTGACGAAACCTGCCGCGTCTGCGGGCAACCATCGCCGCTGGAGATGACCGACCCTCGTCAACGCGCCAACAATGGCGTCCGGGGTCGCGCCCGCGAGGTCGTTCATTGCAAGCCGTCGTGTGCGGACAATCAACGACGGGAGCGCCACCACCGAACCAGAGACAAGCCTCGTGGCGGCGGCCTCCGGATTCACCCTCAGAGTGCCGGCGATGATCCGCCAACCTCGTCCGCCCACGAAATCCGCCGCCGTTATCAAGACCGCGATTGCTGCCCCAATCACCAGCCATGGGGCGCTCACTCGTCTCACAAATCGATCCCCCTTCCGTCCTCGTCCACGAATTGAATGGCGGGCTCCAGATCCACACTCTCCCGTTCCGATACCCGATCTCTGATCATGCGTGTCAGTTCCAGTACGTCGCTGGCCCGAGCGGTCTTCGAGGTGCAGATTCGGTTCGGGCGACGCCTCGAAAGCCGCGCGCCTCCAACTTTCAGTTCAACACAATCAGCATTCGTCAAATACGCTTCAGCGCGCCCCCTTGCGGGATCAAGGAAGAGAGGATCGGCCGTGCGTGGAGGTCGTTGGTCGCGTTGGCGGCCGCGCAGGGCGCCTTGGGCCGACGCCGTCGGCGTCCGATCACTCACCAGCTGGAGACGAGCACGCACCACCACCCGTCGATCCAGATCGAGATCGATCCCGGCCCGTCTTCCCCTGCGATCGGGGAGCTGGAATCTCTCTATCGGACGGCCCGGTCGAACGAGCTCGACCCAGTCGAGCGACGGCGCGAGTCGCACATGGCCGCACGTTGCCGCGTGAACGGCGCCTCCTACCGAAGAACCGGTATCCATCAGGTTTTCGGTTCCGGAGAGACCGGTCCGTTCCGCAGCGCGGCACAACTGTGCCAGGTTGGCACCGCCACCGGCAACCGCTCCATCCAGATCCAGCTCCCAAAGTCCGAGGCCGCCGCTGAGATTGAGGACAGGTACCCGGAGGCCTCGATCCGGTGCCACGAGCCGGCTCCCGGCACCCAGCACCAACCATGTCTGGCCATGGGTGGCAAGCACGTCGAGGACGCGCTGAAGCCCACCAGCACTACGACATCGGATGAGCAGGTCCGCCTGACCGCCGACGCCTAGCGCCGTCCAGGCTCGCAGATCTACGCGCTCGTGGATCTCGGGCTCACCATTCTCCCTGATGCTTCGGAGATCCTTTTTGAGATTGGGAGAACCGTTCACCACGAAAAAAACCACCCGCCTGAAATCTGGCACGCCGTTTGCTTGTTAATCTGGGTGCCGGGCACACAACGACCTGGTACACGACATCATACCTCCTCCTTCCTCCTGCGGGCCCCTCCGGCCCGCACCTTTTTTTTTGGTTAGACGCCGAGATTTCGAATGTGGTAGAGCAGTGCCTGCCGCGAAATTCCGAGCTCGCGAGCGGTTGCACTGCGATTTCCCTTGTTGCGTTCGAGCGCGGCGCGGAGGAACTTCCTTCTGAAATTCCGCTGCGCTTCGTCCCAGGTCCCGGACGGCGCAGTCCCGCTCTCGATGATCGGCAGGTGGTCCGGTTGCACGACGCCCCCTCCGGCTCGCACCAGGGCCACCTCGACCGCCTGACGGAGCTCACGCACGTTCCCGGGCCATGCGTACGCCCTCATCACCGCATCAGCCTCACTGCTCCAGGTACAGGGCCCGAGGCCATACCGCGTCACGGCCTCCCGTACGAAGAGGTCCCGGAGAAGGCCGATATCCTCGCGACGCGCTCGCAACGGCGGAATCGTCAATGGTGGCGCCGCGATACGGTAATAGAGATCCTGCCGGAAGCCGCCTTTCCTCACCCGCTGGGCGAGATCAGAGTTGGTTGCCGACAGGATGCGAACATCGACTATCCTCGACTGTGTTGAACCGACCGGGCGAACCTCTTGCCTGTCGAGGAAGCGGAGCAACTTAACCTGAAGAGGCGGATCGAGATCGCCGACCTCGTCGAGGAAAATGGTTCCACGATCCGCTGCGACGGCCAGACCCTGCCGCGCCCGGTCCGCGCCGGTGTATGCGCCCTTTACTGATCCGAAGAGCTCGGCCTCGAGCAGGTTGGCCGGAATCGCTGCGACGTTGACGGGGACGAAAGGTCCACTACGTTTCGAGAGGCGGTGGAGAGCTCGCGCGGCGATCTCTTTACCGACTCCGGTCTCGCCCACGAGCAGGATCGGCAGGTGGGATGGGCCGAGCTCGCAAAGCTCTCGACGTACCGAGCGAGCGGCCGGGGAGATCCCGAAAAAACCCGTTTCTTCCGCATCCGGGTCGGACGGTAACGTGCTGACCGGTGTGATGAATTCGAGAACTCCGGTTAAAAGGCGCCAGGTGGCATCTTCGGGCGCCTCGCCGCCGAGTGGGACGACGACAATTTTCCCCCGCCGAACCTCAGTACCTGTGGTACCACTGCCGAACTGCCACATGAGTCGCCCGTCGTTGGCGTCGCGAAGCTCGAGCCCACTCAAACCGAGAGCCGTCAAGAGTCGGGTTACGAGATCAGGAGACAGGCCCTCGGGCCCGCTGCGTTCCACAATCTCCGCCAGGGCATCGATCACCCCCCCATCCACGCGCGATGTGAAGGCCACGGTATCCGCCCAGCCGTCCATTTTTGCTTCACGCAGGACTCGCACGGCATCGGCGCGCGTTGCCTCGCCGATCGGCAGACGGAGCCGGCCCAGGTGCTCGACGAGGGCGATTGCCAGGGCTGAAGATCGGGCCATTTTCCCGCCTGAGAGCAGGGCCGTGACCCGGCCACCGTCACCGCGAGCATCGTGGAGGAGCTCAGCAGCCAGAGAAACCCCCCAGCCGTCGGGCTGCCACGAACCGGCCTCGCTGCCGGCCATCGTATCGACCAACCCGGCCCATGCCACTCCCTCCTGTCCGGCGGCCGCCAGGAGGCTACGTGCGCGGGCCAGTTCCCCATCGAACAACGCCGCGACACCGAGCAGCAGGTGCAACCCTTCTCTGAACCTGGGATTTTCCCTGTCGACGCTCTTTTCAAAAGCGGCGAGCTGGCGTCGAAAATCACCGAGGTTTCCCTTGGCCAAAGCCAGACGGGCGCGCTCGGCCTTCATGTAAGGGCCATCGGGATCCTGGTTCGCCAGCTCCGCCAAACGGTCTTCCGCCCGCTGGATCTCGAGTTGATCGAGATCGCCAACGGCGAGGTTGAATAGCACCCGCTGGGTGACATTACGATATCCGGCCGCCTGGAGAAGACCATACGCTCGCAACTGGTGACGATCGGCCTCGAGGCTCTTCCCCTCGTCGAGAGCGGTCGCTCCGAGATCGTGCTCGATCAAGCCGAGGAATCCCGGACCCATGGAATCATCCGTCAGCAGCTCGAGAAAGCGGCGAACCGACCGCGGCTGACTTCTGTCCATGAGCTGGAGGGCTCGACGATGGGCATACTGGGCCCTGAGCGCAGGATGGCCTCCGACCACCCTTCGCCTCCAGGACGGGTCGTCGAACTCATCGGAGTCCGCGATCCAGGCGAGCTCGATCTCGAACCGCCGACGAATCAAGGGCGAGACCCTGTCGACAGCGCGGTCGAGCAATCCTCGCGCCATATCCGCCTGGCCGCCTCCACGTCGGCGTTCTTCGTTGAGGACGAGGATCGCCGTTTCAGCGACAGCCCGCGGCGATATGTCGAGCTGGTCTTTCCCTGGGAGCTTTCGCCGGACTCCCGAACGATCGTCGAGAGCCTCGAGCCAACGTATCAGGGCTTCGGCATATTCGGCCGGAATGGCGTCGATGGTCCTCCTCGCGCCGCTCACGTCGCGTACCGAAAGGCAGGCCTCCGCGAGCAGAACACCGATCCTGTGTCCGAGCGCGCCTGGTGACACAACCGAAAGGAGATCCCGAACCGAAAAGCCTTCGAGGTCGTCGAGGCGACCTCGTGCCCACGCCTCGAGGTCCGTTGTTTCGCCGGTTCCGAGGGCCTTGTGGAGTCGGTGCCTTGGGTCGCCCCCTTCGTAGAGCTCCGCGACCGCCTGATGGAGAGGGTCGCGTTCGAGTGGAACGACCTCGGCCAGCCGCCACCGTCCGGCGGAATCGACGATCGCGAGCTCGCGCCGGCATTCCTCGATGACCCGGTTCGAAAGCTTGGTACGGAGGGCCACGAACCCTGGCGGGAGCCCGTCCGGCGAGAGTGCCAACGTCTGTCGCAATACATCCGTGTCGGTCCCGCGTCGGGTCGTGTCGGGTCGAATGGGAAATGACCCGAAAACCCTACGGCCGGCTTCCGTCAGGGCGCGTCTGTCTGCCGGTTCGAGAGGATCGATGCGCCCCTCCCGCTGTTCGACCACCCGACGTGCGTCCTCGAGCGGCATTCCCGTGACCGCCAGATGGCGGAACAGGTTCTGGACATCGAATCCGGGAGGGCTTGGTGGATGCCACCCTGTCGGGAACCGCCCGATGACTACGGCGCTGCACCCATCGCGCTGAGCCCAACGTGATACAGCTGCAAGCTCATCATTCGAAATCTCACCAACGAGAATCAGCGTCCCTTCACCGCCGAGACCGGGCATGGGTGGGATGTCCTCGTCCCTGATTCCCACGCCCCAAAGCCAGGCGTTTCCCCGACGGCGCCGAATACTGGCCCACAATGATCCGCCGAGACGACGTGCCAGCCGCGGCATAGGGACCCTCCAGTAGTTGGCTGCGCCGTGCTCGGGAGCCGGCAGTCCATCCCACCGGAAGGCCCACAGGGCGCGCGCAGTGCACGCGTCGAGGGGTTGTTTGAGCTCCCGCAATTGACGGGCGATTGCCGTCTCGAGGAAGAACCCAGGTTCGCCTTTGACGCTGTCGATCGACGCTTTCGAAAGCCCGACCGCGTCCGAGATGGCCTCGAGGACCGCTGCGCGGGTCGTCGCAGCTGCGCCTTCACCACCGCCGAGACGGGAGTACACGCGCGACATCGGCACCGGGAAGCGCGCGAGCGATGCCTGTACCCCGGAAGGACTTCTGATGAAATGGGCGGCCCGGATGGCCGCCCGACCAGGCCAGAGATCGAACTCCGCCAGCAATGACGCGGCGGCGGTCAGTTGCAGGGCGGCACTGAAGCGTTCCCTCCGGGAAAGAGACGATGCGGGAACGGGACTTCCTGTTGGGGGTGACTCTGCAGCGGACCCGTCGACCGTTGGCACCGGGACCGCCGGGTGTTCCACCAACAGGGCGGTCGGCACAGGGATCCTCACGTGGGGGGTTCCTCGTCTTCCATTCTTCCCAACAGCCGGTCCCACACAGACCAGAACGTCGGGAATGACTTTGAGACACATTGCGAATCGTCGAGCTCGAGCGGACCCGAAGCGAGAGCCGCCACGGCCATCGCCATCGCGATGCGGTGATCCCCGGCTGCAGTCACACGGGGCATCGAGCCCGACCCCGGACCGAGAGTTGCTGCGACCTCGAACTGGGATCCATCGACCTTCAGCCGCGCGCCGAGCCGTCCGAGGTTTTCGACCATCGTCATCAGTCGATCGCTCTCTTTGTGCTTGAGATGGGCCAGACCGGTGAATCTCGAACCTGGAGGCGCACATGCCGCCGCGGCAGCGAGGGCCGGAAAGAGATCCGGGGTGTCACTCAGATCGGCGAATATCGGAGCAGTCAAGGGCCCTCGAGCGATCACACGATCGTCGATCCAATCCACATCCAGACCGGCGTCACAGAGGATCTTCAACACCGCGCGATCGCCCTGACGGCTCGCCGGATTGAGAGGGCTGATTTCGACCTCTCCTCCGGCCACCGCCACAGCAGCGAGCACGAATGCTGCCGCGGACCAGTCGCCCTCCACCCTGTAGCGTGTCGGTTGAAGCGTCGTCGGGGTCACCCTCCACCGTCGCTTGTCATCGCTCACCTCGAGCTCGGCACCAAAGGCGCGCAGGACGTCCACAGTGAGGTCAAGGTACGGCGCCGACGGCAATGCGCCGGATACCACGAGGTCGAGGCCATTGCCCATCAACGGACCCACCATTGCGAGGGCCGAGACGAATTGGGAGGAGACCTCGGGCTGCACCTCGACGGTGCCACCTTCGAGCTGTCCACCGTCGATCTCCACCGGAAGGAAGCCGTCACGAGAGCGCAGCCCGGCCCCGAGCCGGGTCAGCGCATCGAGGAGCGGGGCCATCGGCCGTTCGCGCAGGCGGGCACTGCCGTCGACGACAGACAATCCGGGGCTCGCCGCAAGCAGGGCGAGGATCAAGCGGGAACCGGTTCCAGATTCCAAGAGATCGAGTCGGACCCGTTGATCGGGAACGGACCGCTGTCCAATCTCGACCTCAGTCCCCCACTCGACAGGCCATCCTGCCTCGCCAAGGGCCGTCGCGAGGACCCTCGTATCGTCACAATCCAGGGGCGAAACCACGGAGCCGCCCCCCGCAACCGCTGATGCAATCAACGCCCGATTAGTGAGGCTTTTCGATGTCGGCAGTGAGATCGATGCCCGCAACCCTCCTCGGTTGGCCGGAAGCCTGACCACGTCCATCAGACCTCTCCGCCCTCGATCTCACATTCTCCGAGATCTTCATCGACGGTATGCCAGGCGCCGTCCGGAGAGACGAGGATGCTGGTGCGCGTCTCCAACCATGACGGGACGATCATCGCCATTTGATCGCCTTCGCGGCACTCCCAATACGTATGGAAATGACCCCAGAAAAGCACATCAATCCCGGCCGCCCAGGCCGACGAGGCGTTCCGCCGAAGATCCTCGATCGGTTTGGTATAGCGAAACTTGCGGTTGGTGGTGGCAAGGTGCGCCTCCATGTGGCGCACGATCGCGATCGCCAGGTGCCGCGGGAGAAGCCGCGCCCAGATACGCGCTATTGCCGACTTGGAGACCTTGGACCAGAATCGGTACTGGAAGTCTCGACGGTTGACGAGGTCACCATGGTCGAGGCGAAATCGCCGGTCGCCGGAAACAAACTCGTAATAGCGCCCGTTCCAATCCGTCTCGGCTGCCAGATCGGGTTCATCGAGAAAGAAATCGCGATTGCCCTCGATGACCACGATGCGCACGCCGAGCCCGCGCACCTCACGCCAGGATTCCATGACCTGGCGAAGGGCGGAGGTCCAGAACTTCGACATGCCGATTAAGTATTGGAAGGCGTCGCCGAGGTAGATCACCTCTTCCACACCCGAGGCTGCCGCACGACGGACCAGGGCGCTCATCGCGGCCGCGTCGTGAGTGCCCTGGCCGACGTGGGAGTCAGCAATGATCAGACGTTTCACAGCCGCAATGGTAACGCACACCCACCCGCCCCCACGGGTTCAGGATGCAGGGTACGGGGCGCAGGACCGCCCAACCACCCACGGAGTGCAAAGATGCTAGCCTGCATATCTCACCAGGTTTCGTCGCGAGGCCGGGAAGCTGTAGTGAGATGTGGGGTTTGCGACCTGAGGGGCGCGGAGCGCGTACTTGCAGTACGTCGAGCACCCCGAT
>CAYRFI010000115.1:0-13504 GCA_964423595.1 uncultured Thermoanaerobaculia bacterium | reverse complement strand
AATTCTCAGTTCTCAATTCTCAATTTTGAATTCCCACCCTCCCCCGCCTGAAACCGGGGCGGGCGGGGGCAACTGAGAATTGAAAATTCAAAATTCAGAATTCGAAAGAACTACTCGCCCTTGAGCTCCGCAACGATCTTCTCGACCTCGTCGCGTACGTTTTTGAGCGTCGCGAGCAGTGGTTGTACGTCGGGTGGGGTCTCTTTGTCAACCTTAGAGGCGGCGGCCGTCTTTTTCGGAGTCTTGCGGCGGGCGCTGCTCGTCTTCGGTGCTCTGGGCTTTTCCTCGGGCTCTGCCGCCACCCTCTCCTCGGCCTTCTCCTCGGCCTTTTCCTCGGCGTCTTGCTCGGCCTCGGCCGCGCGCTTCTTTCCCCCATCGTCCGCCGCGGAGATTTTTTTCCGGGCGCCGGCGATGGTGAGCCCCTCGTCGAAGAGCAGGCGACGGATCTCGAGAATCAGCTCGACCTGGTCCTTCGAGTAGATCCGCTGACCGGTCCCGCTCTTCGCAGCCTCGAGCTGCGGGAACTCGGTGCCCCAGAAGCGGAGCATGTACGGCTGGACGTTGGCGAATTTGCAGACTTCGTTGAGCTTGAATTGCTCCTGATCGTCAGGAAGTACCGTTTGGTCCGTCATCTTCGTACTCCGTGTCCGGTGTCAGGGTAAGTCGCAGCTGGAGGGTCACGCGCCGGTTTCCGACCCACGAGCCAGGCACCGGAACCTCGATGTCGAGGGCTCGTACCTGCCCGCTTTCGATGATCGCGCCGGTACCCTGAAGCCGCAGATGGAGCTGGTTATCCTCGGCGCGGACATCGACTGCACGAGGCGAAGAGGCCTCGATGGCCGCCGCCCGCTCCGCCTTCTCGACTTCAGCCAGATCGTAGACACCGGAAAGCTCTTCCTCGGTCCACGGCTCTTCGCTGCCGACGACCACCGGCTGAATCGGGGTTGCTTCGAAGAGTTTTTCGTCGATTGCCGCCTTCGCGGAGACGTCGATGATCTCTTCATCGGCATCATCGGGGGCGTAGTCGAAGCCTTCGTCGTCGATCACAACAGGCGGAGCCTCGAAATCGGCGTCGGCGTCGATAATAGGCGGAGCCTCGAAGTCCTCTTCGACGTCGACGACCGGTGGAGGTTCGACGATCTCGTCCACAGGTTCGGCGATTGGGATCTCGATCTCCTCGGGCACGATCGCCGGCGGTTGATCGGCGATGGCGCCGAGGGCTTCGAGTCCCCTGTCGGGACCACCCTGAGCCTCCGGCTTGGGGGCAAATGGACTCGGCGCCTCGATCCGGTCGATATACATTCCCTCAGCCGGAGCGCGTGGTGGAGTGGACGGCTGCGGGGCTTTCGCTGCGGCCGGCGGAAAGTCTGCCACGACTGGTGGAAGATCTACCGCAGCCGGGGGTTCGGGCGCTGGAGGAGGCTCGACCTCCGCCGGTCGAGGAGGCGCCTCGACCTCGATCTCTGGTGGTTTGCGCTCGGGCGCGGGTTCTGATTCCGGAATATCGAGCTCGAAGTCCGGGATCGAGTCCATGTCGGGAGGCGCCGCGTGGAAATCGAATGCCGCCATGCTGTCGTGGGTTTCGGCGGCCCTCGCGTCTTGAGTTTTCAACCCGGCGTCGGTCGAATCCAGGTCAAACGATGGCGGCGCTCCCTCCGGTGCCGCCGACTGCACACCTTCAAAACCCGGACTCACGATATTGAAATCTGAGGGCTCCGCCGGCGGCGGTTCGGGCTTTGGTGGGGGCATCGGCGGCGATTTCTGCGCATCGAGCCTCTTGAGCTCCTCGAAGTCGATGGCGGAGTCGTCGTTCGTGTCGTAAACCGCGGTGCTGACCTCGTCCTCGAAACCGCCTCCGAGGCCACCGAATGGATCGGAGCCCATCGCCTTCGAGAAATCCACCGTCTCTGCCGGATCGCCCTCGACAAAGGCCGTCGGTGGGACGGATGCCGGCGGCTTGATCGGCGCCCTCGGCTCGGGCGGCACGACCGGTTTCACGGGCGGCGGCTTTGGTCCGATTGCAGGCTTCGGCTCGGGTGGCGCTGTCGGCTCGGCCGGCGGTGCCTCGGAAACCGAGATCGGCTCGACCGGCGCCTCGGATGGCGGCACCTCAACCGGGCCCGGAGGCGGTGTCGGCGGCGCCTCTGGGATTTTGACCTGCGAATCCTCTACCCCGGGAGTCCTGGCGCCCGTGGTCGCGCCCTCATAGCGCTGACGGAGGTTTCGCATCACCAGCTTGACGATGCCCTCGAGGGTCTCCTGGACGCCGACTCCTTCGACCGCCGTGGCCTCGAAGATGGGAACCGAGTAGTGGTTGAGCTGATCGTTGAGTTCCTCGACCGGAACGACATCGCGAAGGTCCCGCTTGTTGAACTGCAGAACATGGGGAAAACCGTCAAGGGAAATGCCCTGCAAAAGCAGGTTCTCCTGAAGGTTCTTGAAGCTATCTGAGTTCGACGCTTGCATGGCGCGCTGTGAGTCGGCGACGAAGACCACGCCGTCGGCGCCGCGCAGGACGAGCTGACGGGTCGAGTTGTAGTGAACCTGGCCGGGAACGGTGTAGAGCTGCAGGGTCACGTCCATCCCACGGATGGCGCCGATCTCGAGGGGCAGGAGGTCGAAGAAGATTGTCCGGTCGCCCTCGGTGGCAAGCGAGATCATCTTGCCGCGATCACCGCCCTCGAAGTGGTCGTGGATCCACACCAGGTTGGTGGTCTTGCCACACAATCCCGGTCCGTAATACACGATCTTCGCATTGAGCTTACGCAGAGCGTAATTGAAGAAAACCATTGAATTCCTTCAGCCAGACGCTATCTCTCTCGTCCCCTGATGATAACCCGGAATGGGACTCCGTCCAAACCGAGAGCCTTTCGCAGGACGTTTTCGAGGTACCGCATATACGAGAAATGCGGGCTCTTGGGGAGGTTCGTGAAAAGAACGAAGTTGGGTGGCGAATGTCGCACCTGGGAACAATAATAGAGCTTTGGCGCGTTCTTTCCAGCCATCGCCGGCGGGCGCGATTCCCAGGCCTCGCGCACGATCCGGTTGAGATCGTTTGTCGAGGTCCGGCGGCGGTAGGCTCGGTGGAGCTTCTGCATCGCCGGGAACAACCGATAAACGCCCTTGCCGTTGAGCGCGGAAAGGTAAACCCGGGGCGCGTCACGCATGAACTTGAGATGCTGGCCCGCCTGGTCCTCGAGCGTTTCGCGTCCCAGCGCACGGTCAGCGATCAGGTCCCACTTGTTGATCACCAGAATCACGGCTCGCCCCGCCTCCCAGGCATAGCCGGCAACGTGGGCATCCTGATTGGTGATCCCCTCATCGGCATCGACCACGACCAGGCAGAGGTCGGCGCGCTCGAGGTAGCGGCGCGCCATGACCACCGACAGCACCTCGGGACCGCGATCGGTCTTGCCTTTGCGGCGGATGCCGGCGGTGTCGACAAACTGATACCGGACACCGTCCTTTTCGAGGATCGTGTCGACTGCATCCCGGGTCGTCCCCGAAACCTCGCTGACCAGCAACCGCTCGTCACCGAGCAGGCAGTTGATCAGGGAGGACTTGCCGACGTTGGGTCGGCCGATCACCGCCACCGGGATCTCGTCACCGGATCCCTCCCTCTCGTCGTCCGTCTTTTCGGCGGGCGGCAAATGCCGGTCGAGCGCTTCCCACAGAAGGTCGATGCCGGTGCCGTGCTCGGCGGAAATCACGACCGGCTCGCCGAGACCGAGACTGAAAAACTCGTGCGCCTGCAGGTCGACCCCCTTGCGGTCGCCCCTGTTGACGACCGGAACGACCGGCACACCGAGACCGCGCAGGTAATCCGAGATCTCGCGGTCCTCCGGTATGGGGCCGGACTCGCCATCGAGGAGGAAGATGACGACATCGCTGTCGCGGATCGCGGCTTCGGCCTGTCCCCTGATCAGCGGCACGAAGGTGTCCTCATCCTCCATCAGCAGGCCGCCGGTATCGACCAGGCTCACTGACCCGCCACCGAGGCGTTCGGCTTCGCCGAAGATCCGGTCCCTCGTCACCCCGGGGAGATCGTGAACCAGCGCTCGACGGCTGCGCGTCAGCCGGTTGAAGAGGGTGGACTTGCCGACGTTGGGCCTGCCCACCACGACGACGACCGGCAGGCGGCTCAAGCCGGGTCCTCTGTCGGAGACGGGCTCTCTTCAGGGATCGGAGTCTCCTGGCTCATGATCGATCGACCGACGCAGATCCACGTGCCTTTGACCAGACGCATCTGGAGGAGGGTGTGCTGGATCGATGTGGTGTGTCCCTTCTCGATGCCGTTGGCGGCGCCGATACGGGTGACGTCCCAGACCTCCCACAGGCGGACCGTCGCGTTGATCGACCGAAAGACGCTCATCGACTCGATTTCGAAGCCGACCATCTCCGCATCGAGCCGGTCTCCCGTCTTCTGTAGCAGCTCGGTGAGCAGTTTTTGGACGTGGGCGATCTCATTGGGGCTGGCGTGGCCCTCGAGGATGTTGATATCGAGGGTCGAGTAGGCCTCGGCCAGGGCATCGAGGTAACCCCTGACCGCTGTCTCGACCTCCAGGCGCACCTCAGGGGAGGGCTCGGTGTTCTCGCATGCCGCGGCGAACAGCATCGCCAGCAGAACAGCCAATACCTTCAGGCTCCGGGCGTTAAACATCTTGACCTCCCTTGGAGTTCTTCCACAGCGCAGAATAGCACCGCTGGCCGTCCGGCAATTGCGGGTATAGACTTGGAGATCGCGACGCGGCACCGGAGAATTCGGCCGCGTCAGGTCGTAGATACGGAGGCTGCCGTGAAGGTCCCCGACCGAGTTCTGGTGGTGGGCGGCGTCGCCGCCGGAATGAGCGCGGCCAGTCAGATCCGTCGCCGGCGTCCCGAAACGCGAGTGACCGTTCTCGAGCGCGGCCACCACATCTCGTACGGCGCCTGCGGCCTGCCCTACAACATCGAGGATCCGGAGCGGGACATCGAGGACCTGGTGGTCCTGACCGCCGAGCATGCGCGGAAGAAACGCGGCATCGACCTCAGGCTCCGCCACGAGGCGAAGGAACTCAACCTCGATCGCGGCACTGTCTCGGTCGTCGATCTCGAAAGCGGCGCCGAGACCGACGAACCGTTTGATGCGCTGGTCATCGCCACCGGTGCGCGGGCTATACGCCTGCCGCTCGATGGCTTCGACCTGCCCGGTGTCGAGGTGCTTCGCAATCTCGCCGACGGCGAGGCGATCAAGAACGCTTTGAAGGATGGGCCGAAGAGCGCTGTCATCGTCGGCGCAGGGTATATCGGCATGGAGATGGCGCACGTGCTCACCGAGCGCGGGCTGACGGTCACGGTCATCGAAAAGCTGTCCCAGTTACTGCCGGGCTGGCACGAGGAGACCGTGGCCGTGGTCGCGGAAACGTTGAGCAGTCACGGCGTCGCGTTTCACACCGGCACCACCGTCACCGCTGCCGAAGCAGGCCCTGACGGTCGTGTCGCGGCGGTGCTCACCGAAGATGGCCGCTTCGATGCCGATCTGGTTCTGGTGGCCGCCGGTATCCGGCCCAATGTCGAGCTCGCGGGGACGGCCGGGCTCCGGATCGGTGACACCGGGGCGATCTGGGTCAACCAGCAACAACAGACCTCCCACGAAGCGGTGTGGTCGGCCGGTGACTGCGCCGAGGCCTATCACCGCGTGCTGCGCCGCAACGCCTGGATCCCGCTCGGAACCACGGCCAACAAACAGGGTCGTATCGCCGGCGCCAACGTCCTCGGGCTGGGTCAACGATTTCCAGGAATCGTCGGCACCGCCGGTTTCGTGGTCTTCGACCTCGAGGTCGCGCGCTCAGGCCTCAGCGAGGACCAGGCCAAGATGGAGGGCTTCGATCCGGTGGCGGTGACGATTCGTCAACGCTCTCGCGCCCACGCATACCCCGGTGGAGTGCCGATCCAGGTCAGGCTGGTCGCTGATCGCGAGACAGGCCTCGTCCTCGGGGGTGAATTCGTGGGTCGGGAGGGCGCTGCGCTTCGCAGCAACATTCTCGCGACCGTTCTCGCCGGACATATGACGGTGGCTGACCTGCAGAGCCTCGATCTGGTCTACGCGCCACCCTTCGCACCGGTCTGGGACCCGGTGCTGGTGGCGGCGAATCAGCTGATCAAGAAAGTCGGGGAACCATGACTGACAAACTCAAGATCGAGTGCCCCCACTGCGGTTCGACGATCCACGTGGACACCAAAGCCCGGGTGGTTGTCTCTCATGAACCGCCAGTCCACCATCACGAAAAGGCGGACTTCGACGAGCGGCTCCAACAGCTGGGCAGAGACCGAGCGCGCGCGGCCGATCGGATGGAGGAAGCCATGCGCAGGGAAAAGGACAAAAGCCGCCTCATGGATGATCGTTTCCGCAAGCTCTTCGACGAAACGAAAAAGAAAGACGACGGGAAGAAGCCGATCAAGGATATCGACCTCGACTGAATTCGGAATGAGGAATGAGGAATGAGGAATTCCCACCCGTCCTCCCAGGTTTCAGGGATGCCGCACCGGGTTGGGTGGGCGGCATTCCTCATTCCTCATTCCTAATTCCTAATCTGTGGCCTCCCCGGCCGCTTGCTCCGAGGCCTTCTCGATGCCCTGCCGTTCGAGCTCGTTATCGATGATCGCCTCGAAATTTTCGATCGGCACGGCGCCGGTGACCACGCGGCCGTTGATGAGGAAGCCCGGGGTGCCGGTGATGCCGAAGCTCTGCGCCTCGGCCATGTCGGCGCGCACCACCGGGAGATAGGTCCCCTGATCGATGCACGCGGTGAAGACCTCGGTATCCATTCCGAGTTCGCCGGCTTCTGCGATCATGGAATCGCGGCTCAATTGCTTCTGGTTGGCGAAGAGCCAGTCGTGGTACTCCCAGAACTTGCCCTGATCCCGTGCGCAGAGTGACGCCGCTCCCGCCAGCTGTGCTTCCTTGTGCATCGGTAACGGAAGGTTTTTGAAGACGTGCCTGATCTGTCCGTCATACCGCTTCATGAGCTCGTTCAGGGTCGGCTGCACCCGGGTGCAGAAGGGGCACTGGAAGTCGGTGTACTCGATCAACACGATCGGGGCATCGACGGGCCCCCTGAATGGAGTGCCTTCGGCGATGGCGACCTCGACTCGAGGCGGCTCGAGCAGGATTTCGACACCTGCCTCGGCGAAGAGCACCTGCCGCAGCTCCTGGGACCGCTGCTGTCTTTCGCGCTGCAAGAGAACCTGGACAACTTGAGCACGTGCCTGCACGTCGTCGTCGGCAAGCTGCGATCGATACTGGCTCATCAGTTTGACGATCTCGCCCTCGTCGGGCTCGCCCACCATCTCGTCGATTCGACTTCGGAGGTACTCTCCCTCGGTCATTCCTTCAGCGGCGGCCGCCTTTTGTACGAGACGCTGATAGATCTCCGCCTCGAGCTTGCTGACCTGAGTGTCGTAGATCTGCTGCCGGAGGGCCACCAGGGATGAACCCGCGAGAGTCTCGAGCTCAGACGCCGTGATCACCTCATCGTCGAATTTCGCCACCACCTGGTCACCGGCGTTCGCCGGCGCCTGGGCACACGCCACCGCGGCCACAGTCAAAAGGACGCACCCCATCGTCATCCACAATCCAATCTTCACTTCGGGTCCTCCGATCTCGACCGCCCGGAGAGTCTTGAGGAGAGGACTTCCATCCCGAGACGGCATCTCCACTATGGACGGACAATACGTCGAGGTCAATTGTGGTTGGTTACGGAAATGTCAAACCCCACCGATGTCAGTCGGGCAGCCGAGCCAGGACGCGATCGAGATCGTCCAGCTTGTTGGTGATCTCGGTGCCGGCCGGCAGATTCCCGAGAGTCGTCGAACCCGCGCCGCCAATCCACAGCGCGATGGCATCCGGCAGGCCCTCCCGTACCGCGTTGATTTCCCGCGCCGTTTCCTCGGGATCGGCAAAGATGCTGACCGACAGGCCAACGGCGACAGCGTTGAGAGCCTTTGCTGCGAGAACGATTTCCTCGACCGGAAGGTTGGGGCCGAGCAGTCGCACCGAGCGCCCAGCCACGACGATCGCCAATGCGGCGATCTGCAAACCGAGGCCGTGGAGTTCGTTCGGCAGGGTGGCCACGACCACCGGCCTGACCGTTGCTGCAGATTGCAGCGGTGCTCGAAGCCTCCTCAGCTCGTCCTCGAGAACCTCCGAGAAGAAGTGCTCGTGGCGGATTTCGAGATCACCGCGGCCCCATGCGTCTCCAACCTCGGCGAGGAGCGGGGTTACGCGTTCGCGAAGAAACCGCGGCACGCCAAGGGTCGCGGCCTCGCCATGAAGGAGGGCTGCGAGCGCCTCGCGATCGAACCGTTTGCAGGCGTCGAATGCGAGCTCGACGACGGTCTCGGTGTCCCTGACAGCAAGGCCGCTTCCTGAAACGCCTGCGCTGTGGAGCAGCTCCTCTACGTCGGTCCGTGACATCGGCACGATGTCGCCGGCTCGATAGCCCGCCTCGAGCGCTTTCGCGATCAGAAGCAGGTGCCGCACCTGATCGCCGGAGTATCGGCGGTGGCCTGAGGCGAGCCGTACCGGCATCGGAAAACCGAATCGGCGTTCCCAGGCTCGAAGGGTGTGCTCACCGATTCCGGTGCGCCGGGTCACCGCTCCCATCGGCCACAGCTGCTCGTTCGTTTCAACAGCGTCGGGCGACGTCATCTTCACTCTCCCGCTTGAGCCTGGCGGCAGATTACCAAATGCGTCGTCATTTCCTACCAATCAATCGCATTGTCAGGCGGCCTTTCCGGCTTCGGCAACCGCAGTCAGATAGGCGTCCACCACTGCCGGCGCGTCGAGGTCGGAGGCGACCGGTGTGATCTTCAGAAGCCAATCGCCGGTGGCTCCGCGGTCGACAAACCGGGCCACATCGTCGGTCACCGCAGGAACGACGACAGCCGATTCACAGCCCACGAAGCGGGCACCGGCAATCGCAGCCCTGAGATCGGGAGAGCTCCCGGACGAGAGGGCGTAGGTGACGTAGACGCCATCCAACTGTTCCTGGACTTCACGCACCAGATCATGGATGTCGGAGTTGAAAAGACCCCCGACTCCGGGTGGAAAAAGAATCACGAGGGCCGACCTGTTTTCGTCTGCAGCGCATGTGAACGTTGTGTTCATGAGCGACCTCCGATCTACGACCAGTTGTCGTATCTCTTATTTTCCGCACGAGTCTGCGGGGTTACCCGTTCATCGCATGCAGAGCAACTTCGATTTTATCAATATTATTTCTAGCAATTCACCGAGATATTTCTAGAATATGGAATTTCCCGCCATATCTGTCGCTTGACCGACTCGAAAGAGACGACATCATTCACGGAGAGTCAGTGACGACGAACATGCAATCCAGTGTTCCGGCGCAGCGGATCCGAGCCGCCAATACGCAATCGCTGCGGCCCGACGGTGAGAGGGTGATTTACTGGATGATCGCCAGCCGGCGGGTGCGGTTCAACTTCGCCCTGCAACGGGCGGCTGAGTGGGCCCGTCACCTCGGTCGACCGCTTCTGATCCTCGAAGCGCTCCGCAGCGACTACCCGTGGGCAAGCGATCGCCTCCACCGTTTCATCGTCGACGGCATGGCTGACACCGCAGCGGCTCTCGAACGGCGAAACGTCACATACCTCCCGTATGTGGAGCGTGAAGAAGGAGCCGGACGAGGTCTCCTCGCGGCCCTCGCCGCCGATGCGGCGGTGGTGGTGACCGACGACTTTCCAGCATTTTTTCTGCCGGCGATCGTGTCGGCCGCGGGCGACAAGATCCCTGTTCGCCTCGAGTCCGTCGACAGCAACGGTCTGCTGCCGACGGCGACCGCCGACCGTGATTTCGTGACCGCCTATTCATTTCGCAGATTTCTGCAGAAAGAACTCATCGTCCACCTGGCCGACATGCCTCTCGAAGATCCGCTGGCAGAGGCGCTGCCACTCCCGTCACCTGTCCCGGCAGGTACCGCTCGCAAGTGGCCGGCGGCGACCGCCGAATTGTTGGCGGGCCATCGCGACGCTCTGGCCGGCCTGCCCATTGACCACTCGGTCGAGATTGCGCCCGTGAGAGGTGGATCGTCGGCGGCCGAACGACGCATGCACGATTTCCTCGACCATCGCCTCGATCTGTATCGCGCAGAGCGCAACCGACCGGAGGCCGAGGCAACCAGCGGCCTGTCGCCCTACCTCCATTTCGGCCACATCTCGGCGCACGAGATCTTCTTCGAGACCATGCGGCGCGAGCGCTGGACGCCGGAGGACGTCGTTCCACCGGCCAACGGCCGGCGCGCCGGGTGGTGGGGTGTGGGAGAGGATGCGGAAGCCTTCCTCGATCAGCTGATCACCTGGCGCGAGCTCGGATTCAACGTTTGCCGCAATCGCCCAAATTACGACCGCTGGGAGTCTCTGCCGGAATGGGCCGCGGGAACGCTCTCCCGACATGCCCGCGACCGGCGCGATCACATCTACACGACCGCAGAGTTCGCAGACGCCGCGACCCACGACCCGTTGTGGAATGCGGCCCAGACGCAGCTCGTTCGCGAGGGCACGATGCACAACTATCTGCGCATGTTGTGGGGCAAGAAGATTCTCGAGTGGACCGCTGAACCGCGAGAGGCCCTCGATGTGATGATCGAGCTCAACAACCGCTACGCCCTCGACGGACGCGATCCCAACTCATACAGCGGCATCTTCTGGGTCCTCGGCCGCCACGATCGGCCGTGGGGACCCGAACGCCCGATCTTCGGCACCGTCCGCTACATGTCGTCCGCCAACACGGCCCGCAAGTTCCCGCTGCGAGCCTACCTCGAACGCTACGGCGGGAGCACGCCATGAGGGTCCTCGTCACCGGCGCCACCGGCTACATCGGCGGTCGCCTCGTGCCACGTTTGCTCGACCTCGGCCACGAGGTCCGGGTCATGGTGCGCGACCCGGCGCGCGTCGCCGGACGACCCTGGGCATCCGCGGTGGAGATCGCGCGTGGAGACGTCGAGGATCTGCAGTCGCTCCACACCGCACTAGAGGGTATCGACACGGCCTACTACCTGATTCACCTGATGGGGGCCGGAGGCGACTTCGCGCAACGCGACCGACAGGCCGCGACGAACTTCGTTGCCGCGGGTCAGCACCTTCGACACGTGATCTATCTCGGTGGTCTGCTCCCAGAGGCCGAGAACGTCTCGAAGCACCTCGCGAGCCGCGCCGAAGTCGGGGCGATCCTACGCGCCGGTCTTCCCACTACCGAGTTTCGTGCCGGGCCGGTGGTCGGTTCGGGGTCGGCTTCATTCGAGATGGTCCGCTATCTGACCGAACGGCTGCCGGCAATGATCGCTCCACGGTGGATCCTCAACGAGGTGCAGCCGATTGCGATCCGCGACATCCTCTCGTATCTCGCACTCGCCCTCGCGCGCGAGGCCGCCGGCATCTACAACATCGGCGCCTCCCCTCTCACCTTCAAGGGCATGATGCAGGTATTCGCCCATGTCCGCGGTCTCCGCCGGCTGATCGTGCCGGTGCCGGTCCTCGCCCCGCGGCTCGCGGCGCTCTGGGTCGGATTGGTGACCCCGATTCCGAACCGGCTGGCCGTGCCCCTCGTCGAGGGCGTCGTCCACCCCGTGGTCGCAGACACCTCACGCGCCAGAGCCGACTTCCCCGAGATCGAGCCCATCGCCTACCGCGAGGCGGTCGCTCGCGCACTCCAGCAGACGACCGAAAACGCGGTTGCGACCCGGTGGAGCAGCGCCCTCGGTTCGGCGCCCGCGTTCGAGCTCAGTCAGAGCGAAGGCATGATTCGAGAAACACGGAGTTGCCAGACGAGCGCCGATCCGGCGGCAGCCTTCCGGGCCTTCTCGTCCCTCGGCGGCGATACCGGATGGTTGTTCTGGAACTGGAGCTGGTCAGTCCGAGGGATGCTCGACCGGCTCGCCGGAGGACCGGGGCTGAGGCGCGGCCGGCGGCACCCGACGGAGCTCGAACCTGGCGACGCAGTCGATTTTTGGAGGGTCGAGCGTGTGGAGCCACCCACTCTTCTGCGGCTGCGCGCGGAGATGAAGGTCCCTGGACGCGCCTGGCTGCAGTGGGAGGCATTGCCCGCCGGTGAAGGGACCCAGGTCGTCCAGACCGCCATCTTCGAACCGATCGGACTCGCCGGCCAACTCTACTGGAACCTGCTCTACCCGGTGCACAAGATCATTTTCTCGGGGCTCGTACGCGCGATCGCCTCGCGAGCCGAGGAAGGGTCTTCACGATGAGGACATATCATTTTTCCGACGAGCTCGTGGTGCCGGCGCCACTCGATGGAGTATTTTCGTTTTTCTCCGAGGCCAGAAACCTCGAGAAACTGACGCCGCCCTGGCTCCGCTTCGAGATCCTGACCGAGGGGCCGATCACCATGGCGCCGGGCGCCGTCATCGACTATCGAATCCGCTGGCACGGAATCCCCTTGAGCTGGCGCACTGAAATCGAGGTCTGGGAGCCGCCCCACCGCTTCGTCGATCGCCAGATTCGCGGCCCCTACCGGCTCTGGCGCCACGAGCACCTCTTCGCTGATCGAAGCGACGGAACGTCGGTCATCGACCGCGTCGAGTATGCACCGTTCGGCGGTGCGATCGCGCAACGCCTGGCCGTGGCCCGGGACGTGGACCGCATCTTTGCCTACCGCCACGAGGTCCTCGGACGATCCTTCGGGGCACTCTCAGTCGATTGACCTATCGACAAGAATTCTGAATAAAATCTTTTCTGACCGTTGGAATTTTAGATGTTTTCTAGATATTACCCGATCAGACGCCGGTTTCCGGCAACGAAAGCCACGACCCTGGAGGTCATCATGAAGCGTTATCTTGTTCTTGGATTGGTTCTCGCCCTCGGCTCCGTTCCGGCGTTCGCCGGCGGCAGCTGTGGTTCATCCGCCACGCAGGCGGCCAACAACGGAGACATCGTCGCCACTGCCTCGTCGGCCGGCAGCTTCAACACTCTGGTTGCAGCAGTGCAGGCCGCAGGCCTGGTAGAGACCCTGCAATCCGCCGGTCCCTTTACCGTCTTTGCCCCCACGGACGAAGCCTTCGCCAAGCTGCCCGACGGCACCGTTGAAGCCCTCATCGCCAACCCGGATCAACTCCGCGAGATCCTGCTCTATCACGTGGTGCCCGGCAAGGTGATGGCCGCCGACGTGGTCGGCCTGAGCTCGGCCACCACGGCCCAGGGTTCTGATATCTCCATCATGCTCGCTGATGGCGGCGTGCGCATCAACGATGCCAATGTCACCGCCACCGACATCGAAACTTCGAACGGCGTCATCCACGTGATTGACACCGTCATCATCCCCCGAGGTTGACCTTGTCAACCGACTCCTCTAGCCCGCATGTCTCACCGGGTTTCGTCGCGAGGGCGTCGAGGTACCGTGCACAGTGGGGTTTTCGATCCGAGGGGCGCGGAGCGCGTACTTGCAGTACGTCGAGCACCCCGAGGCGAGAAAACACCGCTGGGTGCGGTGCATCGG
>CAYRFI010000114.1:0-13587 GCA_964423595.1 uncultured Thermoanaerobaculia bacterium | reverse complement strand
GCTTGGCGTCAGGCGAGTACACGTAGCCGAAGCCCACCGTGTCGGCCAGCTTCTGGATCGGTGCACGGCTCCGCTGTGCCTCCGCCACCATCTGCACGATGCGCGCCAGGAGAGTGTCCGATCCCACCTTCTCGGCCTCCATCACGAGCGCGCCGGTGCCGTTGACCGTCCCCCCGATTACCGGGTCGCCGGGTCCCTTGCCCACCGGCATCGGCTCGCCCGTTACCATCGACTCGTCGATCGAGCTCGAGCCCGACACGACTGAGCCATCTACCGGCACTTTTTCGCCCGGCCGCACCCGCAGCCGGTCGCCCACCTGGACGACCTCGAGGGAGATGTCCTCCTCGGAGCCGTCATCGGCGATGTGGCGGGCGGTGGTCGGCGCCAGGCCGAGCAGCGACTTCACCGCAGCGCTGGTCCGACTGCGGGCCCTGAGCTCCAGCACCTGGCCGAGCAGCACCAGCGTGGTGATGGCCGCCGCGGCCTCGAAGTACACGGCCACCTCGCCCTGTGGACCGCGAAACGAGCTCGGGAAGATCTCGGGCCACAGCGCCGCCACCAGGCTGTAGAGGTAGGCCACGGCGACGCCCAGTCCGATGAGGGTGAACATGTTGAGGCTCCACGTGACAACCGACCGCCACGCCCGCACAAAGAACGGCCACGCCCCCCACAGCACCACCGGCGTTGCCAGCGCGAGCTCGAGGAGGTCGAGAGCGCCCGCCGGGACAAACCTCTCGGGCGAAAATCCCGGTGCGTGGCGGCCCATGGCGATCGCCACCAACGGGACCGTCAGCACGGCGCACACCCAAAGACGTCGCCGCATCGTCACCAGCTCGGGGTTCTCCTCCTCTTCGGCAGTCACGGTCCTCGGCTCGAGGGCCATGCCGCACTTCGGGCAGCTGCCTGGCTCGCTGCGTACGATCTCCGGGTGCATGGGACAGGTGTACTCGACCCGCGTGGATGCGGCGCTCGGCGCCTCCGGCTCCAGCGCCATCCCGCACTTGGGGCACGGCGCCGGCTCGGGGGACCGGACCTCGGGGTGCATCGGGCAGGTGTACTGAGCAGCCGACGCCGGCGACCGCGGCGCCTCCGGAGACTCGCAGACCGGGCACGCTACCGGAACCCGCACCGCCGCAGCCGGCGTCTCTGCACGAGGTGCGTGGTCCGAATCTGCCAGCCCCCCGGCATACTCGTCGGGGGCCGCACGGAACGTCTCGAGGCAGTGCGCCGAACAGAAGTAGACGGTGGCCCCCTTGTGCTCGAGGCTGTACCGGGTCATCGCCGGGGCGACGTCCATCCCGCACACTGGATCTTTCATCATGCCGGCGGCAGGACCTTCCTTACTGCCGTCTCCGCTGTGATCATCGTCATGCATCTGAGCCTCCTCAGGCACGGTAGGTGCGAATCGTCCCTGCGTCTCGTCGGGTCCTCTCAGGGTCGAAGTGATTCAGGCGCCTCGTCCCCCGTTCGGATTTTGACCGCGCGCTCGACAGGTGTCACGAACACGATGCCGTCGCCCGGGTCGCCGGTGCGGGCGGCGCCGACAATGACCTCGACGGCTTCGTCGGCGCAGTCGTCTGCGCAGACCACCTCGATCTTGGCTACCTCCGGGGTCTTCTTGATCTCACTCGGCGCCAGGGTGAAGAGGTACGACTCGTAGCCGTACCCCACCCCGTGAACTCTGCACACGGTAATCCCGGGCGCCCCGGCCGCACGAAGCGCACGGATCACGTCGTCGACCCTTGAGATCCTGATGTACGCCTTGATTTCTTTCATGATTTCTCCCTTCGATCGGCGGCCAACGGTGCGTCCCCGCCGTCGTGAGAGAACAGTGGTGAAGGGTTGAGCTTCATGGATCGCCAGATGAAATAGATCGCCGGGAACACTATCAGCTCGGCAACGAACGACGTGAACACACCTCCCACCATCGGAGCTGCGATGCGCCGCATGACGTCGGCGCCGGCACCGGCGGCCCAGAGGATAGGCCCGAGGGAGAAGAGAATCGCCATCACCGTCATCATCTTCGGACGGATGCGTTTGACGGCGCCGTGGTCGACGGCCTCGACGAGGTCGGAGTAGGTCGCCATCCGTCCCTCAGCGGACCACCTCTCGAACGCGATGTCGAGGTACAGGAGCATCACGACCCCCGTCTCGGCCGACAGCCCGGCCAGGGCTATCAGACCGACCCAGACCGCGATCGACCAGTTGTAGTGCAGGTAGAAGAGGAGCCAGACCGAGCCGATGATCGAAAACGGTATAGCCGACAGCACGATGGCCGTCTTGGTCAACGACTTCGTGTTGAGGTAGAGGATGAAGAAGACCAGGAACAGCGTGATCGGTACGATGAACAGTAAGCGCGCCTTCGCGCGCTGCATGTACTCGTACTGACCGGACCAGAAAATCGTGTAACCCGGCGGGAGAGTGACGTTGTCCGCCACCTCGCGCCTCGCGCGCTCGACCCACGTCCCCACGTCGATACCTCGCAGATCCACGTACACCCACGCGTTGGGGCGGGCGTTCTCGGACTTGATGGCGGGCGGGCCCTGGTGGATGCGGATGGCGGCAAGCTGGGAAAGCGGTACCTGAGCGCCTGTCGGCGTCGTTACCAGCACCTCGGCGAGAGCCGCCACGTTGTCCCGCAGCTCGCGCGGGTAGCGGACGTTGATGGGGTAGCGCTCGAGCCCTTCCACGGTCCAGGAGACGTTCATCCCGCCGATCGCGGACATGATCACGTCCTGCACGTCTCCCACGGTGGCGCCGTAGCGTGCGGCGTCCTCGCGGTCGATGTCGATGTCGAGATAGTTTCCACCCATCACACGCTCGGCGTAGGCGGACAGGGTCCCCGGCAGCGGCTTGACGACCGCCTCGACCTGCTTGCCGATGCGTTCGAGCTCCGTCAGGTCCGGTCCCGCGATCTTGATGCCCACCGGGGTCTTGATTCCGGTCGACAGCATGTCGATGCGGGTCTTGATCGGCATCGTCCAGGCGTTGGTCAGGCCCGGGAACTGGATCGCCCGATCGAGCTCTTCAATCAGCTTGTCCTTCGTCATGCCGGGCCGCCACTCGGACGGATCCTTGAGGACGATAGTGGTTTCGATCATCGACAGTGGGGCCGGGTCGGTGGCGGTTTCCGCGCGGCCCACCTTGCCCAGCACCGACTCCACCTCCGGGAACGAGGCGATGATTCTGTCTGTCTGCTGCAGCAGCTCGCGCGCCTTAGTGATCGAGATCCCGGGGAAGGTCGTGGGCATGTAGAGGAGGTCGCCTTCCCACAAGGGGGGCATGAACTCCGAGCCCATCCGCTTCATGGGAACCCAAGTGATCGCGACGAGCGCGACCGATATCAGCACCACTGGCCAACGCCAGCGAAGAGCCAGGTTGAGGAAGGGTGTGTACACGCGCTGCAGGATCCGCGAGACCGGATGGTTCTCTTCCGAGTAGATCTTGCCGCGAACGAACCAGAACATCAGGACCGGAATGACGGTGACTGCGACAAGCGATGCAAGCCCGACGGAGTACGTCTTGGTGAACGCCAACGGTTTGAAAAGTCGTCCTTCCTGAGCCTGCAGCGTGAAGATGGGCATGAAGGATACGGTGATGACGAGGAGGCTGAAAAACAGCGTCGGCCCGACCTCCTGCGCCGAGCGCAGGATGATCTCGAAGTGCGATCGTTTGCCCTTCCACTCCTCGACGTGCTTGTGGGCGTTCTCCACCATGATGATCGCCGCGTCCACCAGAACTCCGATCGAAATCGCGATCCCGCCGAGCGACATGATGTTGGCGCCGAGCCCCTGGACCCGCATGACAATAAAGGCGAGAAGAATCGAAATCGGGATCGAGACGATCGCCACGAATGCCGAACGGAAGTGGAAGAGAAAGACGATGCAGACCAGGGCGACGATGATCGATTCCTCGACGAGAGTGTGAGTCAGCGTCGTGATCGCGTGGTGAATGAGCTCCGTGCGGTCGTAGGCCACCGAGATCTCCACGTCGTCGGGCAGCCCGTGCTTCAGCTCTGCCAAACGCTCCTTGACGCGGGCGATTGTCGACAAAGTGTCTGCGCCGTAGCGAACGACAATCACACCGCCGACCGTCTCGCCCTCGCCGTTCCAGTCGGCGAGGCCGCGCCGTATCTCGGGTCCGAGCGAGACGCTCGCGACATCCTTGAGCAGAATCGGTGTACCACCGGGCCCCGATCCGAGCGGGATCAGCTCGAGGTCCTTGATCTCCTTGACATAGCCGAGGCCGCGGATCATGAACTCCCGTTCGCCGCGCTCGATCAGGCGTCCACCGACGTCGTTGTTGGATCGCTTGATCGCCATCGAAACCTTGGTGAGTGGAATGTTGTAGGCCCGGAGCTTGACCGGGTCGACCTCGACCTGGTACTGGCGGACGAATCCTCCGATCGAAGCGACCTCGGACACGCCCTCCACCGACATCAGCCCATACTTGAGGTACCAATCCTGGTAGGAACGGAGATCGGCCAGGCTTCGCTTGGGTGAGTTGAGCACATACATGAAGGCCCAACCGACCCCGGTCGCGTCGGGCCCGAGCTGCGGCGTGACGCCGTCGGGAAGCTGGCCGCCGAGGCCGTTCAGGTACTCGAGCACCCGCGACCGCGCCCAGTACAGATCGGTGCCGTCCTCGAAGATCACATAGACGAAGGAGAAGCCGAAGAACGAGTATCCGCGCACCACCTTGGCGTACGGAACTGCGAGCATCTTCGACGCAATGGGGTAGGTGACCTGGTCCTCAATCACCTGCGGTGCCTGACCCGGGTACTTGGTGTAGATGATGACCTGGACGTCGGAGAGATCGGGGATCGCGTCGAGGCGAATGGATTTCATCGCCCAGATACCCCCGAGGATGGCAAACAACACTCCGATCACGACCATGAACTGGTTCCTCAGCGACCATTCGATGATGCGGTTCAGCATGTGATGCCTCCCGTGCCCGTCTCCGTTTCCTTGCCCGTGCCCGAAATCAACGTGGCGTCACGCCCCTCCAACTCACCCGTTCGGGTACGGAGACGGACATTCACGACCCACCTCCCCCACGCTTTTCGGTGATCATTTTCTGGATCGCCTCGCGGAGGTTGGACTCGGAGTCGATCAGGAACTGGGACGAGGTCACCACCTCGTCGCCGTCCGTCAGACCGTTGAGCACCTGGACGATACCGTCGCCGGAGGGGCCGAGCGTCACCTTGCGCGGGGCGAAGCGTCCTCCACCGAGGTCGACCACCACCAGGTTCCGCTTGCCGGTTCGGATCACCGCCTCGCTTGGAATCGTCAGGGCGTTTTTCACCGCGACCGGCTCGAAGACCACGGTGGCGTACATGCCGACCCGGAGCTTCCCGCCGGGGTTGGGCACCTCGAGGGTGAGCTGCACGGTGCGTGTCTTCTCCGAGACCTCGGGCTCGATATAGCGCACGCGGCCGCGGAAGGTCTCACCCGGGAAGTACGTCAGGCTGACCGTCGTCCGGCTGCCGACATTGAACCATGCGAGCTGATCTTCGAAGATCTCCACTCTGAGCCAGAGATCGGAGAGGTCGGCAATGTGGAGAATTTCCATCCCCGGACGAACCGCCATGCCCTCGAGACCGGGCATCCGCAACATGACCACGCCGCTGGCTGGTGCCAGGACCTGAAGGGTGCGGAAAACCTCGCCGGTCTCCTCGAGCCGCTGGACCTGCTCAGGGCTGATGTCCCAGTAGGCGAACCGCTGCCGCGCCGCTTCGACCAACGCCTCGGCACGGCGCCTGGTCTCTCCCGACGCCGAGCTTAGGCTGGTCGCGTACCGCAACGCCGACAGCAGCTCCTGCTCGGTCTGCACCAGCTCGGGCGCGTAGATCTCGAACAAAGGCTCGCCTTTGACCACCGGCTGGCCGATGTGGTTGATATACGTCTTCTCGATGAACCCCGGGTACTTGGTGGTCACCGAAACCATCTTTTCCTGGTCGTAGTCGAGGTAGCCGACCGTGCGGATCTCGTGTGAGATATCCTGGCGCTTCGCAGGCTCGGTCACCACATTCATGTTCTGCTGCACCGACGGGTCGATCGTGACCACCGCCTCGTCGGCGGCGGCTGACTGCATCTCGTCGGCGTAGACCGGCACGTAGGCCATGCCCATCTCGTCCTTTCGCGGCACCGGCGACGTGACTCTGGGATCCATCGGGCTGCGGTAGAACAGAATCTTCCGCTCCCCACCCTCGCTCTTCGCTTTGTGCCCGGCCTCGGTCTTGACCGGCACAAGGTCCATGCCACAGATCGGGCACTGGCCGGGCGCGTTCTCGATCACCTGCGGATGCATCGAACAGGTCCACAACCCTGCTTCGTGCATTTCTCCCTGCCCGTCTCCGCCTCCGTGTCCGACGCCCGCCGTTCGCTGAACTCCCAACCACCCATCCACCGGGCTCACGCCAAATGGGTCGACCACAAGCAACACGGTGACTGCGGCCCCCACCAACAACCACACCAGCGCCCGAACGAGCGCGCTTCCGCGCTGCCCCGGACGACCGCTCCTCCGTTCAACGACGACTCGATGTTCTGTCATGGCGTCACCTCCAGGGGCGCGCCGATTGCGCCCTCGAGCTTCGCATCCGAGATCGCGAGGTCGGTCCGCGCGCGCGCCGCGGCGATCCGGACCTGGAAGAGGACGCGCTCGGCGTCGAGCAGGTCGAGGGCGCCGGCGGTTCCGGTCGCATACGCCGACTCGGCCGACTGCAACGACTCGCGCGCCTGCACGATCAGTACGTTCTCGTAGAGATCCACCTGATCCTCGAGCAGCGGGATTCGCTGCAGAAAATTCCCCAAATCTCCGTCGATTGATGCCGTCACTTCGCGAACCGACTCTTCGGCGGCGAGACGCCTGGCCGTGCCCTCCTCGACGCCGGCCGCGAGCTTCGATCGCCAAACCGGCAGGTTGACTCCGGCCGTCAAACCGAGAGTGTCCTGTCCGTTTTCCTCGGGTGGGTTGAGGCGTCCAACCGCGTCGTCACGGTTACCCACAAAGCCGTAGCTCAAACCCACCATGAGATTCGGGCCGTAGGCTTTCTTTGATCGTTCCACCCGAGCCGCTGATGCCTCGACCATGGCAGTGGCCGCCGCCACCTCCGGCCGCGCCATGAGCGCTCGCCGCCGCAACTCTTCGGGCACGAGCTCAACAGATTGCCGGGGCAGCGGCCCGGCGACCGCTACCGGTGTCGTTTGCGGTTGATCGCGCAGCGCGTTGAGTTGCGCGACCACCTCGGCCCGGCGTGCGGCGATCTCGAGCAAGCGGCTCTCGGCGCGGGTGATCTCCGCCTGAATCTTGATCACCGCCTGGTTGAGACCGACACCCGACGCGTAGCGGGCGAGGGCGAGCTCGGCATAGTGGTCCAGGGTCGTCCGGTCCTCGCTGACCACGTCCCGCTCGATATCGAGGAACTGCAGCTCGTGGTACGCGGTCCTGGCTTGGGTCACCGCATCGAGCCGTGCCGCCTCGACCCGAAACCGGCTCGCCGCCGCCTCCAACATGGCAGCCTGCTCCTCGAGCCCGAGGGTGCCGAACCAGGGCAATGACTGGGTGATGTTGACCGACGCCTTGAGCGGACCGACCCGGGTCTCGGGAGACATCAGAAACCACGTCAATGACGCCGTCGGGTCGGGCAGGGCCGTGACCTGCGGCGCACGCTGCTCGACCGCCGCCGCCTCCGCCGCCAGGCGAGCCAGTCGCGGATTGCGTTGGAGCACCTCTTCGAGCAGCAGCCGAAGCTTGTCATCGGTCACCGACGCCATGATTTCGTCGGCGCCGGTCAGCCCTGCCGGTTCTTCAGTATCCGCGGCCACGAGGCACGCAACCAAAACAACGCCGGCCACGAACAGTGCCACGCGAGCTCTTGAAAAGACATGAGTTCTCTTCATTTCTGACCCCTTTGGTTGTGGGAAGAAGATACACCTCTCCCCCGTCAGCAATTCGCGAAGTGAACTGCCTTAGGTCAGGAATGCACAGTCGATCAGGAATGCAGGTGGGGATGGTGGCGGTGCCGGCGGGCGGCCGGAGTGCGAGGTCTTCACACCAGCGGGGGATTCCGGAGGAGTCTTTTCCAAAAAAGACGTTGCATCGGCGACGGTGTCGACCGTGAGTGGCGCATCGGCGGCGAGCGCCGGTGGCGTCTCGCGACCGCACGTACAGGCCGAAGTGCCGAATGATGGCTCTGGAGGGGTCTCTGATTCCGTTTCACAGCACGAGTGGCTCTCGGTGGCCGGCCGCTCAGCCTGCTGCATGTGGCAAACGTCCCCGTCGCCGCACAGGCCGCAGGAGCCGGCAATCGGGATCGCCAGCGCCAATCCCGGCAGGAGCAGCGCGACAACAGCGATGGTGATCATCCGATTCATACGCACACTTGAACAATATTGCACCGGCCCATATTTCGTCAACGGCAGGCCCGAGAATTGACCCGTTCTTGACAACCGAGGTCCGCATGCTCAGGATGCGGGCGCAACGCGGCGTTGGAGGCGCAGTGACGGAGACCGACGGCATCGTCATCGAAGGATATGAGCCGGGACCCGTAGAGGTGTACGGACGGCGACTGAAGATGGAGTACGTCGGCATGGCGTCGGTCTTCGTCGTCATCGCCGTGCTCATCTTCGGTGGCCCTCCATGGCTGCGGACCCTCGAGGCGACTACAGGTTCGTTCTTCCTCTTCCTTGGCTTGAAGAAGAAGAATCGCGACCACCTGGTGTGCTCGGTACTGCTCTTCGGCGCTGCCGCGCTCGCCCGGCCGGCGGTGCTGGCCGCGGACTGGGCGCCGTCGTTGATGCTCTTTGGAGCGACTGTCTTCTCGGCTGAGCGTTACCTCGAGAAAAAGCCACAACAGGTCGCATTCCTGCCGGCGATCCTCGGCGTATGGGCGTGGCTTGACGGAGTCTGGCTCCTCGGCCTCGCCTACACGGCGGCCTACATTCTGTGCCCGCGGAGCGACCGCGCGGGTGCCACGAAGATCCTCGTCCGCTCAGTCATCGGCGGCGCGGCCACGGGCCTGATCGTCACCGCAGTCCGACTTCTTGGCGCCGGCGCACCGGCCAATTACTGGTTCGGCGCTCGGATCGCCCCGGTTCACTGGCTCCTTCTGGTCGTTGCCACAGTCATCGTCGCGGTCGTCGTCGTCATCGCCTCCTACCGTCGTCGCCTGATCGTGCCCCACATGATCAACCCACTGCTCTTCGCCGCCCTCGCTCCATGGGACATCAGACTGACCGCGATGTTCGCAATGGTCGCCGCAATCTTGTTCTCCGCCTCGATCTTCAAACTGAGCATCGATTCGGACCGCCTACGCCCCTACATCTGGCATGCCGAGTGGCATTATTTCTACCTGATGCTGGCGCTCGCAGTGTGGGCGGTGCTCTTCCGTTGAGGTATCCTCGATGCCGCGCACATAGCTGGTGAGATATCCGGGCTAGGAAGGGATGACCAATGAAAAAGCCAGTGATTCTCCTCGTCGTTGGGGTCTTGTTGTTTGTCGTCAGCCTGGCTGCCGATGCCGTCGGCATCGGTGAGGGAACCGGGATCGGCTGGAAACAGATCACCGGCGCGGTTATCGGAGGAGTGATCGCCGCAATCGGAATGTATCGCCTGCGCGAACCAGGCGGAGAGTGACGCGCCGCGGATCTTCCGGGTGATCCGACGTCTCGCGACGACCCGCTGAACACGCTCATGACCCTTTGATGGGGCCAGGAACCGGAGCCGGCTTTTTCCTGCTATTCTCCGGGGCTGACGAAAGAGCAATGACACACAAGGAATACCGCGACCCGGGTTACAAGCTCAACCAGATCGAGGCGACCGCCATCTGCGGCAACGACATCACCTCGTCCTGTCTCTACGTGTCGGCCTTGACCATCCTCCAGGCTGGCAAATGGGCGCCGGTTGCGCTGCTGATCGTCGCCGCGGTGCTTTTTCTCTACCGCAAGATCTACGCCGAGGTGGTGGGCGCGCTGCCGCTCAACGGCGGCGCCTACAACGCGCTTCTCAACACAACCTCGAAGAAGGTAGCCTCGCTGGCCGCATGCCTGACACTGCTCTCCTACATGGCGACCGCGGTGATCTCGGCATCCGAAGCGATGCACTACGTGCACTCTCTGTGGCACGGCCTGCCGGTGATCGCGGCGACCATCGTCCTCCTCGCAGCCTTCATGGCTCTGACCATAATGGGCATCGGCGAGTCGGCCAGGGTTGCAGTCTTCATATTCATCATCCACGTTGCGACCCTTCTCATGCTTTTGGGAGTGGGTGTTCTTTTCGTGCTGCGTGGCGGGCCAGCGACCCTGGTCGCGAACCTCGCCGCCCCCATGGAGATCAGCGTGCCGCAGGCGCTTTTTTTCGGTTTCGCGGCGGCCATGCTCGGGATCTCCGGTTTCGAGAGCTCTGCCAACTTCGTTGAGGAACAGGACCATGGCGTGTTCCCCAAGACCCTGCGCAATATGTGGGGCGCAGTGAGCTTCTTCAACCCGTCGATGGCCCTCCTCGCCCTGGCGCTGGTGCCGGTCGCGGCGGTGCCGCACAACCAGGAAGCCCTGCTCTCCCACATGGGGCTCATCGCAGGCGGAAAATGGTTGTCGATCCTGGTCTCGGTCGATGCGGCCCTGGTCCTCTCAGGCGCAGTGCTGACGTCGTACGTCGGGGTCACCGGCCTGGTCAAGCGCATGACCCTCGACCGTTGCCTGCCGCAGCTCCTCCTCAAGACTAACCGGATGGGCACCACCCACTGGATCATCATTGCATTCTTCCTGCTCGCGGTGTCGGTGCTTCTGTTGACGCACGGTAACCTCGGCGCGCTGGCGGGTGTCTACACGATCTCTTTCCTGGCGGTGATGGCGCTCTTCGGCGTCGGCAACATCCTGCTCAAGGTTAAACGGGCGCGCCTGCCGCGGCCGACCATAGCGTCCTGGCCCTCGGTCGTCATGGCGATCACGGCCGTGGCCGCCGCGCTGGTCGGAAACATCCTTCTCAACCCGGCCTACCTCAGGGTCTTTCTCGGCTACTTCGTGCCGGCAATCCTGATCGTCGGCATCATGCTAAGCCGGATCGAGATCATGCGGATCATGCTGTTCGCGATCCGGGCGGTCAGCGAGGCGATCCAGAAGCGCACCTCGCGGGCGACGAAGGCCATTCGTGCCAAGATCGACCAGATCAACTCGCAGCGTTTCGTCTTTTTCACCCGCGGCGACAGCATCGCCAACCTCAACGAGGCCATGCTCTATGTTCGGCGAAACGAGCACACCAACCGCATCAGGGTGGTGATCGTTTACACCGACAGGAAGGAGATCCCGTCGAGGCTGGAGCAGGACCTCGCATTCCTCGACGAGGCCTACACCGAGATCGACATCGAGTACGTCGAGGTGGAGGGGGAGTTCGGTCCCGCGCTCATCGACAAGCTCTCGAAGCGTTGGCGGATACCCAAGAACTTTATGTTCATCGGCTCGCCCGGGGACCATTTCCCGTACCGGTTGGAAGAACTCGGCGGGGTGCGGTTGATTATTTGATGAAACCGATCGGAGGTGATGCGCATAGGTGGGTCTGAATCCAAGCCAAGGAGGCAATCATGGAATTCAGAAACGCCCTCGGCCGTGCCAACAGCCTGGTGGAACGCATCACAGGCCATCTGGCGTTCATCGCACCGTTGGCGACGCGCATCGTCATCGGCCTCGCCTTTTTCCAGACCGGAATCGGCAAGTTCCGCCACTTCGAGAACGTCGTCGGTTTCTTTCAGGGACTGGGGTTACCGTTTCCAACCTTCCACGCAGGACTGGTGGCGTCAATGGAGACCGTCGGCGGCATCATGCTGATCCTCGGCCTCTTCACGAGGTTCTTCGCTGGCGGTCTGTCGATCACGATGGTGGTCGCCCTACTGACTGCGGACACGGCGGATTTTCTCGCCTCGTGGGGCGGCAATAGAGAAACAACCCCGACCGACATCGCCTCCTTCACCTTCCTCCTTTTCCTGCTCTGGCTCGTCTTCTACGGCGCCGGCAAGCTCAGCCTCGACGCCCTGCTGCGCAGGATCATGCGCTCGGCGCCCGCGCCCATCGCCTCGCTGAGCCCCGAATCTCCCTGAGATTTCTCAACCGTCTGTAACCTTTGGTGAGCCACACAACAAACTCATTTCAGAAACACACTGAGACGCAGACTCAATCATGTTAGACTCGGGTCTATCAACCAGAACTCAAACGAATGGAAAGGAGACAGCATGAACTCGAAGATGAAAAAGCTCCTGGTCAACGCAGCAATGGCGGGGATGATCGCGGGTGCCGGTGTGATGGTGCCGGCCGCCGGGTCGGCGAGCACCCCCACCGAGGTGAGCCAGAACGGCTGCGGCGGCAAGGACGGTTGCGGCGGCAAGTCCGGCGACCAGGCTCAGAACGCTGAGCGCCACGCCTGCAAGGGGATGAACGCCTGCAAGGGCCAGGGCAACTGCAAGTCCGGTGACAACGGTTGTGCCGGCAAGAACTCGTGTAAGGGCAAAGGCGGCTGCGCGTCCGAGGACGCCAGGCACGCCTGTAAGGGCCAGAACGACTGCAAGGGCCTCGGCGGCTGCAAGTCCGGCGACAACGGCTGCGCTGCCAAGAACTCCTGCAAGGGCAAGGGCGGCTGCGCCGTCCCGGTCAAAGACGCCTGAGAACCGACCCGGAGCGGGCCCCGGGCGTGAGCTCGGGGCCCGCAGCCACTGAGGTGCCACGTTCCGCACTGATGCATTACAGACGTGGCGTGCCGCAAACGCTCCATTCTTCCGGAATGCATCAATGCGGAACGTGGCACCTTGAGGGGGATTGAAATGAATGACAACCGTTGGGGTTTGCCGGATCTCGGGCTCGGAGTCGGGCTCCGCACCACCCACTACGCCCACATCCTGTCGGAACGCCCGAAGATCGGTTTTTTCGAGATTCTGACCGAGAACTATCTCGACACCGGCGGCCGGCCTCTCTTCATGCTCGACCAGATCTCGGAGCGCTACCCGACCGTCATGCACGGGGTTTCGATGTCGATCGGCTCCACCGACCCCATCAACTTCGACTACCTGGCCAAGGTCAAAAACCTCGCCGAGCGCACCGGCTCGCTCTGGGTGTCGGACCACATCTGCTGGACCGGGGTCCTCGGCCGCAACACCCATGACCTCCTCCCCCTGCCCTACACCGAAGAGACCCTCGCCCACTCTGTCGAGCGCATCAAGATCGTCCAGGACTTCCTCGAACGGCCGCTGGTTCTGGAAAACCCCTCCACCTATCTCGAGTTCGCCGACAACGACATGACCGAGTGGGAGTTCGTGGCGCGGCTCGCCGGAGAGGCAGACTGTGGGCTGCTCTTCGATGTCAACAACGTCTATGTCTCAGCCTACAACCATGGCTACGACCCGGTGACCTACATCGACGCCATCCCGGCGGACCGTGTCTGCCAGTACCACCTTGCTGGCCATACGAACAAGGGCACTCACATCATCGACACCCACTCCGATCACGTGGTGGACCCGGTGTGGGAACTCTTCGGCTACACCATTCGTACCGTCGGCCTCCGCGCCACCCTGCTCGAGTGGGACGCCGACATCCCGCCCTTCGA